>JANMHA010000334.1:0-11366 GCA_031374925.1 Pirellula sp. | reverse complement strand
GAGAACTGCCGCTTGGGCTTCTCGAACATGGGATTAGATTTTGGCTGGCCTCTTAAGCTTCTAATCCAAGAATGGCAATCAACAAAGCTGGCCCACGCGCGTCCCTAGAACAACGACGCAAAATCTAATCCTTTATATGTTACGTCATTCCTTCGGTCGCACCGAGTATATCAGACCTCCGTCGTCCCGGCGTTTCCGAGAAGGGGGAACAACTGAAAGAATCGCAAAACTTCGGTCACGCATGTCCAAGGCTTCGAAAACAAGTGTTCGAAGTTCATCATCTTGCCCCAATCTGCGTCTAATGCAATAGTGGTCTACAAAAAATCCCTTCCATCTTCCTGCAAGAAGTTTTTCGGCTTGCCAGTCGGTGAGTAGAAGGCCCTCAATCATACTTACAGCTAATTTGGGCACATCAGCACATCCTGCGCAGGTGATACGCCAAGTGGATAAAGTCGGGGAGTCTACTAGCCGACTTTTGCGAACTATTTCGAACCATTCGTTGGCGTCCATTATAGCTCTGCGCGAAATCTCTTAGACGTAACGTCTAAAATCACCCGGTTGCGGCCAAGTGACATTGATTTCAGGAAACGCGCGATCCGCAACTCGGGTGCATTTTTTTGTTAGGCAGACGGCGCGGCGCCACCGGACTCTGACGATTCTGACAGCGTCCTCTCGATGTCTGCCCGTGCGAGATGATCGCCGATATTCTTGCCGTAGTGCAAAAGCACAATGCGACCGTCTGGGCCGACAAGAAAGTCCGCAGGCATCTTCGCCATCTGCGTATCCACCGCTCCCCAGAAACCGTAGCGCATCGAACGGATCCAGTCCCAATAGAAGCTTGGAAGTACCATGGACTTGAACAATCCGGCCCATGACGTCGTTACTCCGAAGTCTCGGTAGATCTCCTGATGTGGATCCGGCACAAGCGAAAACGGATAGCGGCGCCGACCCGCATTCCTCTTGATCGCCCTCGCAGAGGAATGGAAGAAGGCGACAGCCGAAAGTCCGTCAGCATGCAAGCGCGGATACTGCGCGGCAAAGTCGTGCAGGCGCAGGTTGCACATCGGGCAAGCGGCATAGCGATAGAAGATCAGCAGCAAGTGACAACCGCGGAACTGCTCAGATGAGACAGGCTGACCATCGACATCAACGGTGCCGAAGTGCTCAACGTGATCCCCGGGCGCCAGTTTCATTCGTTTACGTCCTCGAGAGGCGTATGCTCGCGTTGCGGCCGGCCACTTCTGCGATGTTTCGCGGCGGTCCAGGATGCCAGAGATACGAATACGATCCAGCCAGCAAGAAGTGCGCCCTCTATCCAGTCGCCGACGGGATTTCCCTTCAGGGCGATGGCGGATAGCAGAAACCCAACGGCCCATGCGATGGTTCCGAACACTGTGGCTTTCGTGCTCACGCGCAACTCCCGGTTCGTCTGCCTAACGCCAAAATTCAGCCAGTGCGAGTAGGAGACTCAACGCAAGTCCAAACGGCCGACCGAGCACTTGGCTTCAATTTTTTGTTATTTGTCTTTTTGGGTGCTGGTATTCTCGGTCGACGTTTCTTTTGATAGCTGACCAATAAGTTTCTTAAACTCGACCCGATAGACATTGTAGCTTGGCTTCTTGGGAATGATTCCTTTGAATTCGTACCATTTCTGCGATGCAAGTTCCGTTGGGTTCGCTGCAAAATCCACATCAACTAGTTTGGGGAGTGAGGAAAGAGTAAGTCCATTTAGGTCAGTTGTTCGGTTCGCGATTGCCTGCGATGCTTCTTCGCCCCAATATGGATCAACATCGTTTGCGCTTGCAAAAGGGTCAGGATTGCTATTGGATTTTACGCGGCTTGCATTCAGTTCCTTTAGAACCGTCGTGATTTCGTCATCTAAGTCACTCCAAGCGCCGGGCCATCGTTCATTCTTAGCGAAGAACTTAATGATCGCCATAGCAGCAATCGAAGCTGCATTGCTATGGGTCTCGGCTATCGGATTTCCATTTATTGGCTCAAATATTTTCGATCGCACCAATGGAGTTGCCAAGTATGCAACTAAAGCAACCAATCCGAGCATCATCATTGCCGTCCTATAGTTTCTTCGAATACACAGCCAAACGACAAGACCAACCACGATTAGGGCCAGCGATATTGCCGATGCTAAGAGATAAATTTGGACGGAAAACGAAATATCTGAAAACGCAATCGTTCGCTCGTCGACCGTGTCGTTGACTCGAGTCCAATAAGTACGAAACAATCCAAGGGGAATTGCGAGCAAAAGCATCGCGAGCAATAAATGCCGCATCGAAAAAGTTAGAGGAGATCGTACATTTTCGGTGTCAGGTTCGTTCATAGTTCGCGGACCTTCGAGACAAATAACGGCAACCCTCACCGAGCATCCGCAAGTGAGGTCTCTAAAGTCAAAAACGCACCGTCGGATGCTTCGGTGCACGGTTTTGTTACCGGAGTTCCGATCGGAATCTTGAGGGTCAATGGATATCGTACGCAATTGCAATTGCAACAGCAGTTCGTGATTCCTTCAGCCTTTCAATCTCACGGCGAATCTTCTCGGCAATTTCTTTTCTCTGATCGGTTTTGATGTCCCATTCACGTATGTCTGGGGATTCAAGTTCCGTTAGGGCCCATTCGCAAGCTGCAATTTGTAGCTCGTAAAGCTTTTCCTCCTTGCGATTCAGACACCACTCGGAAAGCTTTTCCTTGTCTTTCGCGAAGGAAGGCATTCTGAATCGATGATAGTTCATTTTTGTTCCCGGAAAATGCCGGTAGAACGGTGCGGAAAGCGATTCCCCTAAGATGTTCTGACAAACGTCGCCAACGGTCCAATTGCGAGGGTAGCCTGCATCGATTCCAATGACTCCTGAATGTCGTTTGTCATCGAGATGCGTGACAAGATCTAACCACAGTTTCTCACTGTTTCGAATTGTCGCGGTTACCTGCGTTTTGATTCGCGTTGATTCGTCAGCACTGTAGACATCCCCTTTTGAGGCAGTCTCCTTTCCCGGTTTGCCCTTGATAACCCATGGCGAATTTGTTGACGCTAACTTGTCGACTTCGCTCTGTCCATCGCCGGCAGACGTGCGATGTGCAGAAAAAACGACGGAGAAAAGAATGAGGGCGAACCAGTCGACTCGTCGTAATATCGACCTTCGATTCATTGCGATCATGTTCTTCTCCGGTAACGCTTGCGATCACCCAGCCCGAGCAAGTTGCCTCAACGCAAGTCAAAGCGGTCGACCGAGGGCTTGGTGTGCATCGCTTGGTTCGTCGATGTTGGTTTTGGGTTGAGTTGAATTGTCGCGAGTCGCGACAACGGTCAACTTGATCTGCCTCGCCGCGAAATCATTAGTCCGAATATAGCAAGGCATTTCAATTCTATCGAATCGAGTCTTGGGAGTGTGAATCAATTCTCGAATTCGCAGATGAAGGACCACGTTTTCGGAATTGCCTGGGCGGACTTCTGCAGGCATCTCGACATAAGCAATTGGGCAGACGGTGGACTCAAACGTAATGGTTACGTCTCGCCGTCCGTGATTACTGAACTTGAAGGGAACCTTATAAATGTCTCCGATGGAAACAGTGCCAAGGTCAACTACGGTAGAACGGACACTGACAATCGGCGTGTAGACGTACCGAACAACCGCACACGTGGCCCCAATCATGAACGTCAACGCAAGCATTGAGCGAAGAGAATATCGCAACATGTTGGATCTTCCGATCTTCTATCGACGAACGAATAGCAATCAAAACGAATAGCAATCTAACGAATAGCAATCTAACGAATAGCAATCTATCCCAACAGTAGCGAAGCGGATCGGAGGGATAGATTGTGCGTTGGACTGAGCCGCTTCGTCTCTACGGCTGTCTATTTTACTGCGAACCGTAATCACTTCGCTACTGGCTCGGACAAGAAACGTGGAATCCTTGTCCTCTTACGGTTGTGGTTTCCGCTCTTGCTAACCCCTCAGATGGTTCCGCTACCTGCCAGTCGTTCGGATTAAAACGATTGCGATGCTGTGGATAGCTTACCTGTTCGGCCGGGACGCGCTTGAGCTGAGCCAGTGGTTACGACCGACGCCATGCTTGTGTTTGAGACTAGACCGCTGTTAACTTGGAGGTCGCTTTCCCATGCTCGTCCATTCGTACCACCATGGATGCGCTGGACCGTAAAACAATTCTCGCCACTTCGGTCGCTCTACTTCCGATACTATTTCCAAACGCCCCTCACAACACGGACACTTGCGCTTCCGTTCTCCTGCCTCTGTCGAAGTTGCTGCGTCCTTCAACGCAGCGGATTGCAGTGATTCGATGCGAACGGGAGCGATTAACTTCGCAACGTTCGCTTGGTAAGCTTTTCGCTTGGTGTTACTCCAGGCCCCGAAGAATCGGCTCCGCGTATATCCCTCTGGCAAGATATGCAAACACCATTGTTGTACAAACGTCGCGCCGGGCAACGAATACTTTTCTCGGCCTCCACTCTTGTCTTTACTCCTTACCCAATAGTAGATGCGGCCATCCTTCTCTTCGATAATCCGTTGGCTCGAAATCGGGCCACCTGTCATGTAACGCGTCAAGTACTTCAACACTAACTCCCCGCCGCAGTCTTGCTTCGGTGGGCCTTGGATGAAAATGACCCAATCGATAGCCGACAACTCTTGAATGACCTTCGCCATTTGCTCCACGTCCTCCGGAACGATAAGCCCCTGCTCTATCTTCTTCGATAGTCGCTTCAGAAAGAGGTCCCGAAACTCACGACCTAGCACCTTGTTGTCTACCAAGAATGGCTTCGATGGATTGGCTCTTGTTCCCTTGGTCACCCGACAATCAACCCACCGTGTTCCGTCAAGGCTCGGACCGTTGCCTGGAACCACGAAGTGAATATGCGGGTGATGACCAAGTCGCTGATTCCAAGTATGAAGCACTCCTGCTCCAGCAGCTTGAATGCCTACATCCTTTTCTATCTTTGCTTTGAGAACCGCCCAAGATGACGAGTAAAGCAGGTCGTACACTTCCTGCCGATTGCCTAACGCTAACGAAGACAGTTTCTCCGGAAGCGTGGCTACCACTTGAAAATAAGTGACCCTTGGCTCGATCAACTTGGTCGTCTTATCCAACCAAGCCGATCGTCTAGCGCCGCAGCACTGCGGGCAATTCCGATCGCCGCACGAGTTGTACACCGTACGGCCATAGCTGCAGCCATTGCACTGGTAGTTGCGAGAACCTAAATCCGCTGTTCGGCAGAAACCTAATCGCACTAGCGTACTCTCTACCTGAGCACTCAAACTATTGAAGTGCTTGGTAACATACGACTCGGTGTAACGACGAACGATCCCAAGTACCGAAAGCGGATCGGCAATGCCGTTCAGTCTTTTTTCTTGCGACCTCTTCTGGGTTTGAGCAACTGGTCTGCCGGTGTTTGTAACTCCGTTGGCATTTCCTGTTCTTCCGATATCGTTTCCGGCTGCGAATTGGGCTTCTTTGCTGGCAGATTGGTCTGCAAGCTTGGATCGACCCAAAGCGGGCACTGCTTGACCGGCAGCCAGTCCAGCGGACTGGGTGTTGAGCAGAGATGCTGCTTGCGGCAATGCAGGTAGACCATGGTTGTCGTAAAGCTGCAGTGTCCGAGCAGTTTGCTGATAGCCATCAAGTCCACTCCAGCCTCCAAGAGCCCCGTCGCATAAGAATGCCTGAGCGTATGTGGGGTAACGTGCTTGTTGATATGCGCCTTGGCCGCTGCCAAGGTGACTACTTTCTGAATGACCGCTCCATTGAGCGGCACATCGTGCGTCAGCCCCGGGAACAAGAAGCTCGTCGGCCGAAACTCCTTCCAATAGACTCTCAACGCGATCAAGAGTCTGGGCGATATCGGAACATATCGATCCTTGCGTCCCTTGCCCTGAACGACTTTCAATTGCATCCGGGCCGAATCGATATCCTGAAGCTGAGGTTGAGTGCTTCGGAGAGTCTCAGCCCCGCCGCGTAGAGAATGATGACAACAGTTCGGTGCTTGGTGTGAGTGATGCATGAGATGAGGTTGGCGACCTCATCGGAGCCAAGCACATTAGGAAGCTTCTTGGGAACATGGCCGAAAGGGATGTGGCTAACGACCCACTCCTTCTTGCAGGTAACGGAATAGAAGAACCGTAGGCCACAAACAGCTTGGTTGAACTGACTCCAAGAAGATTTATTTTCGCGAATCATCCAAAGTTGGAAGTTTCGCACGTCCTCCGGCCCTAACTGCTCAGGATCCTTTGCGAAATGCTTGGCGAAGCGATCGACGTGATAGGTATAGGAGTCGACGGTGCGTGGCGAGAAGTTGCGAACTTGCATATCTTCGGCCATTCGCTGTGTAAAAGGGGTTTTTCGACGTTCGTAAGGAGTCATGCTGTGAGCCTTGTAACAAGAGACTGAAACTGTAAGAACCATTGCGATCGCAAGGTCTCCGATCAGCATGGTTAAATATTCACATAGCGCAAATCATTTAATCACTTTAATCGTCAATCGGGCAAAATAGACTGATGGGACAACCGTTACTAGTAACCGCCTCCCCTCCGATTAACAAGTTGTTGCGCCAAAGCGCAATCCTAGAAGAACGCACAGAGCCATGGCGAAGCAATGAGAGAGTCACAGCACGGAAGGTGCGACTGTGCCTAAGCAAGGATGCACGCGCCGGAATCGCGCGCTGCGCGAACTCAGAACCACCCCTGAATGCGATTGGCGAAGCGGTTTAGTTCAACGACCGGCATCACCGAGCACGAGGAGTTGACTCAACGCAAGTCAAAAACGGCCGACCGAGTGCTTCGTGTGCATGCCATAGTTATGCGATCTTTGATTTCCAGCAGTAGTTTATCAAACGCCAGCCCGCGATACCACCAACGACAAGCCCAAATAAAGCGAACACAATCAGTCCCAATGGCCCGGTATCCTTGCTGTTGAAAACGCTCTCAAACCAGGGAAATCGGAACATCGAGAAGTAAATCAAAACGAACGAAGCCAAACCAGCAAGCGCAAATGGCATGACAAAACTGACGGCAAGTCGCTGACGCATCGTTGAGGTATGATCGACCATCGGGATCAGCATCAATGCGAAGGAGACGGCAAAAAACGAAGTTAGCCATTGCCTTTCTAGAAATAGCTTGATTCCAGAATAGCCGATGAAGACGAACGCCATCACAATAAACGATGATGCAATAAATCGTTTCACGCGCGTCGCAAGAGTAGTAGTTTCTCTGGAAAGTGAAGCGTGGTCATCGGCAATAATTGACGTTGCGGGATCGTAGGGGTTCTCGTCAGCTACCATCATGAAGACTCCGACACTCCCTATCGCATAACGCCCGCGATGACCTAGGCCGAGGAGTAACGATGGCACCGACCAAGGGCGGTCGATCGAGGCCTTAGGTCCATCGCATTGTTCTGATTGCTTGTTGTTTGTCAGCCCTTAATCGACCATCAATTGGCCGATCAGGATGTCAGTACCACGAGTACCGTTTTCAGCATTGTATGAGTTCTGTTGTCACGCTGCAACACGATGACACGCTAAGTCTGCGTGGATGCAGGATAATGCAATCCACGACTTGGCCCAGGCGGGTTGAAGTGAATGGCTGTCACCTGTCAAACGCGCTGCGGTCAATACGAATCTGGCAAGATGGGAAAGTTGTTCGTCACTCACGAATTGAGGCAGAAAAATCTACGGCAGAAAGATAAACGCGACAAGCGTATGCGCTGCCAGCATTGCCGCGCCACAATGTCATCGAGCACTGCAAATCAGAACGCTTTAGTTCACCTGTTTCGCGTAGGTGTAGTTGGGAAGGACACTTTAGGCTGACCGCGAAATCAGGTGCAACGGCTTGTTGAACGGCGGTCATTCGCAACCTCGTTCGGCATTCCGTTGCTCCTTAGGATTTTACCACAAGCACCGTTGCCCGTGGGACGCTTGTTTCTCCTTTTTTTCTGTATGTACCGCAGAATTCATCGGTCGTGCGCGCACCTTCGGTAATCTGGGTGACAAATCTTTTGATCCTTGGGGACTGATCGCGAAGTCGCTTCATGCTGCCTCCGTTGGGGTGGATAAGTTCGGTGAGATGGAAGGTGGTCCGCGGCCTGCTTTGAATTCGCTATGCGAGACGAGCCGCGCTCCGCACTGTGGGCACCGACATGTCTCTCCATAACCGGATGCTTCGCATATCTCTTGCCAAGTCTTGATCTCCTGCGCCTGACTCGCCGCTGGCATCTCTAAGGCTGCTCTGGCTTGGTCGATCCGCGAATGCTGATTGCCGCTGTAAAGACCATACCCGCGAACCGTTTGCAATCGACGTGGCGGCACATGCTCCAGCAACCGACGAATAAACGTGTTGACTGGAAGACTCGTTACTCCCTGCTCTTTCCCGTCCCCGCCCTCATGTGTTCCAATGCGATAGCGAAACGTCACTTGCCCATCCTCAAGCGACAGCAGCCTCGAGTTCCCAATCGGCCCTCCCTTGAGATACCTCGCCAAATATGTTGCCACCCCCGCTCCGCTTGGATAACGATTGAGGATCTTGACGTTCCAGTCCATTTTGGTCAGCTTCCTCAGCAACGCATCGAAACTCGGCTCCGTCATCGTTGGCGGAAGCTTGATCTTGCCCGACGCTATCTTTTGCTTGAGCATCGCTTTGAACTTGCCACGAAACTTGATCATGAGGACTTTACGCGGCAATAAGCATGACTTCTTCAATTGAAGCCAGCGACCATCCGAGCCCAATCCACCTGCCGTTACGAGAACATGCAAATGGATATGTTCCTGAAGCGTCTGGTTCCAGGTATGCAATGCGCATAGCAAACCAACTCTGCCGCCAAGAAACTTGGGGTCGCCCAGCAACTCCTGCAACGTTTCGGAAACGGCATGAAAGAGGACCTCCGAAAACTCGGCCTTGTTGTATCTCCATACGATGTTGAAATCATGCGGTAGAGTGAAGATGCAATGATGGTGCGGGCAGACTAACAGTCGTTGTTTCCACTGACTGAGCCATTGTTCACGCGGCAGCCAAGCGCACTGAGGGCAACTGCGATGGCGGCAAGAGTTATACGCAATCTGATGAAAGTGCCCATCTGGGCAACTGTTGATATGGCCGCCCATCGCGGCGGTTCGGCAATTCATGATCTGAAGTGCCGCACGGCTCATGTCAATCGAGACCGAGTTATTGAATGCAAACGCGGGAAAGTGCTGCTGCAAGATTCCTTGGATTGTCGGTTTCATGCAGGACGCACCCGCTAGCTATTCGTGAGGCATCGACGTGGGGAACGGCAAATTGTATCGCAGTGCAATCGTCTACTGCAACTGGGCCCGGCACTGGGCAAGCAGTTCTTCGGCTTTGGCTAGCCCGTGCGTATTGACCATTTCCACAAACATAGGCGAGTTCCTTATCTTTTGTTGAAAGGCGATTGACATGCGTTCAAGCGTTTCCGCATCGGGTTTTTCGCCTGGTAGGATAGCGTGGAATCCTTGGTCATCGATCCACATCGGCTGAGGCGGTTCTGCAAGATCGTGGAGATTCGGTGGCTGAATGGAATCCTTCGCAGCAAGAATGGCGTTCAAACGAGCCCGTCGTTTTGCTCTCTGTTTTCGAAGCTCATGTCGATTCGACATTCCCAGTCCACCTACAAATCGCACAAAACCCCGAAGGCCAGTTCAACGGCAATGTTGACCGAGTCCCCGCCAACACGGCTTCCATTTCGAAACGGACCGTCGGGGACTTCGGTCCAACATTTTGTTCGTCCTAGGCGCTAGGGCTTCTCGGTCTTTGAAGTTTCGGGCTTGTCAGAGATCATCTCCAGCCGGTGCCTCATTCGAAAAATCAGTTCTCGTAGTTCGGGGTGTCCGGAAAACTCAGCAAGCATCATTAGTGGACGCTCAATCAGAAACATGACTTCTGGGTCGCGGAACATTTTCGGATGAAGCATTCTAAACATCCGATCGAGGCCTTCAACTAGCTCGATTATGATTTCCGGTGGGATCTCATTGCGTGCACGCTTGTTACGAGTTCCAATTCGCGTCAATTCCAATATTTCTTCCAACATGTCGCGTTCGGAGCGATTGGGTGCCTCGTCTTTTTCGTCATGGCCGTTGAGAATCGCATTGATCTTCTCCTCCAATCTTGGCCACCACATTTCGAAAACGCCTTCGAAAACCCCTTCATCTAGCTTTGCATCGCCGCCGGCTGCATTTATCGCTTTTACCAGCTTCCGAAAATCGTCTTTCTGAAACTTGGTGTGCTGAAAGATTGTTAACGGCCCTTTGAGATCAGTGGTCTCGATTCCAAATAGAACCGTGCAAACCTTTGACTTGTCTAAACTCTTCGATAGGGCGCCCGCCTCGAATAGCATCCACGGACTGGCAGTGTTATTGTTAGTAAGGCATAGAATCCCAATCTCCGATGATTCTAGCTCTTTGACGATATCGGAGCCCCATCGAGTACCCTTTTCAATATCTTCGGGTGTAAAGTATGGCTTTACAAATTGAAGTACGCCCGGCAACCACTGTCGCAACGCCTCGGCAAGTTTGCGGCTCAGGTCTCCAGACCAGCTTATGAATACCTTTGTTGGCATATAGTTTTCCAAGGGGACGAACGCCCAAATTCAGGTAGCCCGAGTAGTAATCTCAGCATAAGTCCGGGCGGCTGATCGAGGGCTTATCTGCAATTTTTTGTTCTGTCCGATTAGTCTTTGGATGTTCCGCCCGAGACGTACAGATTTGGTTTGCCTTCGTCCCAAACAAGACGCCCTATTTGGTTAGAGGAGTATGCAGTACGTCTTCCCGAATCATATTGGAGCAAGACATAATCGTCGCCAACGTGCAGAACACTAGCATACCCTATCGGCGCAACACGTCCGATCCCTAAGGAAGGCGACCGTCCGGATGAATTTTTAGCAGCTGAGGACTCAGAGTGCGACTGAAGCAATTTCTCGGCCTGTTGGTCCACTTTTTTGTATTTGCGTCGCAGTTCTTCTACATCCATTTTCTCTGCAGCACGATGGATTTCCATGTCAGTCTTGTCTTTAAATACAGTTAGTAGTGTACCCTCGTCTTTGGAAGTCCACACCCCAACATGCTGTCCTGTCTTCAGGAAACCGATCATTCGAGTGGGAAACTCGTCCTGTGCATATGACGTGCAAGTTGACACGAGCAGAAGCAACGTAATGAGGATTCGACAAATCATCGATAGTCTCCAGTTGATCTAAGGACAGAACGCCCGCGATGAGCTAGGCCGAGTAGTCGCGATCGCACCGACCAAGGGCGGTCGATCGAGGACTTAGCTCCATCGCATTGTTCTGATTGCTTATGGTTTGTCAGCCCTGATTCGATCTTCTGTCGGCGGATCAGGATG
>JANMHA010000282.1:0-3079 GCA_031374925.1 Pirellula sp. | reverse complement strand
TTTAACCGTCAATTCCAAACACTGTTAACGCTTGCTTCCTGCGATGGCTCATAAGAAACCCCACCTACCAGAGAAAATATGCGATTATTGTCAGCGACCGTTTGCATGGCGAAAGAAGTGGGAAAAGGTCTGGGAGCAGGTTCGATTTTGTAGCGACCGTTGCCGGAATGGAGTCAAAAAGGAACGACCTAAACCGAAACAATGAGGAATCGCCCTCCGCTACAAAATCGACAAATCCTTCCACAACTCTCTCTGCTGTTTCCAACTAGGTTCAATCGCGATTGACTGAAATTTCCTAAGGCAAAGTGAATCTCGACCTCGCTCGACTCTGGGAATGTTCAAGAGTTGTTCCTGTAGGTCAGGGGCTAGCAATCTCAGGTTCATGATCTGCGTAACCCTAGCTCGAGTAACGTGCCCCAGTGTAGCGATCTCGGCATAGTCGTTGATGTGGCCTTCGCGGATGAGGCCTTCGTAGTAGATTGCTAAAGCCATGTACGGGCGTCTACGAACTGATCAACGATTGGCTCTAAGCGATCAAGCCACCAATCCATGTCAAAGACTCCTAGCGACCGAACCCGAGAAGCCAACTGCCACATTCGGGAAGTCTGCGCGGATCTCCGCTGAAGGGTAAGTTTCCAGCGCCTCGACCAAGTGAAGTGTCTTTCCGTTCAAATTCAGATATCGAAGTATTCGCGGCGTCGGGATTCGAATCAGCTATGGGCATCGCCAAAGCTCGCCTTAAGACTCGCACCGGTCACCCAAACGTCACCCAAACCGGAACGCCTAACCGGCTTGCATTTGCAGCAACCGTGTCCACACGTTGGACTAAGGCTGGATTCCGGTTAGCTCATCAACTGTGGAAAGCGTCGTAGTCCTGCGGGATCGGCCTAGCCAGCAACCTAGCAGCTGCCGCTTCCACAGGTTGGACTGAGGCAGGATTCTGGTTAGCTCAACAGTCGGTGGCCGCTTGCGCGCTCAGGACAGGCCCACCTGAGCGCGCTGGCGAAAAGTGGTTGTTGTCAAATTGACCGCTCAATTACATAGGGCTTCTTGGTGCCGGAACGCCTGGTCTCTCAAAGCGAGGCTCGCAAAACGGTCGCTCGTCCAGCATTCGATCGACGCCTGCAAGGCAATCGCCAATCCTTAACGATCGGCTCCAGATCGCCCGCTCGTCCTACGCAGCGACTTGAAATCGAGCGCGTCAAGGTGAGCGTGTGCAAATGGCCCGAGCAAGTCGCGATTCATTCGTGAAGAGTCAGCGAAAAAAACTTTTCCAATTCTGCTGTCGAGCAAGTGGGTCGCTAGCAATTGCAGGTCCTGTGATTCGTCGAACTGGGATTCTGCGTAAATGACGCGATTGCTTTCTCCTTCCTGTTCGAAGAGCTTGGCAAAGTATCCAACGGCAAGACTGTTCTTTCTCGGCAGCGACGCACCTGGGATCAGGATATAGAGTTTCTCCCATTCCTTATCGCTCAATTCACTCCGCCATAGTTTCATTTGCCCGTGGTAGTTGTCGATCATGATCCGCGCCGCCGTACCGACGTTCGACACAACCGTCGCACGCAGATCGTCGACCAGATCGTCCAACTCCTCGGCTGTACAGCGTCCTTCTTTCCCAATTCGGTCAATCAACTGATTGCAGGATTTGACAAGTTTCACTTGGCGAGATCGCTGCTCTGGGTCTGCAAAGGCAACTTTTAGATCGCTCTCCACGGCCGCCAGCGACTCTCGTAGGCTTGCCAGTTTATTGGTGTGGAGGGCGGTCAGCGGTAGATCGAGGGAGTTCTCGAGGATACAGAAAAGCGAGAGAGGGCAGTGAGCGAGAGCCTTCAGGTCATGGTAGTTCGGATGTACCGCTGCGCCAACGAACCGCTTCCCGTCGCGGAGTAATATTAGGTTATCGCTGCGGACGATGATCACCGGACCTACACCGATCAATTGAGAATTGCGAGCCTCTACATACTGCTGCCGAAAGAGTTTGTTGAGATTGTTGATCGAATCACTTGAGTAGTTCAAATCCTGAGAATTCGCGAGCCCCAGACCGATTGACCCGAAAGAAGCAATTGACAGAAGTGCAGTTCGCAAAGAATTGCCAATAATCGAATTCAGATTGACCATTTGGGTACCAAGGATGTATGAGGAGTGGCGATTGTGAAGTCCAAGCAGTCTACAAATCCTCTGAAAACTTTACTGCCGAAGAAAAGGGACGAAGGATGGTTGAAATTATTCTACCATGCATTTTTTGTGTTGCTGCTTAACAACCCGTCGCTAAGTATATGCCCATATAGCTAACGGAACCGACAAAGATTTTTATGTAAATCGACAACCACTAGTTCAATTTCCGGAACCCGAAGTCGCTTGCCGTCATAGGATGGACGGCTGAGCAAGGTTTCTCATCTGATCAGGAACCTCGAATCAAGCTGCTAATTGAACGGGACCATACCAGAAACCACGACCAACCGCTAACTCGCACCGGTTTGGCACGCGTTTGGCACGCCGGGGCGTCGAACATTCGCAGTTTTGCGTTCCCGTTAGGAGGCAGCACCTGCCTGTGGACCTTGGAATCGGATTGGAAGCGTCGAACATCTGTCGCGCACATGTGCTGCATTAACAACACTTCGTGGTAATCGGCACTGAAAACGCCTTTTTTCGGGTTTTCTCCAAAATCGCTGTCGGTTCCGAACGCTATTTGGGCATTTACTAGTCAGAACGTTGTTAGTGCTAATGCCACGACAAGTCAACAAATGGTTGGCGCTGTTACGAGTGTCAGATTCTCTCCTCATAGTAAACGGAATGCGGATGATACATTCAGACCGATCGTACCGCCAGGTCGTTGCCTCGGTGCAAAACCCTACTCCCAGACAACTTGATTTTGACTTTGTAGCAGGGTGTGACCGTCGTCGGAAAGGGAGCCATTTTCGTCGGTTTTCAGGGAGCCAGTTGCGGTGGTTGGTAGGTTGATCGCACGGAGGCCCCTTGCTCGTCGCGATCGTTTTTCGCGGAGTTGACGCTGCTTCCGGTTTTTGCCAAGAGTGGTAGTTAGCTTGTGTTCACGGTTGGACATCGCTTGACCGTGCGG
>JANMHA010000278.1:0-8266 GCA_031374925.1 Pirellula sp. | reverse complement strand
TTGCGACGGCACCCTTTCGCTTTCGCTTTGGACTTCGCCAACCTCCTGTTAGAATGACTCGTTTTGTGTTGCAAGGCGTTGTAAGTCAACAGGAAAGACTACACAAGAAGACGGCGAGTGAACCAGAAAGTCTTAAACCATGCCCAACGAAGATCAAGCTACTAAATATGAACTTTCGATTGGACCGCTAGATGAAAGTTAAGTGTGCAAATTGCTCGTGGCAAGGTAACGCTGCTGATCGTGAAAAGGACCGAAACGTACTCTGTCCCAAATGCAGGAGTCCATTATTTGTTCGAAGCACGAAAGCTCTAAGTCCTAACGGGGGAATAGTAACGCCGAACACCGAGCACCCGATGCAGCAAATAGTTGATCAATACGAGCCACCGAGCAGATTCGCAAACGGCTGTGGATGCGTGTTTTTGGCTCCCGCAGTCATCGTGTCGTCAGTCATTGCATGTTTGACGACATGCGGAACAATCACCGTTACCGGTGAGGCTCTCGGTTTTAGGATGAGCACCGGGTATCCGATCGCGTCACCAAGTTTAGCGACAATTTGGGCAAGCATATTCGTAGGTTTAATCTTTGGATTCTTCTTGTTCTTTTATCTGGCTGGGTATTTTAAATCTAAAAAATGAGGTTCTGGCCTCCCGATTGCCCAAATTCAATCCTGATCCGTTTGATGCCGCTTCGCAAGATTCGAAGTCAACTTCTCGTCAATGCAGTTGCCTGTGGCAACCTGTTAACCAGCATGTCGCTTTCCCGCCATTAGCAGCCGAAAAACGACAGCACCCCAATATGGACCTGGTTCCGACCAATCCTGCTGGCTCAGACCGATTCACAGTCCACAGTTGGCTAGGATTCACCATTATAAATCTGAAATCAAGAATCATTCCTTCGATAGTTGGCTTGCCTCTCAATCAGAGTTAGAATGTCTGCGGGCTTGCCGCTACCTTTCCTGGCCCGATCTTGACTGCATCGACCCAACATCAGAGTCCCCCATGGCCAAAAAGAAATCTGCCGTCTCGACTGCCGCTGAACCTAAAGCCGCGACTGAGGCCTCGAAACCCGCCGCCGCCAAAAAGGGACCCGTTCAATACTGCTCTGCAGTGCCCGTTCCCTATTTTCCTCCCTAATTCTGTTCCTCGAAATACTCAATTGATCTCTGTGAGGTTTCGTGGAAGTAATAGATCTTAAGATGTTTGGGTACGGTAGATAGTAACGCCTTTTCGAGCGACTGGAAACTTGTACTTCCATCTATCCCTAAAATCAACACGACCGCTTTAATGTTCAAGTCGTTCGAAGCGTCTTGCCTAATCCGTTGTGAAAACTCAGATGGGCTACATCCTATATCCTCAACGAATAATTTGTCGTTGCGCCTTGAAACAACCTCAATGCACTCGTGTCGACGAATTGGAACTAGTGCCTCAAATCGGTTGCTATTAGGCACCGATAGGAGCGCTCGATCCGTCTGCATTCTTTCTCGCCAAATCACAACGGCAAGAAAAACGCAGCTAACCACAGCGGCAGCTGAACACCAAATCCTTCGATCTACCATGCTCAATCCTCATTTGCAACAACAAGTCTTGAATGAAATTCGTCTCGCACAATCGACTCTCATTTCACCGGTGTCGGCTTGAGGAACTGCTTAGATCATACCCACTACCAACTCGCACCGGGTTGACACGCCGGGTTATGTCCCATGTGAACTGGAACAAGATGAACGTGTTGCGAATCCGCGTACCGAGACATTCCTCAGTCAGTCCACTCTTGGCGCTCCGGTTTGGGCGACCGGAGCGAGTTCGTGCCCGGTCATCGGTCTTCTGCACTGCCCCAGTTTTTAACCGGCCTTTTTGTCATTTTTGCCATTTTTTCCAGCGATGCCGTTCAGGGCCCGCAAAACCCGGCGGCGAGTGGCTGGATTTCGCTTTGTAGTAATTGTGCGTTTCCTGGAATTCCGAGACCTGCACTGAACGCACTTTAGCAAATCGATTATGATTGCCGTATTGCTCTTAATACCCAAAGCTTGGTCCCAATAGTTCCTTCCGAGTGTAGCGGTGGGATCAGAATGACCGTCACAAGACTTCCCGGTCTTAGACTGGATTTTCAGCTTGAGATCACAACGATTTGCTTTGTTCGCCGTTGCCGCAATTGCTTTGCTTGCTGTCGCTCAGAATGCTTGGTACTGGGGCCAAATGCCTGATAGAGTAGCGACCCACTTCAATTTGGAAGGTACTCCCAATGACTGGATGACCAAGACCAATGCGACGATCATTATGTGTGGGTTTCAAATAGGAATGCCATTTTTCTTGATCGCTATAACTTTACTAGCCGCACGCTTACCGGCTTCGATGGTGAATATCCCACATCGCCAATATTGGCTTCATCCTGATCGCCATGCTTCATCGATGGGCTATGTTCAACTCTTCATGAATTGGATTGCGGTGGCATTTTCACTTTTTGCTATGGCAATCAACCATTTGGTCTTTATGGCCAATCGCGACGGCGATGGATTAGATACTGTCTGGTTCGGTGTACTCATGACAGTGTTTCTAGTAACGATCTTCCTTTCGGTCGCCAACCTGGCCTATCACTTCCGACTGCCACGTGATTCAAAGCTTCCTCGTTGAAACATGATTTGCGGCCCGCAACGAATGTATCGACTGCACAGGGTGCTACTCATCGATAGAATTTCCAATTCAACTCGATCGGCCTGGCGGCTGAGATCCACTCGACCACACGATCGCAGCGCTCCACGTTTTCGTCGTTCGCTAATTCTCGAGAATGTTTTGCCGTTGTTAGCGCCTCCACTTGATCTCCTGTTGAGTGGAGCGACATGGCAAGCACTAATTCAGAGTACCAGTTTTCACTCCCCGTCAACGCAGATGCTTTACACTAGACGAGGCATTAACACTCGCAAAGGCAATAAGAGGAGTACCACCGGACCAGATCGGTGACATTTTGACCAAGTTAGAGGCAGAACGCGGCAAGGTGGCCGATCTTTCGTGATTTCCAAATCGATCGCGTCGTCTACGGAACCGCTCCAGACCAAGCTATTCAAGTGATTCGTTCTGGAGTCGTGGACCGGTTACTCGCGACAGATTCATCATTCCATAGTGCAGTCGAACGGATCGAGCGAATTGTTGGAATTCATATTCCCGTTGATAGTGCCGATACCGCAGTCTTCGTTGGCCAGCATTGCCTTTGACGAGGCAGTCGTCAGAATTACTGTCGACATTCCTAAAGATGCAGAGTTGTTCGCAGAAATGGGATTCGATTCTGGGGTGCCGCCTGTTGACGCATTTCAAACCGCAACTCAAGCTTTTAATGCTTGGCAAGTCAATGCCGTTCCGCTAGCGGGTGTTTGACAAACTTGGTTCATTACCTGGCCGCCAAGCTTCCCCCCACATGTAGAGAGGGGTGCTATCGGTTTTCGGCGGCGATTGGCGGGAATCCGACAGGCTGGTTAACAGAAATCGGCCAGCACATGACTGTGGACATTGGAATCCGACTGGCAAGCGACGACTGGCCAAGTCGAGCTATCGAAGCGTTGAATTCTAATGGCGCTTCATCCTCGAAATTTCCAGCCCCAAAGCTAATCGGAAAAAGAAGTAAAGCGAGATCCATCAAACCTGTATAAGCCAGTGTTTCGAGTGCCAACCCAGATTTGGCCTGCACTATCTTCGAGCATGCTCCAAACACCGTAAACGCCCAAGCCATCTTTGGCCGTGTAGTTTTTGAAGTTCGTACCATCGTAACGCCAAATTCCGCTGTTGGTTTCGACGGTTCCAACCGTCTCGCTTCCGCCGAACCAAATGTTACCCAATCTATCCTGCATCATGGCTTGATTGCATTGTAACAAACCGGTTACACGATCATCCTGCACGGAAAATCTTGCAAATCCGGAGCCATCGTCTCGCCAAAGCCCTTGGCTCCGCGTAGACAACCAAACGGTACCCTTCTTATCTTGTAGCATCTGACGAATCCATCCATCAATCTTTGGTTTAACGGAAGTAATCGTCCTCGCATCGTAGCGACATAGTCCTTCTATTTCGCCCATACCTGATCCGAGCCATATGATGCCGTTTCTGTCTTGCAGCATGCACTGTATACTCCTGAGCTTGAGCCCTTCGTTGTTGATCATTTTGAAGTTATTCAGCAACCGGGAAAAGCCTGTTCCGTTGTAGCAATAGAGTCCTTCCGTTGTGCCGAACCATATAATGCCGGTCATGTCTTGCATGATGCTCGATACTTCGTTCATATCGGCCGGGGAATTACTCGTGTTCAGAAGTGAAAGGAAATTTCTGCCATTGGCGTCGGAGATGGAAACACTAGAAATCGACTTGCCATCGAAACGACTTATGCCCTTTTTTGTTCCGAACCAAATATTTCCGCTGGAATCCTCCAGCATCGAATAGACCGTATTACTGCTTAGGCCGTCCGTTTGCGTAAACTGCATGAAGACTTTGCCATCGTACCGATAAACTCCTTCCCCCGTAGTAGCGAACCACAGACCTCCATGCCTGTCCTGCAGCATAGCGTGGACATTGTCATGCTCGTTTGAGCCTTGGGACTTTACAAGTTTTGGCAGCGTAGCCGGGGAGAATATCTCTGACCGATTGATCTGGTCTGGTTTGTCTTTGTGTTGCCCATTGCAAAAGCTGGTGAGGACCATCGCTAACAGCAGAGAATAAACAGTATGGCGTAGGACGTTGGATGTCATTTTTGGTTCTCGATGTGCACCCGGCTCTCGGGACTCAATCTTTCAGAATGGAATTAGCGCGGGTTGCTCTTAATTTGGCCCGATGTGACCATCAAACTGCTAAATCGATGTTTAAAACGCCGATGACAGTCGACTCACGACGAAGCGTCTACGCATAAAGCTTGTCACAGGTTCGAGGCTTTCCGCTGACGGATTTAGGCGCCATTGTGCAAGCGTACGCTTCCCTCCGACAGGCTTCTGCGATTTCCACAAGCAGGCAGCGGGCGTCAAAGCTTGTTGGCTTGGTGTCGTATTCGATTTGAATCGTGTCGGTGTGATGGGGGAAATTGCTGATCGTGCGTGAAGGACGTAATGATACCTATGCAATCGTTCGCTTTTAGAGCCCCAATACGGCTTTGGGATGGCGAGGGAGCGTGGCATTTCATCACCCTTCCCAAAAACGTCGCCAAGCATATCCGCTGTCTTATCATCAAGCCAGTACGAGGCTGGGGCTCGATTCGTGTGTCGGTTTCCATTGGCAGTAGTACGTGGAAAACTTCAATTTTTCCAGATAAAAAATCGGCATCATTTGTGCTGCCCATCAAGCTCGCGGTGCGTAAAGCAGAAAAACTTAATTTGGGCGATAAGCCTGAGGTGACAATCACTGTTCTGAAATAATATGCGGGATTCGGGCTAGCACATTCACTGTGCAAGTGGCGTGCGACTGTTGGATCTGATAGATTGACGTGAAAATGTTGGTAGAAAGCGTGTTCACTTTATGCAATCGAACTTTGGTGAGGCAACGCATTTCACGAAAAGCTTTCTTCCGTAGGTAAGCGTACTGAGGGTGGTTAGGTTTTGATCCGGCGCGGCCTAGGTTCGTGGGGTAGGTTTTTGCGTCCGCCCAACGATTCTCTAGTCACGCAAGGATTTCAACCCATGTCTCGTTCGTTCGACACCAAAGCCCGACTATGGACCAAAAGGTTTCGCGAATTCGAAGCCTCCTCGCTCTCCGTTGCTCAGTTCTGCCAGTCCGTCGGCTGCTCCAGCCCAACTTTCTATCTGTGGAAACGCAAACTCGCCGGAGCCAGGCCAGCCAAATCAACGCGGTCCGGCCCGTCCGCGCGTGCCACTCCGCCATCGCAGTCCGCCTTCCTTCAAGTTCAAACCAAAGCCGATTGTTCCATGCACATCAAACTCCCCTCCGGGGTCATCATTACCCTTCCTGTCGAAGCCCTTGATTGGCTACCTCAGATCTTGGATCGGATCGCCTAGATGCTTGCTATCAGCTCACTGGTCAAGATCTACTTGCACGCCGAGCCCGTCGATATGCGAAAGAGCTTCGATGGGTTGTTTGGAATCATCAAGTCCGATCTCCATCTCGATGTTCGCGATGGAGGAGTGTTCATGTTCCTCAACTTGCGTCGCAATCGCATCAAGCTTATGCACTGGGACCGGGACGGACTCGCAATTTGGATGAAGCGTTTGGAGAAGGGTTGTTTTCAGCGACCTCTTCGCTCGCCCGATGGCAAGCATGTCATCGTTGATCCCGAAGAACTGCAATCAATCCTCTCCGGCATCGATTTGTCCAGCATTAAGAAGCGAAAACGATACGTTGCACCGAACCCACTCCATCAAGAACCCAAGATCGCTTCATGAACCAAAACTTTTTTCTAATTCTACTTCAAATTTGCACCATCACCACTTGCGCATTTCATCCATCGCGCTATAGTTACAACATGCAAGACCAGAGCCAACTACCGCAAGAACTAAGCACCGCACACGAGGTCATTCTCGTGCAGTCTAATGCGATCGTGGCACAGAAATCACAGATCGATGCGCTCACCGAAGAGCGTGAAGTACTTCGTGCTGAGATCCGCTTTTTGATGTCTGGTAAGAAGCGAGAGAAGTTCATCGGCGCCGATCAATTGCTAATCGAGTTCCAAGACGACAAGGAACTCCAAGCCGTCCTTGAAGCGGCCAAGAGGGAAGCAGAAGAAGGGCTCGAAAAGATTACTTACACTCGCAACAAAGCAGCCAAAGAACGCAAGCCTGCTTCCGACAAGTTCCCAGAGCACTTGCCTCGCGAAGAAGTGGAAGTAGCCATTCCAGATGCGTTCCAAGCACGCATCGATTCTGGTGAACTGTACATCAAGCACTACGAGTACACTGAATCGCTCAAGACGATCCCCGCTCAAGTCGTTGTCCTTCGTTACAAGAAGCCTGTGTTGGCTTATGTGAATGACCCTGAGAGAGAGCTTTTGGTCGAAGAAGAAGTAAATCTCGGGGAAAAGGGCCGATATCATCCGTCAACGGCAGCCCATATCATCAATAGTAAGTTTGGATTGCATCTGCCGTTGTATCGCCTCCAAGACATCTACGCATCCTGTGGGATCACGCTTAGTCGTTCTTCTTTGGATTACAACATTGAATTGGCGCACGACGTGACGCAGGAGCTCCCCAAGGTGATGCTCTCTCGCTTGCTGGGAGCTAACTGTCTTGGCTTCGATGACACACATACGACTTTGATAATGCCTCGTGAGATCCCCAAGTTCGATCCAGACAAGACCGATCTTCGTACCCAACGATTGATCGAGAAGATGGAGGAGGCGATCAAGGACAAGAAAGACAGCCTTGATGCGAAGATGTGGGGCTATACGAGCTTTGATCCAGCGGTTCCCTATGACATTTTTGACTTTCGGGTTTCTCGGCATCGGGATGGCCCTGCCGAACTGTTGGTTGGTTACGCGGGATACGCGATGGCGGATTGTTTTTCGGGAAATATGTCGGTGATCCTTTCGCCCGAGTCGTTAATGACTCGCATGGCGTGCTGGGCTCACGCGCGTCGAAAAGTTTACGAACATCAGCACTATGATGCAAACGCCAGTGCGCTCCCGCTTGCGCTGATCAACAAGATCTATGACGTAGAGCGTCGAGCCTTGGGTATGAGCTTCGAAGAACGTGGCAATCTTCGAGCAACGGAGACTCGGATGTACTTGGATCGCTTGCGAGACTGGCTTGCCGGTCCGGTGGCAGCAAGCCTATTGCCATCGAGTAAGCTTGCTGGCGCGTTCACCTACATCCGCAATCATTGGGAGGCGTTGAATGTATTCGTAACGGACGGTCGCCTTCCGATCGACAACAACCAAGGCGAGCGTCTCATGCGTCGCGTTGCGGTCGGTCGCAAGAACTGGCTGTTTGTGGGTAGTATGCGAGCAGGCATTCGCAATGCGAACTTGATGACGCTCGTAGCCAGCGCGCAGCGCAACGATTTGGACGTGAGTATGTATGTGGAGAGTGTGATCACGCACATGCTTCGAGGCACGGCGAAGGTAGAAGAACTTCTACCGGACGTCTGGAAGACATATCACCCGGAAGCGATACGGACGTATCGGATAGAGGAGCGTCAAGAGAAGGCATCAAGCGCGTTGGAGCAAGCGGCCAAGCGTCGCGTTCGGAGCCAGCTTAGGAAGTCAATGAAGGGGTAACCCGGGTTGCCGTTGGGTCAGGCGGGCAGGGCTCGGCCTCGCCAGCCGGAAAGTCTCCCGCCGCCTCGTGTACGCTTAC
>JANMHA010000276.1:0-2547 GCA_031374925.1 Pirellula sp. | reverse complement strand
GCTGCAGGCGGCCCTCAAGGTCGGAGACCACTTCCCGCGCCGTCGCCGCGAGATCGACCGGGACGAACGGCTGGGCCTTGGTCGTCACGCGCGAGAAGGTCAGCAGGGCGTCGATGAGGTCCCGCATCCGGGCGGCCGACGACTGCATGCGCTCCACGTACTCGCGGCCCTGTTCTCCCAGGCCATCGGCGTATTTGGCCTGGAGCCGATCGCCGAACGCCTGGATTTTTCGCAAGGGCTCCTGGAGGTCGTGGGATGCGACCGATGCGAACTGCTCCAATTCCCGGTTACTGCGCCCCAGAGCTTCCATGGAGGCGGCCAGCTCCGCAGTCCTTTCTCGCACGCGATTTTCCAACTTGTCATGGGCCTCTAGCAACTGCTCAGCTTGCTCGGCAATGGCGCGCTCACCCTTGACGACGGCATTGCCAACCACCCCGCTCGTCACCACGGCCAGGACCACGCCCACGATCAGCAGGATCAAGGCGAATCCGACGATCGACTGCACATCTTGCTGGGCCGCATCCCAGCGGGCGTCGTACGACTCCACTGCATCGACCTGCATTTCGTCGTTCAACAACTTCTCCAGGCCGGTGCGCAGGACGTACAACTTTTTCGAGTCCTCCAGATTCGATGGGCGGTTTTCGGCGTTTAGCAAAAGGCTCTGGCCGAGTTTCTGGAGCTCCTGCCACAAGGGGGCGAAGCGTGCAGCCATGTCCCGCTGCCGGTCGGTCGTCGCCAGGCGTTCGTATTCTTTCAACTGCCGTTCCACTTGGGCGGCTTCAGTGACAGCGTCCTGCCGAGCCTGCGGTTCACCCGTTTGGAGAAAAGCCCGCACGTTCAGAGCGTAGCCGAGAGTGTTGATTTCCAACTGCTTTGCCGCCGCACTGAGGTTGCGAGCGTTCGCCATCTCGCCCACCTTTGCTTCGATGGACCGGACCCGGACGATGATCGCCAAGCTCGACAGCACCAGCAGGGCCGTCAGCGCCCCGAAGCCCAACCATAACTTCAACGAGGTCGTCACGGCTTTGAGCGTACCCCCACACTTGAATTTGCATACATCATCTTTTCCAAAGGCGGCGTTCCCTTCACCGCGCTGGGCGGGAGCTTTCTCGCGTGACCATATGGGGTTGCTGATGGTGATCGGATCGGCCGCATGTTCTGTAGCGTCGCCTCGTCCGCCGTCAGCTTCGATAGTCGCTCGGTCTGGCTGGCAATGGTGGCTGGCAGATCGAGGATCCTCGCGACTTCCACTTGAACTGGAGGTCGCGTTGGCGACGCACTTTCTGAGGCGGTTTCGGCTCTACTGCAAACGAGCGAACAAATCTCTACTCTTCCAGAAGATATTAGAAAGATTGTTCGGATTGTCTTTACCGGGTGCTTGAGTGACCTAACGTTATGGAACCAGTCTGAGCCTACTTTGCTGCGAATTTGTCTCGCATAGACTTGATTCTATCGTGGTCTTCTTTGATACGAACGTATTGTCTGGAGAGCACGTCATGTACTGCATTTGCAGACACAGAGGGCATTGCGTCTTCGTACGCACCCTTGATCGCATCCTCACCTCGTTCCGCCTCCGAGAGGATAGCATGCGAATCGCCACCGCTAATCATCCCTCGAAGGTCTATCCAAGCCCGATGCATTGCAGCGATATACGAGCCTTGCACTTCCGTTTTTTTGCCGTTCCAAGCAATGAATTCCTGCAACTCCTGCGAGTTGCTTTTTCGTTGACTGGCTAGGTCGAAGAACAAGGCCGCGATCGTCTTATCTTTGATCTCCTTAGATGCTTCGGTGAAGCCCTCGTCAGCGTCAATGTTGATGCGGATCAAGTCGTGAAGCTTGGCGAGCGTAACACTGTCGAGTTCAATTTTTGTTTCCATGCTTAAGCTCCAGGAAGAAAATGTTGGTAGGAAATAGCGCACATCGATGGGCAACACTTAACCGATTGTGCACGAAGCAAATGGCGTGCCGCAAGTCATCCAACTCACAATAAATACAGCCCGACCATATGAATGGTACGTAATTTCCCACTTGATCGATCGTCTGGAGATCGAGTGTGATTTTCAAAGAAAAACGAGTATTCGCTTGGCCACTGACCGGAAATCTGCCAAGCTGGTTGCCAATGAAGCACGCGCCAGACGAAACATCCTTCGTGCGAAAACTCCTTCCCAGCGTTCAATGGGAGACCGAGTTCGCTTGGTCCGGAACATTTGGCTCCACCAAGGATGGACTGGCCAATATCGGCTCTAGCGTAGAGTATCCCACTTGTTTCTTTGCGCTGGGGTTCGGTGGAAATGGAACTACGTTTAGCAGTATCGCTACCGATCTCATCTGGGACATGGCACGAGGTGTTGTAACGGAATCGGCAAGTTTATTTCGTTTTGAGAGATAAGTGGATGGGATTCGTTATGAATGGTCTTAACGGTGTGTTGATGCAGTTTTTTCACTGGTACATTGAACCCGATGGACGATTGTGCGAGTCATGTCGGGTAGCTTGACTGTTCCCAAAGGCATCGTTGGGTTACTCATCAAAACAAAATCTTGCGATTG
>JANMHA010000257.1:0-20325 GCA_031374925.1 Pirellula sp. | reverse complement strand
CTTGGGTTTGGACACGGATGCCGATTGGTTGCTAGTGATGAACGGAGCGATCGTGGCGGCTGGCGATATTCTTTTCCACTACAATCGACCCTTTGGAGATATCTACATGGCAGTCGGAGAGCCGTTTCGCAAGCGAGGGCTAGGAACGATTCTCGTCCAGGAACTCAAGCGAATTTGCTATGCGGGTGGCACAGTACCCGCTGCCAGATGCAACGTCGGCAATGTAGCAAGTCGCAAAACACTTCAACGAGCCGGCTTTGTGCCGTGTGGACATATTATTTCGGGCGACATTGGTGCTTTTTGATCCGATGTGGCATGTGGGCAGCTAATATTGTTGAAATGTACATGTTGATGCGTGCGTGGAAACCATTGGGTTATCGGAAAGTGATTTATGCGAAGCCTACTATACCTCGCTCTGTTTGTCTTTGCCTCGCAATTGGTCGCCCAAGAACCTGTGCTCCATCCATCGAATACTGTCCGAGTCGCCACCTGCCAGGCTAAAAACCGCATCATCGACTGGAGAATCGATCAACAGGATGTAGTCCTCGATGCCATCAACAGGAATCTTGATGAATTGGAAAAAATCGTTCATCTTGCGGGCGTTCAGAAATGCGATGTCTTGACGTTACCAGAAGACACGCTTGGTTTGCTCAATTGGTATGGCATGAACGAGCAACTCGCCCAGCAAATTCTGCCTGAAGCTGTCAATCGGATGCTTAACCGACTTGGCCGAGCTGCGTCCGAACACAAAATGTATCTGGTCGTATGTAGCGACCACATTGAGACGGATGGTGCAACGTACAATACTGCATTCTTCCTTGGCCGGGACGGAAAGGAGATCGGCCGCTACCACAAGGCATGTCCGACTTGGTCCGAAAGCGGCGGCCGTCAACGCGGCAAATCCTTTCCTGTCTTTGAGACACCGGACCTTGGCACGGTCGGCTTGGCCATTTGTTACGACCTAGTGATGCCTGAAACTGCGCGCTGTCTGACTTTGGCTGGAGCGGACATTATCTTTTTTCCAACGATGGGTGGTGCTGCGATTGGAGATGACGATATCGGCTTGCAAGCTTTGCGCGTTCGAGCCGCTGAAAACCAGGTCTATCTTGTTGTCGCCTTCCGGGGCACTGGCTCAATGATTATCTCGCCGAGAGGCAAAATCCTAGCCGCCGCAGAAGGTACCGACGGACTAGCTATCGCCGATATTGATCCTCGTGGCGGACGTGAGGGAGGCGACTCGTCCAACCAACAAAAGGACATGCGTGCACGACTCTTCCGGGAACGCAACCCCGAGGCGTTCAAAATTTTGTCGGAGCAAAATCCGCCCATTCTTGCCAAAGTGCCGCCTCTCGATTTGAGCCGCGAGGAAGCGGGCCGTATCTTTGCTCGGATGCTCACCGTAGGAGACGAAGAGTTCAAGGCAGCACAGAGACTTGTCGCGAACGGGAAGACGAATGAGGCGATCGCGGCTTTTGAGAAACTTCAAACGGATTATCGGGGCACATGGATCGACCGAGTCGCCAACGAGCGGCTAACGAAACTTCGCGCCATCCAGACCGACGCCGGCATCCGCTGGCGGAGTGATCTCGAGCTAAAGGTAAACTGCCTGTGGCTAGAGCACTATGGTTATGATCCAGGGGACCCGACAAAACAGTTCTGGAAGGAAAGCCAATCGGTCTGGTTTGACGATGTCGTCGTTGCAACGGAATACATTGGGCCAATCAAGAGGTAAAGTTTGATTCAAATGCGTACTATTGAGACAAACGAAGGTGGTTGCTCTCAACGCCCGGCGAGTACGCTAACTCCCATGCGCCGCAACGATTCAAGCCGTCGTTCGTTAGGAGCGACCGACGAGAATTATTCCTGCGTTACCGAATAATCTGATTCGCCTTCAGCAATTCCAGTACCGCACTCACGCATTCGTCAACGCTCAGTTCACCCGTATCCAATACCAAGTCTGGATCCTCTGGCGGCTCGTAGACCGCCGATACGCCTGGAAAATTCGGCAACTTGCCGGCTTCGGCTGCCGCGTAGTGGCCTTTGGTATCCCGTTGCCGACAAACGCTTTCGCTGGCGGTGCAATGCACCGTGAGGAAACGATTTTTGCCGATGACATCCGCAACCCGTTCTCGAACGGTTTGGCTAGGTGCGACGAAAGCGCCTAAGCAGATCAAACCGTTGTCATTGATGAGCTTTGCGACGTGCGCCGATCGACGCAAGTTTTCGCTGCGGTCCTCGACGGTATAGCCAAGGTCAATGTTCACCCCGCGACGCATCGCTTCACCGTCCAACACTGCAACCGCACGGCCATCATCGAACAAAGCGCGTTCCACCGCTCGAGCAATAGTGCTCTTGCCGGTACCGGTGAGCCCTGTGAACAAAATCGTTGCCGCCTTTTGACCGAACCGAGCCGTTCGCTCCGCTTCCGTAACATCCGACACACTGCGTTGCCCCGTTTCCGTTTGTTCGTCCGTGATTTCCCAAGCGGCTGATGTCTGCTTGGCTGAATCGCGATCCGAGATCATGCCGGCGCCTACCGTGGTGTTGCTCATCCGATCGATCATAATGAAGGCACCCGTCCCTCGATTGCGTCGATAGGCATCGAAATAAATCGGCTGACTCAACGTGACTGCACAGCGACCGATCTCATTCAATTGCAAATCTGGTGCAGGGGTTCGGTGAAGCGTATTCACATCGACCCGGTATTTGAGCGAGTCGACTTGGCCAGTCACCGTTTGTGTCGTGTGCTTGAACAAATACGTTTTGCCCGGCACCATGGCGTCGGAGCTCATCCACACGATGGTTGCGTCGAATGAATTGCTGATCTTGGGCACATTGCCTGGTCGAACGATCATATCGCCGCGCGAGCAATCCACTTCATCCTCGAGCACTAGTGTGATCGATTGGGGACAGAAGGCTTCTTTCAAATCACCATCTTGCGTGACGATACGCTCGACTTTGCTCGTGCGTTTGGAGGGGAGAACCATGATCTGATCCCCCTGGCGAATGATGCCTGACGCTACGGTTCCGCAAAAGCCTCGGAAGTCAAGATTCGGGCGGTTGACGATCTGGACCGGCAATCGAAAGTCTTCTAGATTTCGGTCCGAGCCGATGTACACCGACTCGAGGAAATTCATCAAAGTGCTGCCTCGGTACCAAGGCATATTGACGCTGGGATCGACTACGTTTTCGCCATGCAGGGCAGCGATTGGGATGAAATGCAAATCGGGCAAGTCCAAGCGCGAAACGAAGTCTCGGTAATCGCTGCAGATTTCGTCGAAACGCTCTTGGCTATGTCCGACTAAGTCCATCTTGTTGATAGTTACGACGACGTGCCGAATGCCGAGCAACGAAACGATAAAGCTATGCCGCTTGGTCTGTGTGAGCACGCCGTAGCGAGCATCGATTAGGATGATGGCCAAGTCCGCAGTCGATGCCCCAGTGGCCATGTTGCGAGTGTATTGCTCGTGGCCAGGAGTGTCCGCAATGATGAACTTGCGTTTGGCGGTTGAGAAATAGCGGTACGCGACGTCGATAGTGATGCCTTGTTCGCGTTCGGCCTTGAGACCGTCCGTAACCAGGGCCGGATCAAAGCCGCCACCCGTTGTGCCGTGCACTTTGCTTTCGGTTTCCAGCTGCGCGAGTTGATCTTCGTAGATCATTTTGCTGTCGAAAAGCAAACGGCCGATGAGCGTGCTCTTGCCATCATCGACGCTGCCGCAGGTGATGAATCGTAAAAGCTCTTTGCGTTCATGCTGATCGAGGTATGCCAAAATATTTTCGGCAATCAAATCGCTTTGGTGTGACATAACTTAGAAGTATCCCTGCGTCTTTTTGAGTTCCATACCGGCACCGCCGCCATCTTGGTCAATCACCCGCCCTTGGCGTTCCGAAGTCTTTGTTAAAAGCATCTCTTGAATGATTTCAGGCAGTGTCGTTGCCGTGGATTCGACCGCTCCGGTAAGTGGATAGCAGCCAAGCGTTCGAAAACGGACCATTTTGTGTTCGACGACTTCTCCGGGCCGGAGTTGCAAGCGATCATCGTTGAGATGAATCAAAGTGCCGTTGCGTTGAACTACCGGAAGCATTTTGGCAAAGTACAAATCCGGGATCGGAATCGTTTCCAAATAGATATATTGCCATACGTCCAACTCGGTCCAATTGGAGAGTGGAAATACGCGAATGCTCTCGTTTGGATTGACCCGCGAGTTGTAGAGATTCCAAAGTTCCGGCCGTTGGTTTTTCGGGTCCCACCGATGAAATTTATCGCGAAAGGAAAAGACCCGTTCCTTGGCTCGGGACTTCTCTTCGTCGCGACGAGCACCACCAAACGCTGCGTCGAATCCATGCAAATTGAGGGCTTTCTTTAGCGAATCTGTCTTCATGACTTCCGTGTGCTTTTCGCTGTTTTCACCAGGGTCGATACCGAGCTTCAGCCCCTCATGATTGATGTGCACAATCAACTCGATACCCAACTCGTTTTTCACGTAGTTGTCTCGAAACTGGATCATTTCCTTGAATTTCCAGGTCGTATCGACGTGGAGGAACGGAAACGGCGGCTTGGCCGGATAGAACGCTTTGAGCGCAAGGTGGGTCATCACCGCCGAGTCTTTTCCGACGGAGTACAGCATCACAGGTTTTTTGAATTCCGCAGCCACCTCGCGAATAATGTGGATGCTCTCGGCTTCCAATTGCTTAAGGTGAGTTAGGTTGTATGAATTCATTCGGTCCTCAGTTCGTTTCCCTGAGCATTAGAAATCCCTGCTCGAAAACCACGGTTGAATACGCCATAAAGTAGTAACCCTCCCGAAATGAAAAAAGGGGGGATGGGGCAAGCTGGGGGGGATTCTCCGTTCCCAAGCAACTATCTACCACCTTCTTAGCTTGCACGCCTGGCAAAAGAAAGGGCAGCCTCGCGAAGTTGATCGTGCGAGTGGGCCGCGGAAACCTGCGTTCGGATGCGAGCCTTGCCTTGTGGCACGACCGGATAGGAGAATGCTATCACGTAAATTCCGTCGTCGAGCATCGCTTTGGCTACTGCTGCAGCTTTGGTGGCATCGTACAGCATGACAGGGACGATTGGGTGCGAACCAGGTAGAATGTTCAAACCTGAACGCTGCATCTCCTCGCGAAAAAGCTGCGTATTGGATTCTAATGTGTCCCGCAAATCGGTCGACTCCTCCAGCAACTGAAGCGCGCGAATCGACCCCGCAACAATGGGCGGAGCAATCGTATTCGAGAACAAATAGGTCCTTGATCGTTGCCGAAGCAAATCGATCATCTCGGTGTTCCCGGACGTGTATCCGCCACTTGCCCCACCCAACGCCTTCCCGAGCGTCCCAGTCATGATATCGACACGATCCATGACGCCGCAAAATTCATGGGTACCCCGACCACGTGGGCCAACAAATCCAACCGCATGCGAGTCGTCGACCATCACCATGGCGTCGTACCGATCCGCCAAGTCGCAAATGGCGGCAAGATTGGCGATGGTGCCATCCATCGAAAAGACGCCATCCGTTGCAATCAACCGAAACCGAGCAGAGCGGGCTGCTTCAAGCTTTGCCTTTAGGTCATCCATGTTATTGTTCAAATATCGGTGTCGCTGGGCTTTGCAAAGCCGAATCCCGTCGATAATGCTGGCGTGATTGAGTTCATCGGAAATGATAGCATCCTCCGGGCCGAGGATCGTTTCGAACAGCCCGCCGTTGGCGTCCCAACAGGAATTGTAAAGAATAGTATCTTGCATCCCCAAGAATCGGCTCAGGCGTTTTTCCAAATCTTTGTGAATCGTTTGGGTGCCACATATGAAGCGGACCGAAGCCAAACCATACCCCCAACGCGCGAGGGCTTCGTTGGCTGCTTGCCGAACACTTGGATGCTGTGCCAGCCCAAGGTAGTTGTTCGCGCACATGTTGAGCAACTCGCGGCCATCGGCGAGCTTCACCAACGTCCCCTGCGAGGAATCGATGACGCGTTCGGTTTTGTAAGTTCCGGCATCGCGAATCGATTGGTTGGTGGCTGCTACGTGCTCCAGAAATAACGCGTTCATTCAGTTGTCTTTTGTCGGTTCATGCGGGGACGGAATGGGCTTGGAGATCTTCGAGGTCGACGAATTCAAGCGTTGAAATATGCGTGGATTCCAAGATGATTTTGGGGGCAATGCCTGCTTCAAAGGCTTCTTTCCAACGTTGTACACACAAACACCATCGATCTCCAGGCTTGAGTCCTGGGAATCGAAAAGCCGGTACGGGTGTGATTAAATCGTTGCCAGTGTCCCTGGAGAACTCGAGAAACTCCTGGGTCATTTCAGCGCACACCAAATGCAATCCTTGATCGTCCGCACCGGACCGGCAGCAACCGTCTCGAAAAAAACCTGTCGGTGGGTCTATCGAGCAGGGTTGAATATTCGTCCCTAAAACGTTTTTGGCGGCTGACATGAGTTTCGAATCCTTGGTAAGGCTCAGAAAGGAACGCTTGCTATTGTATCGTTTCCAGTGTAGCACGGCACTCCGTGCCGTGATTCTCGACACTGCTCCCCGTGATTCCTGGCACTGCCCGCCCTGATTCTCGACACGCCCTGCCTACAAAGGCTCGGTTTAGCGATGAATTTCCTGTACGATTGTTCTTGTACCTCGATCGAAATGTATTCTTCGCCCTGATATTGGAAGCCCCAAAACTCGAATGCGATTCCCTATTCCTTTCAAAGACTTGCTGCCCATTGAAGCGATCAAGCAATTATCGCATTTGGTTTCACAGCCAACTCTAGTAAACGCCATCAAGGAAGCCGCGCAAAAAATAGGGCTCAAGGACCAATTCCAGTCCGGCAATATTCAGCAAATTTTGCAGCAAGCTGGCCGATGGATGGAAAGCGTCTCAGAACCTTGGCTCCGCGATGTTCAACCCGGACTGATGCCCGGGATCAACGCTACGGGCGAGCTCTTCTCGAGTCGTTGGTGCACGCATCGACTTTGCCCGGATGCGATTACCCAAATGAACCATCTTCAAAGTCGTTACGCGGAGACTGTCAAACTGGACCAACAACTGCGCAATCTACTTATCGGCTTAACCAGCGCGCAGTCCGTTGCGGTCGTCCCGAATATGACCATTGCCCTTTATGTATTGGCATTGGCCAATGCGTCTTCTTCCAAAGAATCAACACGTTGGGTCCTGCCAAGGGTTGATTGCGTAGGATTGCCACAAGCCGGAGCCATGCAGAGCGGTAATGTCAGAGCCATTCTGGATCAGGCCAACGCTCGCACCTCCGAGATTGGAACCAATCAAGAATGTACGGAACGAGACTTTGGCGACGCGCTTCAAGAGAGTGGATCGCGTTTACTAATGGCATCACCCAACTCACTTCCTGCCGAATTGCGATTGAATCATCTCAGTCGAGGGCTATCTGCGGCGAAGCAGACGAGCGCAGGTGTCACCGAAATCTTGATAGACGGTGCGATCCATGATTTGGCGGGACTAGGTCTAACTAGCAAAGTAATCGCCGATGCATGGGATGATGGCGTCGATCAGATCGTCGTGCCAGGCGACGCACTTTTGGGCGGTCCGGAATGCGGCATCATCCTCGGCAAACAAGGCTTCATGGAAATTGTACTCAAGGTGGTGGATGCGATGGGACTTCATGCAAGCAGCCTTACCAAGGCAGCCTTGCTTCGAACGCTACAAGCCTCCGAATCTTATGAACAGTGGCGTCAGTTGCCGATTGGCGCATCGCTTTCGACAAGCCATGAAAACCTGCAAAACCGTGCGGAACGATTGGTAACGCAGCTTGCAACAAGTCCTACGCTTGAACAAGTCATCACCACACGCAAATTGTGCCGCATCGGTGCAGGCGTCTGGAGCGGTCAACGCGTGGATTCCAGCGTGGTTCAGTTGTTCCCCAAGTCCGTGAGTCCATCGGCGATGGCAGAGCAACTGGCAACCGGGGAATTACCTATTTGGACCAACGTCCAGTCCGACCACATTGAACTGGTGATGCGATCGATCGAGCCGGACGAAGACCGGCTCATCGTCCAGCAACTCTGCCAAGCAAGCGAATGACACGCCGTCGGATGCGACAACTGTGCGTAAAGCCAAGTTCCGATACATCGAATAAACCACGATAAGCAACTACAAAGCGAGACTAGCGCATAACCTCGCGGTCGTCAGTTCAAATCTGGCTCCCGCAACTTTGACGAGTGGTAGCGAACAAAATCCTACCCACAAGTAAACGAAAAGGCTGGTACTGTAATGGCTCCAGTCTTTCTTCGTTTATCCCCAGTCTTTTCGTTGATCTGTCGGCTTTTCCATCGCAGCGAAATTGTCTCTTTCCGAGTCTCTCTACCTCATAACCTCTCGGACGCCTAAAAACCCGATTTCGACCAGAAAGCGCCAAACTGGTCCAAAAGTCTCTCGGATCTCTGTTTTTCCGACCCTGGGGTTATGAGCTTTTAGAGACTTTTCCTCATAACAAGAGGGTCGAAAAATAGCTAATGGGTTGAATTGCGTCAGTATTTATTGAAATCGCCCCCTTAGTCGAAAAAAGCTCATAACCCGGAAGTAGGCAGTTCAAATCCGTCTCGTGAGGTTTGACGAGCGGTAGCGAACGAAATCCTGTGGGTTTTGGAAAAGTGGTTTTAAAGCGCGGATTGGCGGCGTTAGTTGGCGAAATGCTTGGTGAATCAACGATTGTGGAAGCAGCAAGCTCTTAACCTGGATGGGACATCGCTGTGGATACGGTCTAATTCCCGGCTACGCCCGACGATTTTTCAACCGCAACACAGGATCCAAAAATGAACATTACACGCGTTGGGACACAGCCATCGGCAAAAGGACCAGCCGAGTGGTTCACCGGAACCGTCCGAATCGACGCACTGTTCCAGCCACAGGCTCCGGCACGCGCGGTCGGCGCCAGCGTGACGTTTGAGCCGGGAGCTCGGACGGCATGGCATACGCATCCATTGGGGCAGACACTGCTAATAACCGCTGGTTGCGGATGGGTACAACGCGAAGGCGGTCCGGTTGAGGAGGTCCATCCCGGTGATGTGGTCTGGTTCTCTGCGGGCGAGCGGCACTGGCATGGGGCGACTGCAACTACAGCCATGACCCATATCGCCATCCAGGAGCAGCTCGATGGTAAGGCTGTCGACTGGGAGGAACACGTTAGCGACGAGCAATATCGCAGGTGATTCCTTGCGCTAACAAAGATGCATGACGGCTGCGAAAGTCGGCAAATGAATACCAGTAAGTTGGCAAGCCGACAGCTCCCGCAATAAAACCAATTATTGCATTCGCTAAAACACCAAACTGGGGCCAATATCGTTCAGGTCGCGTAGATGGATCATCAAGACCTGGGTAACGAACGAAGAGATACAAAATAAATGAGAAAGAGCAAATTAGTATCACAAGTAGTAGCGAGCCAAGAAGCATACCTAACCTGGGCAGGAACAAGATACGTTGCGACTCAACGAGGATTTCAGAATCGATCGGAGGTGAAGTGTAGGGGTTAATCAAGTTTCCGCTACCTTTGAGCATTCCTTTACCAGGGCCGACGAACGAATAGCAACTATCCGAGTAATATCGAAGCGGATCAAAAATGCTACTTCTAAGCCAACTCGCTTCCCCACAGCTTCAGTATATCCGATATTAGGCAAAGACAGTCCGCGCCCGGCAACTGGCATCCCTACCCGATCTCTGTCTTTTTTGGTGTCAGCATGTACTGTGTGCAAGAAGAACGACCTTTCGTCCTTCTGCTTTGAGCTTGTTGTATAAAGCAAAAGCCGCAGGTGTTGGCAACACCCGCAAATCAATTTTAGTTGAAATCAGTTTTGCATCGTCTGTTAGTTGTGCGATACTATCCCACCCTATGCCTACAATGACAATTTCGACGCCAGGCGCTACGAGCGCATCAAGCTCCTCACGAGTGATCTTATGAGTCTTCGAGCGAAACCAAAGAAAGCCATTCTGATCGACAGTGATATCCATAAGCGGAATGGGTATCCCACCGTATACGGTGAAACCAAACCGCGTGTAAGTTATTCTTTGAGCCACGACGGAGAAGATCGGAACCATCGCAAGCACTCCAAGTAGTGAAAAAATCGATACACGCACCCATCTTTTGTCTGGCAGCCTCGTAATGACTGCATATACCACTCCGGCGATGATGTTCCCTATCCCAAGGCATAAAACAGTTACAGATAGCCGTTCCTTTGAAATGGGCAAAAAGGTAAATCCGATCCATGCAGCAAAGCATGACGCGACCACCAATATTGCCGAAAGCACGTTTGCAGTTTTGCGGTTGCGTTTCATTCATCCTCACTAACAGAACTTGTTTTTATCCCGGTTTGGGAATCCTATCACTGGAGTTTGGGGAGTTACGCTTCTCCCTCAACTAGCAGTCTCCAGTCTAATCGATCAAGAAGGCGTAGTCGAATCGACCAGCACCAACGTCCACAGTGTTTGGCCAACGGCAATCGGTACTACGGACTACGCACCAACCTGTGGAAAGGGAAGACGCTGGTGGCTGGCTTAGCCGATCTTGCTGGTGTACGCCAATTTCACAACGAACGCGATGAAGGTCAAACGCGAATCAACCGTGTCGTTTTGAGGAACCGGGAAATGCCTAGCCCCGCCAAGAAAACGGCCGCGAGAAAGCCAAAATACAATGCATAGTCCCTTATCTCCATGTACGGCAAAAATCTCCATGCGAGAACCGTTACAATTGTGGTTCGAGCCACCGCATAAGCAAAAAACGATGCGAGTTTAGGTGACTTGGCGTAAGCAGCGACATACGTCATCGCAACTATAACTGGTATGGATGCAAGTATTTGCAGTGCAATGAGGAGGTAATCTGTGTCCAGGGAGTACGAAACGTAACGCATCCCGTAGATCAATGTGTAAATGGTGGCATATCCCCAGACTAGGATTGCGCTCCCACCATCAACTACAGTCGCAATCATTACTCGACGAACATCGATCGATTTTAACGAACTCGATTGTGGTGGATCTGTTTCCCGCGACGGATCATACGGGTTTTTCACCATTAGCTTTCCTCTACGTCGAATTACGAATACCAACCAATCCCAACAGCATCGAATCGGATCAGTCGAGTGCTTACTCCACCCCATCCCGCTTCCCCGTCGCCATCCGCTTCAGTCTATCCGATGTAGCAGTCCAACAGCAAGCGACCGGTTCCAATGTCCACAGTTGTTGAGCTAAGGAAATTGTTACTACGGGCTACGCACCAACCTGTGGAAATCGGCATAGGCAAGGTTCCTGCGGGATTCGTAATTCGGCAATCGACCGTAGGCCAGCTCATGCTCGTCCTTAGAACAATGAGGCAGATCCGTTATAGCCAAGCTGCAACCAGTGACTGTGGCACGGATTGCACCCTTGCCCCGGAGTTATTCGCCGTGCGCGTGACGTGCCACAACTGCATCGTACAATGAACCAGGCGTCGGTGCAGAGCCTTTTGGCCACGGTATGACGTAGTCTTCGGCTTGTTCCTTCGGAATCATTTGAGTAGATGTTCCGAGCTGCAGGTTTCCATACAGAGATATAATCAGCTTGTCATCAGCAAAGCGGATGGTTGAAATTCGAGTGCCCATTGGGCCATCCCAAACCGCTCCTGTCGCGTGCGTAAAGTCCTGCAAGACAACTCCATCAGAGTAGCCAGTCTCTGGCGGATCAAGTCTGGTCCATTCCTTCGTTTTGTGCACGCTTTTTACCAAACGAGATACGCCGTCAAATGCAATCGTATCCGTTGTATTAGCCTTTGCCTGGACAATTTCCGCGGCTCCTGTCGGTCCATATGCGGCAACCAAAACATCAATGCCAGTGGAGTACTTGGTGTTAATCTCATTGTCGATCGACTTATGGAAAACGTTTGCCGCGTGACTACGCATTGATGCAGTACGAGCCGAGTAAAGGGTGCAAAGAATTGCTACAACGATTGGCAAGCCGATGGTGAGTGAAAACAGTGAGAATTTCCGCATAGCTAAGTCGCCTTCTCAAAACTATCGGTTCAAGCTGGATTCGTTCGAGACGCAGTCGTCAGTCTATCCGATCCTGCAGGCGTAGTCGAATCGGCTGGAGCCAGTGTCCACAGTGGGGAGGGTCCCCCTTGTTGAAACGGCTATTTCCCGGCGATGGCTACGTCCACAGTGTTGCAGAGCAGATCGACGATGGTTAGCGATCTCCAATCGGCATGGGCGAAAAGCTGGCACTCAAAAAGCCGTCCACTTGCTGTTCAATCGAAACGCTCATTTCAGGATGAATCTGCCGGAATGTCACTACTCGAACGCTGTCCGCTCGAGGCGACACTCCCGGCTTTTCATTGAATCGAATCACGGTTGATTCGTCGTCATTCGGTTGACCAAAGATCGCAATGACCTCATCGATCGTTTTGCACGACCGAATTATCTCTGCAAACTCCGAACATGCATCGTTATTGAGCTCGTAAAACAGACTCTTTTGATGCGAATCCGATGCGACGCCGCCGCACCAAGGACAATGGTAAATCATTAGTAGCGACTCATGACCGTCTACCGTGTACCGATACTTGTATCTCTTGTCCAACTCATCGAAAACAATCGGACGCCTCGAATCGTTGGCATTTCTCGCGAGATAACCACAAACACAAGGATCTACGGTAACGGATTCGGAATTCGGCTTGGTCATTCAATCAGTTTACGAATCGGGCATCAGCTTTGTCCACGGGGATTCTAAACATAATCGGGGAGCTGTCCGATTTTTTCCTATGTCTACATCGTTGCCCCCTAACGCTGACCGAGGTCCACAGTGGTTGGGCTAACCTGTGGAAAGCGGCTGGCTCCCGGCTACGGCTATGTCCACAGTTGTTGAACAAGCAGTCGCGGCATGAATTGCCCGGAGATGGAAGCGATCAGCGATTCATCATGTGTGAGCATATCAAGATACCGACCAAAACGAATTGCAATCTATTCCAACAGCGTCAAAGCGATCTTTCTCCCAGCCAACACGATTCGCCGCCTCAAGCTGCTTTAGTCTATCCGATGCAGCAGTCGCCCGGCAACCAGCCAGCGACAACGCCCTCAATATGCGTGGACCAACCTGTGGAAGCGGCTGCAACCCGGCTAACGCCACTTCTGCCTCGCTTTCTCGGTTTAGCATTGCGTGATCCGTCTCAGCCCTCAGTTAAACACCCTTTTACCGCTTCAAAGAATCTCGCCAGTTTCATCTCATCAAGTCTGCCATCAGTCCGCACACTGGAACCTGTGGAAATCGGCGCAGGCAAGGTTCCTGCGGGAATCGCAATTCGGCAATCGACCAAGCCCGGCCCACGTACGCCCCTAGAACGACGACGCAGAAGCTAATCCGTTATTTGCTATCCGGCATTTTGAGGTCGTCTAATATTTTCAGTCTAAAATTGAGGTCTTCGGCACCGTAGTTCTGAGTCGCGTAACCATTAGTTGGGTTGCGGATTTCTTCGCGGTGAAGCTGTTTGATCTTCCGAATCTCAATTTCACGATGTCTTATGGCGGCACTTTTATTGCCGTCAGTATTTGCAATGATGGCGGCAGCACCATGGTAGCAAATCGCCGATGTGCAGTCGTCCGCTTTTGCGCATTCATTCAAGAGGACACGAAGTGCCACAACATCGGACGCACGCACTCGCTTGCCCAATTGCATCTGAGACAGTATCGCAATTTCGAGATCTTTAAGTTTGCGCCAAGGAGGAAAGGTCATGGAAATAGTTTTTGGTACTCCAGCCCGGATAACGCATAACAATCTATCCCAAAAATCGAAGCAGATCAAAAAGCCAAATGCCCACCCCAGCACGCTTCCCCGCCGCTTACCGCTCAAGTCTAGCCGATCCCGCAGGCGTAGTCTAATCGGCCGGATGCCAACGTCCAAATCGTTTTGAACCAAATTGTAGAAGGCGGCTGGATCCAGGCTACGACTATGTCCACATGTGGATGGGAAGCTGGCGGCCTACGGACGAGGCTAGGTTGCTGCTAGGCCGATCCTGCAGGAGTACGACGCTTTCCACAGTTGTTCAGCTAGGCCGTTGCTTCCAGCCGAATCTGAGAATCTAGCAGCTAGGCACAATCTTGTGGAAATCGCAGAAGCTTGTCCCCATTGCTTGGTAGTCGGACTAAAGAAGCTAATATTAACTGACACAGTCTAGAGAAACGGCAGTGAAGGTAACGTCGTTTTGACCTAGGAACTGTTTCGCAATTTGCCCGATCGTGTCAAGTCTAGCGGCTCCGTGTGGAAATCGCAGAAGCGTCTTGGAAGGAAGCGGATGCTTGCACAATGGTGCCTCAACCCGTCAGTCCAACCTGTGGAAGTGGCGTCTTGGAGGGAATCGAAAGTTAGCCATGAATCCCGCCTCAGTCCAACCTATGGAAATCGTCACTGCTAGGTTGCTGCTGGGCCGATTCTGCAGGAGAATGACATTTCCACAGTTGATGAGCTAGCGGTTCATCCAGCCGAATTTGGGAAGCGCACTGCCAACTAGTGTGGCAAGCTGCATGGGTTACACACTAGCTACAATTTGAATACATTGCGACGCTTTTCAGTTGCGGCATTGTCTAATTCGCGCGGGTGATGGACAATGGAGTCAATTAAATGTGCTGCCATTTCGAACGGCTTTAAGAATGAAACGACAAAATACTCTTCTGGTCGCAGTGCCTTTTTTGCTTCCGATTTTGTTGACAAGCGTGACAGGTTTATTTGCGACTGAGCCTTTTGCCGCGTTTGAACAGGGGTCGCGGGTTCTGTTTCAAGGTGACTCGATTACGGACGGTAACCGTGGTCGAAGCGCAGACCCCAACCATATCCTTGGTCACGGTTATGTGTTTATCATCGCAGCCCGAAACGGTGCGCAATTCCCAGAAGCAAAAGTCGAGTTCCTAAATCGAGGCATCAGTGGGAACACGGTATCGCAACTTCAACAGAGATGGCAAAAGGATACACTCGAACTGAAGCCCGATCTCTTAAGAATTCTGATCGGTGTAAACGACCACGGTCGAGGTGTACCGCTGAAAGATTTTGAGCAAGCATACGACGGTTTGCTAACGGAGATGAAAGCGGCCATTCCGAAACTCAAGCTCGTACTCTGTGAGCCATTCCTCCTACCCGTAGGAAGAAAGAAGGAAGACTACGAATCGTTCATGGCTGACATCCTTAAGCGGCAAAAAGTCGTCCAACGGCTCGCGGAGAAGCATTCGGCGGCGCTCGTAAAGTTTCAATCTGCGTTCGACCTGGCATGCTCGCGAGCTCCTGCGGAACATTGGATTTGGGACGGAGTTCATCCCACATATAGCGGGCATCAAATCATGGCTGACGAGTGGGAACGCACCGTTCGAGAGTTCTGGCCAAAACGCCCCTGAGTCAACAAGCCAACACACCAAAACGCTTCTCCGCCACTAACCTCTTCAGTCTATCCGATGTATCAGTACTACAGCAAGCAGCCAGCGCCAACGTCCACAGTTGTCATGAACTAACTCTTGGAAGACGCTAGATCCTGGCTCCGGCTATGTCCACATGTGGATGCGAAGCCTTGCGGCCTAGGAAGGCGCCAGTTGCTGCTAGGCCGATCCCTTTGCGCTTTTGTACACTGACAATTCGTCCTTAAATGCTTCGATGCCAGAGGGAGTTGGGTAGAAGCCTATGTGCTTCTGGAAGGCGGCAAAATGTACGAGGTTCCCGTTTAATACAAACGTTGGAATTTGGTATTTAATTGCTTCCTCAGCATCTGGCGAGACCTTCTTGATGATTCCCCGTATCTTTTGCAATTTGTCCTGTACGTCCTTGGGAAAGCCAGCTATGTATTCGTCGATATTACTTGCGGACTTGGTGCTTGTTTTCATCTTGAGTTTCCAACCGGATTACTAAATCGTTTCAATGCCGAAATAACGAAACGAAAACCAAAAGCAAAATATCCCAACAGCATCGAAGCGGAATCGGTCTGGTTGCTTGCGCCAATCCACCCCACCTCCACGCCGCTATCCGCTTCAGTCTATCCGAAGCATCCATCCTACAGCAAGCAGCAAGCGCCATAGCCCCGGAGGTTTCTAGCCAACCTGTGGAAAGCGGCTGGATCCCGGCTTCGGCTATGACCACATGGGGTAGGGAAGATTGCGGCGATGGAAGCTCCTGTTGCTGTTAGACCGATCCTTCAGGCGTAGTCTAATCGGCGGAAGCTAATGTCCACCGTTGGGATGATCCAACTTGTGGACATTGCAAACGCAGGTACGCCATGCGTGTGGATATCCTTGGCGAATGGCGTTGGGAAAGATTCCGCCTTAGCTGCTGCGGCATTGGTCCTGTCAATACGGCCGATCCCATTGTTCGGCATTTTCTTATTTGTGTAACAGGGCATTCGACGGATCCGTCATTCACTAGGCGCAGTATAGAAATTGCTTCTTGGGGCAGGTAGGGTCTCCGTGAGGATTCCAAAATCGTGTGCCACTTTGGCGACCAGTGCTTCGAAATGATCATTCCCAACCTTGCCAGTTGCGACTTGAATCTTAGAATACTGATGCGAAAGAAGGCGACTGCGAAGTTCCGACTCAAACTTCCCAAGCGTAACGTCATCTTTCCCAATTCGAAAATGTGTCGGATTCTGCTCTGGATGGTCCGGGATATAGACTAAGAGAGATAATGCACCGACTGCACTTTCTTGGTGAGGTGACACCTCGATATCGGCGACCCGCTGAACCTTCCCGCATCCAAAAAGGACAAATGTCATGCAAATCAACGACCAACGCATGAGGACATCCATCCTAACACCCTCTTTCAGGAAAGCACCGGATGCGGGTCTGTACTTGTTGCCGTTCGAATTGGATTTCGTGTGCCTCGTCGGGACCAACAGTTACAATGTCGCCTTCGTCTTCCGTGCCAATACTCAAAGAACTTCCCGGATCGTTCATGCTTATCCGACACGGATTTCGAATGATTTTTAGCTCATGAAGACCTGTGTTTCGAATTTGGATTCTCACTTCGGCCCTACCGTTATCCGGCTTCTCTGATGAGTAAATTGGTTGGCCAACTAGCTCAGCCAACAAAGGGAACTCCTTTTCGCTGAGAAGCAAGGCTAAAGCAGAATAGCGTTTTTCCTTTACCTTCTCAGAGTCAACCCTACGCCATGCGTCCATCGACTTCGAGACATTTGGTGGAAACCAGCAACCGGTTATTTCGTGCAGGACTTTTCTGGCTCGAAGTGAAGGAACAAATGTATCATCATAATAGTCTCGGCTACCGCCACTCTGGAGACAACTGATCAACGCGGGAACGGCTTGATCATTTCCCCACGCAGATATTTCATTGATGATTGCGCACAACGGATAGCAGTCTTCAATGCCTTGTATGGCTTGATCACAGCGGCTTAGCGACTCAGCATCCTGATGATGAAGTAGAATCCCTAACGCTGTTCCGCGAACGTTCGCGTTGCTGTCGCCTAGCAAAGTTCTTAATTTTAGGTCACCGTCCATACCAGTAAGATATGCATACACCGCTACTGCTTGCCTACGCAGGTCTTGGTCATCGGAACCGACGATTCTCCATACTCTTCCCGCTTCCGATTTGAGGATCTTACATTCTTCTACAGCATCACGAAATATATGCCCCTCGCTTTTCGAGTAAGGCCATATAGGTTGACCGCCAGCAATGAACTGAAGAACTCGCTTGGCGAGAACTGACTTATCGGCAGTCAGTAGTTGCGGTATGTCTTGTTCAGCTCTCTCAGTTTCCAAGGCCAAATAGTAAGCCTCCAGTTCAAGCGGCTGAATCTTTCGATAGTGATCAATCGATAGTTCATGATCAGGGCTTTGTGGTTCCCACACATTGGCCCGATCCAAAAACCAGAGACATGGCACAGTAACATCTTCAACATATCCAAGCAGATTAGTTGACGTTGCTGAGTTTAGGAACTCCCCGTCATTGCCCCAGCTGATTTGCCATCCTAGCTTTAAGTCGATAACTTCTTGATCAATCTTGGGCCCTTTCACAGTGCGCAAAATACGCAGCTTCGTCTGCGCCACAAATGGTTTATCTCTATCCCGCTCTCCGGTCCTCTGAACCTTTTCCCACTTGGCAACAACAATGATCGGTGATTTGGCAAGTTGCTGGTCAGAGACGTAGCTCGGTGGAATTGCAGAGTGCGCACTGCCTGTGCATGCCACGAACAAAACACTTGCGAGTGCAATTGAAAGATAACGAATCATTGGTCTTTTCATTAACGCTCGCCCCAGAGAAATCGTGTTGGCCGTTTTGTCAATCTTTCGTACATACCATCAAAGTCTAACTGGAGCAATGGTCATCAAGCAAGAAGCCAGCGCCAATGTCCACAGCTGACATGCACCAACCTGTGGAAATCGGCGCAGGCAAGGTTCCTGCGGGATTCGCAAGGTGGTGTGGGAGGGGCCCCGGAGCAATCCGGGCTCCTATCCCGATCGTGATTGTTATCGGGCCTTATTTTCCATGTGAGCTCAGGTATTTCTTTCGGTTGGTCTCTATGACGTGCGGCTCCCCTTGCCACCACTCATTGCCTCCACGGGAACAGACATCCCCTATTGTATCGGATGCGACAAATGTAGCATCCGCCAGTTCCTCCCCCAAATGTGTTCGCATGGGATCAAGGCCACTGGGAACGGAAAAGTTGATTCGTTTGCCTGCGATCTCCTCCTCAAGTGAAGCAACAAATTCGACGGTCACATGAAAGCCATTCGGATTGTGTTCCGACCACCGATCCTCGATGTATCCGTAATGCAAATAAACGCGGTGAACAATCGGCCAAGTCGCGCCGACTGGTCTAACCTCATCCGATCTAAGTACGGTATCCAAAACTGAATCAGCCGGATAAGGCTTGGCGTCGATCAACTCTTGATACGAAGTATTGATGGTCGAGACAATCGCAACGTCTGCCTTGTAGACTGAACCAGGTTTTACAGGGTAATTCGGCTCATCTGTATTCCTCGCCGACAGGAGAAGCCAAAGATCCGTCGATCTACATCCCGGAAATGAGATAGCGTTATTCTTCAGCTTGTAGTATCGATGAATCGCAGAGCCATTCTCCCAAGATTCCATCGTCTGGAGACCTAGCTCGACAAAGTGTCCATTAATTTCAGACCAGGGTTTCTCGAGGCATTGTTGCGGTAAGAGTCGAGAAGATTCGCGTAAAAACGAATGGTAGGATTTGACGTCCAAATCGCGCAGCTTTGTTATCGCATCATCAAGTGGGTTCCGTTTCGCTTCCATCTTGAGTTGAGTCTAGGACTCTGGTTCCTGATTTCTTGCTGAGATGTCGCCGGATTGCGCGCCAACTGTGGACGTTAAAACAACGTAAAGAATCGAGGGCGACAATAGTCGAGATGAGAGATTCTAAAGCCCGATAACGTATTAGTTCAGCGGTCTTGCGTAAGTTGCAAAAGTCGCCTGCATAAGATTTGAATTCTAATCGAAGCGATGGTGTTCTGTCAACCTCGTGAAACAGTCGCCGCCACTTCCACAGTGGTTGAGCTAGCCGGAATCCTGCCTCAGTCCAACCTGTGGAAGTGGCGTCTTGGGGGGAAGCGGATGCTTGCACTTGGGATACGCCTGTTGCAGTCGACGCCAGCGGGCTAGGCCAATCCTGCAGTTCTATCCCAAACGACCAGTTCCATTGTCCACAGTGTTTGGGCTAGGGAAATCGGTACTACGGACTACGCACCAACCTGTGGAAATCGGCGCAGGCTTACTTCCCAAGAACAACGACTCAGAATCGAGTCCTTTATATATTCGCGGACATCACCAATACCCCGCATCAATGTATGTGTCGCCATTTGATGTGATATGCCAAACAGTCTATCCGATCCTGTGAGCGTTAGGCAAGCTGCTAATAATCAGTATGGGCACACCATGAGGAAATCGTGCATCTATACACCATACCAATCCGAACACCACTCCCAAACGTTTCCATGCATGTCGTATAAACCCCACGCATTCGGCTTCTTCTCACCCACTGGATGAGTCGCGTCTCCACTGTTTTCAAAAAACCAAGCGTAGTCACCTAACGACTTCGCGCTCGCTCCAAAACTATACGCGGTCGTACTGCCAGCGCGACACGCATATTCCCACTCCGCATCGGTCGGCAATCGATAAACGCGACCTTCTGACTTCTCCTCAGGAAGCTCCGACAGACGCTTGCAACACTCCACTGCATCCGCCCAGGAAACGTTCTCAACAGGGTGGTTTGAACTTTCCCTTTTTACCCTCCTACCCTGAAAGTAACTGTGGTTCGTCCCCATCACCTTCTCGTACTGACCTTGCGTTACTTCCATTGCGCCAAGGTAGTAGTCCTGGCTGATC
>JANMHA010000250.1:0-39362 GCA_031374925.1 Pirellula sp. | reverse complement strand
GTTAACCGTCAGATCAAACTTATTCCGAGCCCAGTCGCCTGCATTGAAAATAACGTTATTACCGAGCTGCATCAAAGCGGCTGAAAAGGTTGAGTCCGATGCAACCAGCCTGCCGCCATCATTGATCGTGATATTCGTATTATTGCTGTAGACACCAGTCTTGTTGAATGAAGCGCCCGTTGCCGTTACAACGCCTTGATTGTTCACAATGAGCTGCGATGATGTGTTGTAGACAGTCTGCTGGAGTACCAAACTTGAACTGACTCCAAATTTCGCTGATCCTGCTATAGTAAGGGCACTGTTTGTGCCAACTAGAACAGAAGCGTTGCTCGCAACGTTCAACGTCGCCCCATTGGCAACGGTGACATTTCCAAACGTTGCACCAACGGTGACATTTGTCGTTCCAACGGAAAGCGTGCCGCTGTTCAACGTTCCGCCTGTGATATTGAAGGCTCCAGCGAGCTGTGAGATTGTAGTAGCGCTGAATGTTCCGCCTGCAAGGACAAAGTCGTCGCTGATTTGAAGGCTTTTTACAGAAACTGTTCCAGAACTAAAACTAACCGCCGTCGTACCGGACAAAACCGGGATCACGGCGTCGTCGTTCACGCCGGGTAGGGCACCTCCGATCCAGTTGCTCGCGATACCCCAGTTACCGCCGGATTGGTTGCCCCAGGTGATCGTTGCCAATAGAGCTCTTTCTTCAAGTCGCTCGATCCTAAATAACCGGCGGGTGGTCAATCGCTTTGCGGTATTGGACTTTCGACTTCTCTTTAGTTTTAAAAGAGTCTGCCACAAACGCAAAGTGGATGGTTTCGAATTGGGCATGGTTGAGATACGCGAGCTAAATAGAAGGATTCGAAGGTCTTGCCAGTCTAAACCAAGGAAGACAAGCGTACAATTCAACAGGGTCTAGTCTGGCGACGGAATAGATTGTATTTTCGACACTCCTAGCCAATCGCCAGTACCCACAAACCGACAACCGTGCTCGTAATCGATTGTTCCTATTCGATCACGAGCACCGCCCCATCGGGCTGAGCACGAGTACGAAAACGCGACCAATTCGTTGTTTCTAGGCGAGCGGCAGATGGGAGTATCCCAACCCGAAGCGTAAGCGAGGGGCAATTTCGCATGTCCCTCACTTACGTTGCGGGTTATGAATGGTAGTTTAGTAGGTCAGGCTGGAGCTGAGATAAAAATTGGCTCCTGGCTGAAAGACGCTGAGTCCGCTCGGCGTTCGAAAATCAAAGTGCTCGCGATATTGCCGATTGAAGATGTTTTCCACGCCGGTTGCAATCACCAAACGATCGAGGATGGCTGGGCGAAACACCGAACGAAGATCCCATGTTGAAAATCCAGACGTCGTGGATTCTAGCAGGCTAGAGGCGACTCGCTTTTGTCCATTGACAATGCGGTTAGACAACTCGATGTTCCATCGCTTGTTTGGCGATGTGTCATGAAACCGCATGCCTATTCGTGTGTCGAGCGGTGGGATGTTCGGAAGTGCTTCCGAACTCGCGCCCGCCACCCCGCTCGCCGCGCCGCGAACTTGCGTTGTGTCCTTTTGACTTGCATTTCCCTGCGATCCGTTGGTGGTGGCAAAATTCCCGTTCCGCGTCCTATCTATTCCATCGACAAATCGGAGATTGGCAAACGGGGTGATTGGAGCTTTGGGAAATAGTTCACTAAACGCTTCTGCGCCCGTCAGGGTGGCTAAGTCCGTATTGACATACCGCAAGCTTACTTGCCGAGTATCCGCATTAGGAGGGAAAACGGTCGTTTGCGTGTTCTCAAAAGTGATGTAATCATAGGCCCAAGCGTGATAGCCTCGAATACCCGCGTTCATGGCTTCAGCACGGTATTCGTAACCGAGATCGATTTGCAAAAGCTTTTCTTGTTTTAGAGTCGGGTCTCCAGTGACATTGTTCAAACCATTTTGCAGAAGCAGCATAAATGGTTGGGCCGCATACAACTCGGTTAGTGTAGGAGCGCGTTCTGCATATCCAAGGCTCAATGTGCCGGTTTCTTTGTCGCTCAGGGTTTGCTTCAAGGACAGGAAACCACTGAGCAAATTGAAATCGCGGTTGAATCGGTTTGTGCCAACTACCTCTGCATATGTCGTCGGGTTAAAATCGAGACCGACTTCTGCGAGCTTAGCTGGATTATCGGTGATATCTGAGGCAGCATAGTCAACCCGACCACCCATTCTCACAATAGTATTATCGCTAACTTCCTCTTCGTATTCTGCAAATAGCCCTGGATTGACTATGTAGGATTTAGGGATAGGTGAATTGCGATTGGGCAGAAAGAACTGCGGAAAGCCGAGTGTCAAACTGTTGGAGATTTCGTTCAGCTCCTGCTTGATGAATCGCAGATCGTGCCCAACCGAAAGCTTGACGGAATCGAGCTCGCTACCACCGTACACGAACGCTTGTCGATATCCCGTCGACAAGGAATCCACATCGGTGAATCCCTCGTAAGAAATCAAATCAAAAACTGGGAAGAAAGCACGCTTTCGCGGGTTTTGAGCGTTGCCTTCGAAACGAGTGCGGTTGTACCAAACATCGGTTTGAACTCGATCGAAAGCGCCAGCATCCTTACGTACATGCGTTACTTCATATCCGTCGGTTACTAGAAAGTCGATATCAAATACGTACCCCGGAAAAATGAGATCTGTTTGATCGAGCCGAAGAACGTTCACTTCGACAGAATCTTTTTCCCAGTCTCTACCAATCGCAAGTGTCATTTCTTGGGAACGGTAGCTCGATGGAATGCGAATGTTGTTGCCATCGACATAGTCATCACCAGATCGATTTGAATAGTTAAAGCGACTGCCCCAATTCGATGCGCCCAACAGTACACTTTGTTGACCAAAGATTTGGTTTCCGTTTGCTCGAAACTCGAGGTCCGTGCCACCATGGGCTTCAAGGCCGTTTCGATATCGCGGAGACGGCAGGAGTTGTACATCGGTGAACGCAAAACCCGGACCGAGTAGTGAAGTATAGGGACCTGGCGTAATGGCAGTTGATTCCACTTGGCGAGAATCAAACTTGCTTAACATGGTATCAAGGTCGGCACGGGCTGGAACCCAGTGCGAACCCGATGCAGCCAGCGAACCAACGCGTGAGCCTCGCACGCGAGGATCGTGAATGACCGGCGTTTTGGATTGTACGCCAACGCTGAGAGCCGATGGAGATTTTCTGAGCAAATCCCCGAGGTCGGCGGACGCTTGTGGCATTGCTTCGGCACCTGCCACACGATCTCGAGTGCCGAAATACGAGGACCGAACTCCGGTTGGACGTGAATTTGCTACCGAGCTCGATGCCGAGGAAAGCCTTGCGACATCAACGATCGGGCTTCGGTTTTGTTCGGCGATCGTGATCCGGGGCTCCAGCATGGGTGTTTGCTGGAGCATCGAAGCTGGCACGACTTCAGAAAGATCGGCGTTAGCACCTTGTTTCTGGTTGATAAAATCCGCGATGTGGTCGCTTGAGAGAAGTTTTTGGTCGGTGTCGGTTAAATGAAAGTAAACGCCACTTGGAATCCGGCATCTTCGCGCACTGGATACGTCAATAAGCGTATCCTGAGCCAAGGCGTTCGTTTCTGCCCAACAAGCGATGGCAACGCCAATGCCTAAGACGATGTATATTCGGGGAAAGAATGCATTGGAATGATACAGATGCATTCTTGGAAACAGCCAAGGGACGTGGTTTTATTCAATAACGTCTCAGGATTATCGGCAGAAGCGTTAAAGTTTGACAGCAAAAGTGATACGACCGTCAAGGTCTCCCGCGATTGCCAGGCTTTCCAAGAATGCCGAGAGGGCCGTTCTACACTGGCTAGCAGCCGGAGCTACCAGCTACTGACTCGTTCGATTTGCCTTTGAATATCCAAATTCATTGGCCGATTTGAAGCCGCCCACTCCTTGGCTCTTTCGATCGCTTTCTTGAGTGTTCTAGGAGTCCTTGCTGAACAGCCAAACAATGTCACTGAAGAATGGCTGGTTGCTTTCGCCTTCCGCTCCCTCGCCATTCCCTCGAGGTATCGTGTTTATTTGATTGATGATCTCGAGAACATCCAAGGGCTCGCAGGAATTGCTTCCATTGACGTCGACGAAAAATTGTTCTAATGGGAATTTGGGATCAAAGACGGGGAGAGAGCCGTTTGGATTTGTGCCCGACAATCGATTGAGGTGATTGATGACGACGAGCGCATCTAATGGCGAGAGATTTCCATCTCCATCGACATCATAGCGATTCATTGGATTCTGCCATGGTGACGGTGAGTTGATTTTGACGATTGATCCAGTTTGCCTAAACACGTGGACTAGTGCGTTATTCTCGAGTTGTCGTGTATGCAAAACCCAAGAAGGATTGCTCTGAACAATGTCCTGCGTTCCAAGATGAATCCTGATGGACTTGTCTGGATTCAAATTGGCGATGTTGCCCGCATTAAAAACGAACACTTGCGGAATGGCAGCGGAGAAATCGACGCTCTGTAAACCGATCAATGCTCCGTTGGGGAAATTGGTGAAGTCGACCTTCGCGTTTGACGCGGCGATCGAAACGGAACTGCCGTCTGCCATATATCTTAGCGTGCCAAACAAATAGATAGACGGTGTCTGGATCTCGTAGGTAGACAGTCCCGCGGCTGTGATCGCCTTAACAAGATCCATGTTGATAGCTGGGGCACTGAATATTGGCTTGCTTTGTGACCGAACGACAAGCTGGCCATCGATAAGCGAGATTTCGTGGTCCCCTATCTCGAACGCATTCAGTGTCAGTGTGTTCTTCGTCTGACTATCGATTACTGTAAAGGGATAGTCTTCAACCTCTCCGTCTTCGGCTTGTCCCGTCGTCGACAGCCCCCCCGAGGAGCTTATACGAAAGCGACTATAAGTCGTTCCTGGCTTCGCGCCAGCAGGAACGGTAAAGCCAAGTAGATTGGGGCCGGAAAGAAGCGATGCGCTCGCTAAAATCTGTTCGCCGCTGTCGTTCCAATCACCATCTTGATTGAAGTCTACCCATGCATCCAACTTCGATTCAGCCGAAGCATACGCGACGACACTGGAAATCGTTGGGACGTTGGGCGAAGCGAATGCAGAGACAACAAACACAATCCCATCTTCGTCATCGATGTTGAGATTATCGCCATTGGCGCCCTTCGATGATTGTCCATCCAACTCCGCGTCGATGAACGAACCCAAAAACAGGTCTCCAATGCGATGTCTAGCACCGTTGTCCTTAATTTGTGTTGGGTAACTTGCCGCGAAGAACGATTGAGCCGATGTAGGAGCGTCACCAAAATCGATATCGCCATCAGCAAGATCTGTTATCGTGATTTGAAATGTCTGAATCGCAGACCGATCGATTCCTCCAAAATTGGTCCCTCCGTTGTCTCGAACTTGGACACCGATAATGGCAACCCCCTTATTGATCAGCGAGGGTTGAAAGCGAAGATTTCCATCGTTGTCGATGATCGGTTGTACAAGAAACAGGTCGGTCCGATTGTTGGTGACTAGATACTCAGCAATGGACTGTGACTGTTCATCACTCCCTCCTCCGCTTACAAAGGCCGATGCAAAATTAGCGAATCTCCGAAGATTGCTGCCCATCGTTGCAATCTGGTTTCCTCGCAATTGAAAGGAGGGCGGATCGTTGATCGGTTTGATGACAATAGATACCGATTGTTCGACCGTGCCATCGTCACTGGTGTCGAATATCCCATCAGCCCCCGCATTTCGAACCACAATGCTAAGTGAAGCGGTTCCGTTTGCATCCTTTGCAGGGGAAAAGTTCAATCGACCTTTGGAGTCACCCGCTACATAGTTGATGGTCGGGTTTGGTATGAGCATCGGATTGGAGCTGAAGGCAGAAATGCGAAGGGGCGGTCCGCTCGATCGCCCTCGCGCTATGCCTGTTAGTGGAATGGATTCAGAAACGATATCTTCCAGGGTCTCAACAGTACCTGGAATTGGATCCAAACGGGGTTTCAGTATCTGTGATTTCAGGCCGAAGTTTTGATTGTTCGTCGTGCCAACCCCGGTAAGCTGCAAGCGGTGCGCGCCGCCAATCAATTCGTTGTTCAGTATTTGCAGTGAGCTGGTTTCACTATTAATCAAAGCCAAATCGATCGTTCCAGTTCGGTCCAAGTCAGCCGCCGCAAAAACCAAACGAGGGCCAACCGAAATTTCGGCGACGCCGAAGCTTTCAGCAGGTTCAAAGACTAGACCATTGGGACTTTCAACTAGATCTTGGCTGAATCGATTGCGTAGGATTGAAATGGATTTCGAACGAAGATTGGAAACAAGGATATCTTTGTCTTGATCTCCGTCGATATCGACTAACGATACTTGCACCGGGCCTTGGCCTACGGAAAGTTGATCCTGCAATACGGTGAATAGTCCTTCGCTGCTCCCTCGCAATATCGAAGCAGTATTGATGGAAAAATTAACTGCCACCAAGTCTTGAGATCCATCTCCATTGAGATCGCTAACATCGATACTGAGCGGGGATGCTCCCACGAGATAGGTGGCAGGTGCTTCAAACCCGCTGTTGGATCGTCCTAGAAGAACCGTGACGTTGCCATTGTCATTGGCCCGCCCGAAGTCCCCTTGGTTGGCTACTGCAATATCGAGAATTCGGTCTCGATTGAAATCGCCAGTCACCAAGGATACAGGGCGTTTACCACCCGATCCAATAGAGGGACCAAGTGTGAACAGCCCATTCCCAGCATTCAAAAGGATCTTGATCTGCCCAGTTTGACTTCCAACTTGAGTGGCGATGAGAATATCCAAGTCACCATCCGAATCCACGTCGGCTAGCTTGATGTCTGATGGACTCGCCCCCAACGCAACGGTTGTCGACTGAGAAAAGCCCGATGGACTGAAGTCCAGGAAAATCGATAGGGTACCGTTTAGCGCATTGGCAACTACCAGATCTGTTGAGCCCATTCGGTTAAGTTGACCGCTGGCCAATGCAGACGGTCCTTGCCCGTTGGGGGAAACGCTTACTTGAATCGGAGTCTCCAGAAACTTTCCATTGCCGTCATTCAATTGGACAACAATCGCATTGCCAGAATACAAAGCAACGACAACATCCGGACCATTCTTTCCATCAAAGTCGTCGATGACAACACCTTGTGGCTTTGACAATACAATTGAGTTGTTAGAAAAAACCTGACTGGTAGAAGTAAATCTGTTCCCTAACGGAGAAGTTAGACTTGTTCCTTCTGCCAGTACCGTTCGCACTGTATAGCTTCGATTGCCGAGATTGGAAAAAGAGTAAATCCCGAGTGAATCTGTAACGTTGCGTGGCTCATCGAAGTCGCGACTTTCATTGCCGTTGAGGTCAAGATAAACTTCGATTCCACTCGTTCCGGTTTCATTGGGTTGCTGAATTCCGTCGCCATTGTTGTCTGCGAAAACCTTACCCTCAATTCTTGCATTCTCGAACTGTCCGGTTGTTCCCTTCGGTCTAAAACCAAAGTCACGTTGTTCGATCATTCCTCCTGCCGGAAGAAATACGGTGTTTGAGGCCGAATTTGGCAAAAGCGTGGTCCTATCCCAGCCCGAAGGTACTTCGATTCCAAGACTGTACGCACGAAAGGAGGGAACCTCTCCAAACCGGTAGGATCCATCGGATTGGCTAATTGCTGTGGGCTCCCCCACATCGCGGTGATCGTTGGTGTTCAGATCAAGATAGATAATCCATCCCATCAACCCGGGTTCTCCTTCGTCAAACGCGCCATTCGAACCTAGATCGTTAAAGACAGTACCGCGAATTTCGCCGGGATTGGGGACAAGCCCTATATTTAGTGAAATCAATTCTTGCCCGACTTGCAACGAAATCGTTCTGGATGCATTCTCGAATGGATTGGAAGAGACAAAAACATCGCTCCGTTGATTTGTATCGTTGGCAACGAGATTGCTCGACTTGGATTCAAAGACAATAGAGCGCCCATCAGAACTAATCGAGGCTCTCTGGCTATCCCCATTATTGGGAACGCCCACCAAAGATTTACTGACTAGGCTAAGTTGCGATGAAACGGAGCCTGACGGGGTCGGTGAAACAAATCGATCGTAAACAAAGATGCTCTTTGTAGATGAGGTATCGGTGGGATTGAGAATAGAATTCAAACTTTCGAAAATCACGTATTGACCTTCATCGCTAATGCTCGGTGAAACATTCGTCGTTTGCGAACTTAGGGGAAACGAGATACTCAATCGCTCCGTAGTGAGTATGATACGATCGAACACAAAGAGATCACTGTTTCGATTGATGTCTCCGGGAACGAGATTCGATGCTAGCGACTGGAAAACGACGAACCGCCCATTTCCACTCATTGAGGGAGGAAAAGTAAAGCCATTGCTTTCAATACCGGTGCTCGAAACATTGACTCGCTGGATTGAGCGAGTGGTTCGATCGTAAAGAAACACATCACCAAGTCCGTTTCGGTCGTTCGCAACTAAGTTGCTTGCATCCGAGACAAATGCAATAAATCGACCATCGCTGCTGATGTGTGGCTCCTCGCTGTCATTGTTACCTTGCACTCCATTCGCAGCGCGGCTAATGCTCTCGACGGTCTTAGTGGTCCGGTTGTAGAGGAACACATCAGCAAAGTTGTCAAAGTCATTGGGGACGATGTTATTCGCAAAAGACGAGAAAGCGATCCAGTCCCCATCGCTGCTAGATGATGCAGAATCGCTGTGGGCATTTCCGAGTTCGCCCGAGTTGGAAACACTGATCGGCTCCAATGACGTTGTCTTACGATCATAGAGGTATACGCCGTCATCATTTCGAAGGAGTACGTATTGTTCTTCTTGTCCGACAACACCTAAAACGCGGAGACTCGATCCACCAATGGGGACTCGAATCATGTTTTGTTGATTTCGCTCGTAGACGAAGACGCCTGGATTCGTGTTGTTTTCGGAGACAAAGTTACTAGCGTTAGAGACGAAGGCAATGACGCGACCGCTGGAACTGATCGACGCCTGCGTACTATCTCCGTTTCCTTGAATCGAACCAAGACCAACACGTCGGATAGGCTCAGCCGATGCTTGCCACTCGCTTGGGACTAAAACACGAATGTTCTGCTTGCTTGGCAAAAGATCATCGAATGAGTACTTTCCTTGATCGTTTCCATTGGTTGTATTCGTAGAACTAGCCGACGTCTTTGTAGACCTCTCGTCGGACTGCAATACGCCGTCGCCATTGCTGTCCAGAAAGACCGTTAGCTCCAACAAACCTTGTTCGTTGGCCTCCCTATTGGAGTTGGCGTTTAGGTCGGCAAAAACCGAGCCACTCGCTGACGCCGAAACGGCTTCCAATGCTCCAATATCGGGACGAATGCGGGGCCGATGCCATTGATCCTGTGTCCCCGAGCTTTCGAGGGAGCCAGAATCAATGGCTGGGTTTCCACGTAACAAGGGGTACCCTGGCGGGAGCTGTCCCACACTCGAGAAAGAACCAAGTTTTAGCGACAGAGATTGCTCGACAATATCGCTATTGCGAAGAGTCCCTGCGTTGCTAGTAGATGCCAGGATGTTATTGCCAAAAGATGATGTTTTTGAACCAAAATCAAATCCGACTAGATTGCCTGCGTACAAGCTGTCCTTGGTTGCGACATTGCCTGATATGGTTTCGTCGCCCGAGTTGAAAACAACTGTTGAATTCGAAACTCGCACTGTAGCGGGTTGATTGAATTCGGAAATCGATTTAATGGTGCGAGTGACTCGATCGACGACATAGACTTGGCGATGCGCCGAACCAGGAGGCATCCGATGGATTATCGGACCAGGGTCAAGATTATTTGCTTCGGACTCGAACGCCACGAAACGCCCATCGCCACTTATGGACGGCGAAAAACTGGCACCATTGGCTTCTTCGAAATCGCTAGCGAGACTGACCCGTTCGATGTCGCCCGTCAACCTATCAACAACAAAAATATCCGATAAGGAATTGTTGTCCCCCGCAACAAGATTGTTCGCCGCAGAACTGAATGCGACAAATCTACCGTCGCGACTAAGAGCTGGGCTAGAGCTTGCTTGGTTGGCTTGTGAGCCATCGCGCGCGTGGCTGACCCTCTCAACCGAACGTGATACTTGATCATAGACAAAGATATCGGAGGTGTTGTTCGTGTCCCCGCTAATCAGTCTAGAGTCATCGGAGGTGAACGCCATAAACCGACCAGCGAAGTCAAAAACCGGATCGTAGTTCGATCCGTTGGCAGGTGTCGCCAAAGTGCGTAGGTTCGGCTTTTCGAGCGATTTTGTACTTCGATCGTAAATGAAAATGTCGTGGAGGTTTTCATCCAGCGTTCCGGACACTTCAGATGCTAGCGAGACGAACCGTCCATCGCCACTAATGCCATTTGCATTCAAGAAGGCTATATTGACCGTGTTGGAATCGAGCTTGAGATCGATGCGTTCACGTGTTCCGGTAACGCGATTCGAGATGAATACTCCCCAGGAATTGACAACATCGTCGGCGACAGATTGCTGATAGACCAACACATTTCCATCATCGCTGATGGCGGGAATACCGCGAGCATCTCGACTCGCATTCGGTGTAGCGCTCTCAAGGGTTGTTGTGCCATTGACACGATCTCGTTGAAAAACATCCTTGGAAAACAGGTCGTCGCCTCCAACCAAAGTGTTCGCTGTGGATAGAAATACTATCCTGCTACCATCACCATTGATCGCGGGCGCTTCACTCGCTCGATTCGCTTGTTGTAGCGAAGTAGAAACACTTGCCCGATCTACGTATCCGGTCGTCCTGTCATAGACAAACACGTCGGAAGTGCCATTCGTATCGCCTGGAACAAGATTCAATGCATTGGACAGATAAACGATTCGTTGGCCATCTCGGCTGATTGAAGGAGAGTAGCTTACACCTAATCCGCCCGCGAAATCGCGTGCGCGGCTTAGGATTGCTCCGCCAAAGTTTGAGGAGAGGGTGCTATTTTCGATTTTTGAATCCGACAAGGAATAGGAAACAAACCCACCTCCTCGATTGTCGTCGATAGTGCTTTGATTGGTGACTGCAGTTGCCTGGCCGCAAAGAAAAACCCCGCCGCCAAAATCGCTTTGGTTTTCGGTAATTTGGGATTCTGTTATGGTAAGTAGGCCACCCCAGGCCGCGACTCCTCCACCTCGATTGATTGAGCTTGCCGTACCAACAGCCCGGTTGTCTCGAACTAGGACCTGTTCCAAATGCAATTCTCCCGCAGATAGGATGCCGCCTCCACCTTGGTCTGCTGGGGAAACGCCGCCGGAGACGGTTATGCGTTTCAGGGTTAGGGAAGCGTTGGGATGAACCTTGAAAACTCGATCCAAGTTTCTACCATCAATCAAACTCGACTCCTTGGAATCGCCGAGAATCGTAAGGTTACCCTCGATATCCAAATCGCCATTCGTGGAATCAGACCAGCCGGTGGAGAATGGAACCGACGAGCAGAATTGTTGAGCTTGCGCACTGGTGAATATCAATGTCGGGTCCGACTGGTGGGGGATATCGATCGTGTATCGCCCCGCTTCCAAAATAATGGTTCGTCGGACTGTCGGATCTGCATTCGAAACCGCGATGGCATTGCGAAGCGATAAGCCGTTGGCGGAATCTCGAAACGAATCGACGTACAATACCAATGGATCTAGAATCTTTACGTTGAACTCTCCGATGACTTGAGAACGAATAGGGGTGTTTTGACGCATTGAAAGGACCGTACCGGCAACGGTCGCGATAGAGTAGGTTCCAAAGTCAAGCGGATCCCAACTGCCGCCTGGAGGTGTCATAAGGTAGGTGGCGCGAATCGACTTTCCGTCCGGCGATACTTGAACGGAGCCTTTCTTGAGCGTGGCGTGAAGGGTTTCACGAGCGCCCCACTGGTGTTTGATTTCAATATCATCGTCACCCACGGTCGTCGCATCCAATCCATTCCGATCAGAATACTGGACGATAATTTCTTGCGCAACATTTCCGCTGGATACCACGTTTTCGGCAGAGAGCACGTTCGCAACCGGGGAAAAAGTTTTTGATTCAATCGCACCCGAAGCGTTCAATCTTCCGCCGGCAGCTACCAGGTTGGCGAACTCGGGCTTCTGGTCTACCGAGTCAAGTATCGCCCTTCGAACTTCAGCTACCGTCGCTTGAGGTAGTTCCGACCAAATAAGGGCAGCCGTTCCTGAAACCAAAGGGGTTGCCATACTGGTACCGTTTGCTTCACCATATCGCCCACCAGGCAATGTGCTTCGTACACCAACACCGGGAGCGGCAATGTCAACACCTCGGGTACCAAAGTTCGAGAAGGAAGCAAGATTGTCTCTGTTATCGCTTGCAGCAACCGCCACAATGCTTTCCACATCATAACTGGCAGGATAAAAAGGCGTACGATCGTTGTCGACACCTTGTCCCAGTACGTTTCCATTTCCGGAAGCAGCCACTAGAAGAATTCCCGAGTCTCCGGCTGCCTGAATCGAATTGCGAAGAACACTGTTGGGGCTTCCCGATTGCCCCCAGCTACTATTCAAGACTCTAACGTTCGTAGCATATTGCGTTCGCATCATCGTCGCATAATTGATCGCGGCTATTGCCGACGCCGTGTCCCCCTGATTGTTTTGATCCAGAAATTTTAGAGACATCAAAGATGTTCTCCAATTAACTCCAGTCACTCCGATTGAATTGTTGCCGATGGCACCAATGGTACCGGCAACATGCGTTCCATGCCCAAGGCTGTCGGATGGGTTGTTTGGGGCATAGGGTTCATTGCTACCAGTCCTGAAGTTCCAGCCAAAAAAGTCATCGATGAAGCCATTGTGATCCGTGTCTATACCATCGGACCAAAGGGGGTCTAGCAGTAGGTCAATAGCGTCGATGTAGCCATTGGAATTCAAATCTCGAACGTTGCTAGCGTTACGCGTTGAATTCAAGTCGTAAAAAGTAATGAGGCCATCGCTATCCGTGTCGATGACTACGGAACGCTTGGCAGCCAGAATCTCTCCTTGATTGATCCAAACATTGAGATAAAGGTCGGGGTGAGTCACGTCGATACCGGAATCGATAACTCCGACAACTACAGTTGGACTACCTATGGATAGATTCCAAGCTTCGACCGCGTCAATATCCGAGTCAGCCAATGCGCCGAATTGGCCAACATTGTGTAGCCCCACAAGATTCCCGAAGTCCGAATCATTGGGTATCAGTTGTCCTGAAAGCACTTCGTTCGATGCGAAAGAAGCAACGTTTTTGTTGTTTGCTAGTGCCGAATCTGCCCCGGAAGAGGTTGTAGCAAATGCACGGACTTGAACCAGACCAGGAACACCAAGTCCACGTACTGCTTCAATCTGAATACCGTTCTCGCTTAAGAAGCTTCCGATCTTGTTGAATGTTGGGTTCTCGGTGGTAGATTTAGCAGTGATTTGCACAATCCAATCGGATTGAACGCTGGCACGGGGGCCAACAAACGGAATTAGAATATCATCCTGTGTCGATCCACCTTCGATCCCTGTTGTAGAGTCTGCCACCAAGTTGAAACTTGCAAACCATGCAGGTATAGGCGCCTCATCAACCGTCAACGCATTCACGGCAAGTACATATCGCGTCTCAAGAGACTCGATACATAAACTACGCATGCGTTGGTAAACTTTTATGCAATTGCGACGTTTTTTCATAGCAATCTAACAAGATAACTGGGATTGGCGGGCTAGCCTTTTGCTTCCTGATTTTGCACAAGAGCCGGAATGAAGATGAAAGTCCCGTGTTGCACCAGTCTAGATGCTAAAGGCAGGATTATCGAGCGACAAACCACAACTATTTGGCAAGCATGCACCAGACGTCAAAAATGCATCCTAACGCAGATCGATCACGCCCCAGGGATCACTTGCAATTCTTGAAAAGAGGTGTTTTTGAGACACTCCTCGCCAATCGCCAGTACCCACACCGCCCAAACCAATGAGCGAAACGAGTCAAGCGGTTCTATTTCATTCCGGCGAGCAAGCCCTTATTGTATCCGACCGATTCAGCGAGTCCTGGGATTGGGTCCTTTGCATCCTTCTCGTATTCAAATCCCACGAGGCCTTGATATTTGATTTTCAGAAGTGCCGCCAGAATCGATTTAGAATCGAGGATTCCTCGTCCTGCTTCAATAGGAGTGTTTTTGTTACCCATGGCGGATATGTCTTTAACATGGACGTCGTATAGACGCTCTTGACATTTTAGGATCGCATCTGCAGGGTCAACCCCTGCACGCGCCGTATGGCCGACGTCGATGCAAAGGCCAATGCGTTTGTCAAATTTCTCGACGGCCCGCATGACGTCGAATGGAGACGGAAAGAATCCTTTGTCCTCAGGACCATGATTGTGAATCGCGAGCTTGATGTCGAACTCCTGAACTAACTTGTCGAGGATGGGAATTGCATCGTGGCTAGGTGCGCAAACAATCGTCGAGACGCCAATGTCCAGAGCATACTCAAAAGCCTTTCGAATGTCGGCTTCCCCAGTACGCATGGATATATTGCCAACACTCAATGGAATGAGACCTGCGTCTCCATAAAGTTAAATGGTTGGATGAAGGAGGCAATTCTACCATCACGCAACCGAGCAGTGCTGGTGCATGAACTGAAGGTGCTTGCTTTTCCCAGTTCTTGACCATCGGTGCTCTTTTTAGGTATGTTTAAATGACACAGCCGACAAAAGTCAAATTAGTTTCTTTGCCGCAGGCGAGCTAGCCAAGCTTGCCCCAGGGCTAGTCCACCGTCGTTGCACGGAACCAGGCGATGCGTGAGTACGTTAAATCTTTCCTGACTCAGCGCCTTGGTCGCCAATTGCGTGAGCAGAGCGTTTTGAAATACTCCACCCGAGAGGCCGACTCGAGTAATCCCTCGCGTTTCGCGAATTCGGCATGCCACCGTCCGCATCCAGTCGACGACGGCAAGGTGGAATTGCGCCGCCAGGAAACCCATCGAAACCCCCTGTTGCATCCCGTCCACAATTTGCGTAACAAGGTAGGTCACGGGAAAATCAAACGAGTCCATTTTCGTATCCAAGACACTTCGAGGCACTTCCAGGCTCTGATTGCATGGATCGACATGATGGTTTATTTCACTGGCAGCCAACGTTTCCAATTCCATTGCGGCTTGCGCTTCGTACGATACGGAATGCCGTAGGCCTATCAACGATGCTACTGCATCAAACAAACGCCCCATGCTGGTCGTGCTTACGCAGTTGATTCGTCGTTCCAGTTGGCGCTTCAACATCTTCTGTTCGGCAACGTTACACGCTTGGACACAGGGAAGACGAGTCGACCATGGCAACCCTGCCATGTCCAAAAGCGACAAGGCAACTCGATAGGGGTGTCGAATCGCGGCGTCGCCACCTGGCAGCAGAAAGGGCTGCAAGTGTGACATCCGTTCCAGCCGAGTTGCTTGACTGACGAGAGCTTCGCCCCCCCAAATCGTTTGGTCCGTCCCATACCCAGTTCCATCGAACACAAATCCGAAGATCGGTTCTTCGACGGCCAGTTGATGTTCAGCCGCTAGCGAGGCTAAATGCGCGTGATGATGTTGTATTTCGACAATCGCGATACCAGAGTCAGTTGCGAGCTTGCGCGCCCATTGGGCTGAGAGGTATCCAGGATGGGAATCGCACGCGATGCACGTGGGTCGGGCCTGCAACAGAGTTTCAAGCAAATGGATATTGCGATTAAGCGATTCGAGCGTTTCAACGTTTCCCATATCCCCAATATGTTGACTGACATAAGCATGCGAGCCTTTCGCAAAGCAAAAGGTTGCTTTCATTTCCCCGCCGACAGCCAGCACATCCTCGCCTTCCGTTAAGAGTCGAATGGGCATCGGAGCGTAACCTCGTGCACGCCGAATGGGAAGCAACGAATGGCCAATGCTTCGAACGACCGAATCATCACAGACAGCATGGATGGGGCGATCGTGCAATAGAAAGCCATCGACGAGTAATTTCAGTCGTTCCTTGGCCTCAATCGAATCGTTCACGATAGGCTCGTCCGAAACGTTTCCAGACGTCATTACCAACGGCTGTCCGTAGCTGGATAGCAACAGGTGGTGAACTGGCGAATACGCTAGCATTACTCCGAGAAAGTCGTTGCCTGGCGCGAGCAATGCTGACAGTCGTGTATCCGCCTTCTTTCTCAAAAGTACGATTGGGCGCTCCTTACTTTGCAGTAGCTGCCAATCGAAGAGGCTTCCTTCGACAACTTCCTGGGCCATTTCAAGATCGCGAACCATTATCGCGAATGGCTTGTCGACTCGACCCTTACGTTGGCGAAGCAAAGCAACCGCCAGTTGGTTGCTCGCGTCACAAGCCAAATGGAATCCTCCAATACCCCGTACCGCTGCAATCTTCCCCTTTCGGATACAGTCCACGCAGGCTGCGACTGCATTCTCGCCTTTGGTAGGGCCAGCCCTACCAAAGGCATCCATCGAATGTTCGTTTCCCTCGAGCCACCAAATCTTGGGCCCACATCGATCGCATGCGATGGGCTGTGCGTGGAAGCGTCGGCTCAACGGATCTCGATACTCCGCCGCGCAGCTAGAGCACATCGCAAAAGCCCGCATCGTGGTCGAGGAACGGTCGTATGGCAAGCGTTCGATAATGGTGAATCTTGGACCGCAATTGGTGCAATTGATGAACGGATATCGAAAGCGCCGATTGGTTGGATCAAACAACTCAACCAAACAGTCGTTGCATGTAGCCACATCGGCGGGAATGGAAGTGGCAATTTCCATCGTGTGATTTGATTCCAGAATATCAAATTGGGGGCCATCGAGCGAAACGAACCTCACTTGGTTCGGAATCGTCTCAACGGCAACCGACTCGATCACTGCCAGCGGCGGCGATTTGAGAACTAAATCGGATTTGAAAATGCGGAGGGCTGGTTCATCGCCTTCGACTTCTAAAACCACTCCCTGCGAATCGTTTCGAACCCATCCTGCAAGCGAGTGATTTCGAGCGAGTTGATACACGAAGGGTCGGAATCCAACCCCCTGGACCACGCCAGTTAGGCGAAATCGCCATCGCTCGTGACTCATTGTCGCTTGTGGCTCATAGTCGCTTGTGGCTCATAGTCGCCGTATCTTGTAATCACCGATGTTGGTCATGATTTTCTTATTTCTTATTCACTACCACTCTGGCGAGCATTTTGGGATTCGTTTGTCTTATGGTTCGTCAACTGCAGGAACAGCCATGCCCTAGCGAAATTCCAATAGCGATGATGCGTCGCTCGCGAAATTTTGAGAATTTCGCAGGACTGTTCCACGGACATACCGCCAAAGAATCGCAACTCGACTAACTGGGCCTTGATTGGATCCTCACATGCAAATTTTTCAAGTGCTTCGTCTAACCGGATCAACTCTTCGTCGTCGAAGTTGAACGCCAACTCATCGACTTCAATCTCAAGGCGATTGCAATCCCCACCTCGTTTGAGACTGTTTTTTTTTCTGGCCGTATCGATCAAAATGCGTCGCATTGCATTTGCAGCGGCTGAAAAAAAATGGCCAATGCTATCCCAATCCCGTTGGTCATTCGGCGCTACCAACCGCAAAAAGACTTCATGAACAAGTGCGGTTGGCTGAAGTGTTTGTCCCGGCATTTCACGCTTCAGCTTTGCTTCCGCCAATTTTCGCAATTCCGCGTACACCAGAGGGAATAACTCGTTTGAGGAGTTTGGTCGCCCTTCTCGAATCGCACTAAAGATGCGTGTTATCTCGCTCGTGTCACTCATTATTCATACTTATTATTCATGCGTACTAGCAAAAACGAACGCTGAAATTTCGGGAAAATGCATAACGCGATGAGATGTATCGCTATCGCTTTACGCATATTCCTAGCAACGACCATTCGGTGCGTCGAACTCCATTAGCCCTTATACTACAGTTTTGAAACCTTGGATTGAATGACAATTGCTCTGAAATTAACCCGAAAAGTCAACATGAACGAATCTGAGATATTCATGGCTGTGGTACAGATCGAAGATCCCATTGTTCAAGCGTCGTTTCTCGATTCCGTTTGCCGGGCCAACTCAGGATTACGAATGCGCCTCGAAAAAAAGATGGAGCAGTTCGATCAATGGAAGGGGGCTTGGGATGGTTTTTCGGGAAACCTTGCTGAACGTTTTGCCGAAATTTCAAGCGAATCGAAGGAAGTCGGTTCGAGCTTTACCAACGATCGTCGAACCCATATTCAGTTGGCTCAACCATTGCAGGCTGGAACTAAAGTCGGATCCTATGAGATTGTGCGATGTCTCGGCGTCGGCGGAATGGGGGAGGTCTACCTGGCAAGCGACAGTCGTCTGGATCGCCACGTAGCATTGAAAATACTTCCCCTCAAACATGCCCATACGCTGCAATGGATTCAACGATTTGAACGAGAAGCCAAATCGGCAAGCGCGCTCAATCACCCGAACATTTTGACTATCTATGAGATTGGAAAATCCGACGACAGTCATTTCATCGCTTCGGAGTTTGTGGATGGCGTAACATTGCGAAACATCATCGAATCCGAGTTTGAGCTAGTCAAAAAACTGGATTTTGCAATCCAAATTGCGGAGGCCCTGAAAGCAGCGCATAATGCCGGAATCGTTCATCGGGATATAAAACCAGAAAACATTATGGTCCGAAATGATGGATTAATTAAGGTTTTGGACTTTGGTATCGCCAAGCAATTTGCCCCATATCCGAGTGGCAACGCCTCTTCTGGACTTCGACCTGCAACGGATCCTGGCCAAATCATGGGCACGATTCGATACATGTCTCCCGAGCAAGCGAGGCGCATGAGTGTCGACTCGCGAGCGGACCTCTTTAGTCTGGGCGTGGTCCTATTCGAACTCGTAATCGGATTATTACCATTTGGATCCAACAGCGAAACGCAGATACTATCGTCCCTTCTCAACGACGAGCCAATGCATTTCAAGCAACTCGCTCAAGTCCATCAACCTGGGCTGGAATCTATTATCAAAAAACTGCTACGCAAGGATCGGGAGGAGAGATATCAGTCCGCCAAGGAGGTCGTTGTGGACCTCAAGCAGGCTAGGAGGCAGATCGATCGCAGTCACTCGCAGGTTGGCGTTCCAAGATCAAGTCAAACCGCAGATCTGCAGAACGAATTGAGCGATACCGGTGAACTCCAGGAGAACGACACCCACATCGAGATCCCGGAAGTACGTTACGCCCGGAGTGGCGAGGTCAACATCGCTTACCAAATCTTGGGCAAGGGAGAGTTGGATCTGGTCTTTGTTATGGGTTGGGTTTCGCATCTCGATTGGTTTTGGAAAGAGCCGTCTTTTGAACGATTTCTAAAGCGACTGGCTTCATTTGCACGTCTCATCATCTTTGACAAACGAGGAACAGGGCTCTCCGATCGCGTTCCCTATGACCAATTGCCAACGCTGGAGCAGCGGCTAGACGATGTGCGAGCCGTCATGGATGCCGCGGGATCCGAAAGCGCCATCTTGCTCGGCGTCTCCGAGGGAGGACCGATGTGCAGTTTGTTTGCCGCAACTTACCCTCAGAAAACCATTGCGCTTGTCATGATCGGTTCCTATGCTCGGCGATTGAAGGCATCGGACTACCCATGGGGACCAACCGAAGAGCAACATCACGCATTTCTCGAAGACATCGCGAGAAGCTGGGGTGGTCCAGTCGGACTCGAAGCACGCGCACCAAGTCAAGTCAACAATAAGGAATTTGCGAACTGGTGGGCAACGTATTTACGAATGGGGGCAAGCCCAGGAGCTGCGTTAGCGCTAACGAAAATGAACGCCCAGATTGATATTCGTCCCATTTTAAAGGCCATTCAAGTCCCCACGATTGTGCTCCATCGCACCGGAGACCGATGCCTGAAGGTGGAAGAGGGACGCTACTTAGCCGAGCAAATACCGGGTGCGAAATTTGTAGAACTGCCGGGCAATGATCATTTGCCATTCGTTGGTAATCAAGACGAATTGCTCGATCCGATTGCAGAATTCCTGACCGGTCTCAAGCCACATCAGAAGGCGCACCGAATACTTGCAACCGTCCTTTGCGCCCAAGTGATATCGTCTCACAACACAGGTGCCTTTCGCGAATCCCAATTGATGGGACTCTCCCAGTCCCATTTTGTTCGGGAGATTGATTTATTTCGGGGCCGAACAATCCACTCGGCACCTAACCGCATTGTTGCGAGCTTCGATGGCCCAGCTCGAGCGATCCGCGCAGGAATCGCCGTTCGCGATTCGGCCGTCAGACTAGGAGTCGATGTGCAAGTAGGCTTGCACACAGGAGAATGTGAGGTCGAGCAACAACGCATTTGGGGACCCGCGGTGGACTTAGCGGAAAGGGTAACAAATCATTGCGACAAGAATGAGATTGTTGTTTCAAGTACCGTCAAGGACCTAGTAGCCGGTTCAGGCATTCAGTTTGTCCCAAAAAAAATCGTGTGGCTGGCAGAGGACATTCCAGAGTGCCGATTGTTTGAGGTTAAGTCTTGAGCTCCGATTTTCGAACCAAACCCCAAAAGAATGCGGTCGCCGCCTGTGCCGAAGCGGGATTCCAACGAACGCCCGGAATGGCAATACGGTGATCGAACTTCAGGTGAGCAAGTCCTGGACAACTCTCCCGTGTACGTCGGTAAGCCGGCGGTCGATTCCATTGTTTCGAAATGTCAATTTGGTGTGATCCAACCCTAACTGATGCAGGATCGTCGCGTGTATGTCATAGACTTGCGTTGGATTGCTTCGATCAAGTGGCTTGTAGCCCCACGCGTCGCTTTCGCCATACGTTACCCCCCCTTTGATGCCACCACCACATAACCAGTTGGTGAACACAAAAGGATTGTGATCGCGTCCCTTTCCACCTTGCGACGATGGCATGCGACCGAACTCCGTTGTCCAAAGAATGAGCGTATCGTCTAACATCCCTCGCTGCTTCAAGTCTTGAATAAAAGCCGAACAGCCTCGCGCCATGCCCATTGCAAGCGGGCCGTGATCGCGTTGCACATCCTCGTGCGAATCCCAATTCCGTCGAGGAAATCCGTTGTCGTTTCCGCTCCAAATCTGAACGAAGCGAACCCCACGTTCCAACAATCTCCTCGCAGCCAAACATTTCTGACCAAAGTGAAACGTCTCTTCCTCGGCGTTGATCTCTTTTTCCCATGTTTGCGGACCACGCTCCAAGCCATACAATTTCATTGCGTGCGCTGACTCGGTCGTGAAGTCCAACGCTTCCGGCGCGGCAAGCTGCATCTTGGCCGCCAGCTCATAACTGCGTATCCGTCCCTCCAATCTTGAGTCCCCCAGCCTGGTTGCAGCGTGATCACGATTGAGCTCCCCCATCAGTTCCTGCGATCGCCGTTCACCCTGTTTCGTGATAAACACTCCAGCTTTGTGAGGAAACAAGTCCGCAATCGGATCCGATCTGCCAGGATAAATAATGGTTCCCGCGTGTTGTGCTGGCAGAAACGCAGAATCCCAATTCTTGACTCCATTCGACCCAAATCCTCGATGGTCTGGTAAAACCACGAACGTAGGCAAATTCTCATTGACCGACCCCAATCCGTAACTAACCCAACAGCCTGCCCCTGGAAATCCCGGCACTAAGAATCCGGTCGCTTGCAATAGAGTCGCAGCGCTATGCACGCCTGATTTGCTCACCATGTTGTGAACGAAAGCGAGATCATCTGCGACTAAACCCAACGGCGCAACCGTTTCGCTCAGCATCTTTCCGCAATCACCATAGGGCTTGAAGTCCCAAACCGGTTTCAACCAAGGCCCAAGACCATTCTGAAAGGCTTCTACCGGCTCACCAAAGTCGCTCGCCTGCCCATGACGTTTTACGAGTTCTGGCTTGTAGTCGAACAGGTCAATGTGACTAGCTGCCCCCGACATAAAAAAGTGAACCACACGTTTGGCCTTGGCTGGATGATGCAACCCCACCGCTTCACTATTCTTGGCCGAAGAATCGCTCGCTTGCAATTCTCCATCTCGAGCCAGGAGCGATGCCAAAGCGATGCCGCCAAGGCCACTCCCGGAATCCATTAGAAAGGAACGTCGGGTTTGCATGTTCAATCCACTCAATCCACAAAAGTAAACGCGTTTAAATTGAACAAAACACGGCACAGATAAGGCATCCCATTTGATCTTGCAAACTCGATGAGCTGAGTCCGATTCGATTCGGACGGGGCAAAGCCAAGCGCCAATCGATGAGCCGTATCTACCTGTATCGCAATATCATCCGATTCTCGTATGACACGTTCCGCAAAATGCTTCGCTTGCGTCAACATGAATCCATTATTAAGCAATGCCAATGCTTGGATCGCCGAAAGACTTTCATTGCGTTTGTCCACTCGCATCGATGGATCAGCGCAGTCCAACGAGGTCATCCACGGTTGTGTCTGCGATCGAACAATGAAACGGTAAACGGATCGCCTCCATGTCTTCGCATCCTCAGGATCCGCCAAGCCATATTCATAGTGTGGCGAATGTTCGGGATGCTCGACGACAAAATCTTGCCAGCCTGGCCCCCCCATCGTCAGGTCCAATTTCCCGCTCACCGCAAGTACGGAATCGCGAATCGCTTCCGCTTCCAGTCTTCGACGATTCTGCCGCCACAACAAAGCATTGTTGGAGTCTATCCTCTCACCAATCGCATTGCTTGTAGAAGATTGCTTGTACGTTGCGCTCTTAACAATCGTCCGATGCAACTGCTTGAGCGATCCACCTCCATCGCGAAAATCTGCGGCTAACCAATCGAGCAACTCAGGATGGGTTGGCAAGCTACCGTTGTGCCCGAGATCGTTTGGCGTATCGACGAACCCACGTCCAAAGTGATACTGCCAAATTCGGTTGACAATGCTCCGCCACGTTAGTGGATTCTCGGGATCGGTTATCCAATGAGCCAATGCAACTCTGCGATCACCTTCGAGATGCTCCGGCGGAAGCGAGAATACAGATGGGCGAAACTGGAGCGCCGAAAGTGCTCCTGGAAAAACCTCGGCTGCTGGCTGAGTCACTTGTCCACGGACAAGCAAGAAAATGGGCCTAGGCTTTCCACCACTAGAACCCGTACCCAAAAAAGTGCCGCTGCCGTTGTGAACGCCACCTGAGTAGACCAAACTCGGTTCAGGCAATTTTCTCAATTCGACCTGGATTTGTTCCTTCGACCTGAGCAACGTTTGTCGTCTATTTTTAGTGGCTTCGTCTGCAAACTTCAGCATAAGTAACTCACGTTCCTGAACAAGCGTTTCCTTCACATCGTCAGCGGACCATGTTGGAAAGATTCCGTCGGTCAAGTTGGTTTTTCGCCAACGCGGCGCGGCCTCGATGGAGTCCAACGCATTGACTTCGCAGCCCAGCGCTACGTTTTTGTTCGAACGATCAAACACCTGAAGTTCCGCCAATGCGAAGATGAAATCATTCTGGCGAGAAGCGAGTTTGTTGGCGGTAACGCGTACATAACGTCCTACTTGGCTACCGTGCTTAACTTCAGGTATGAAAATGGGATGCAGGCCTGGATTCTTTACGTCTACCTCAGCCTTTTCAGACAATTCCGACAATTCACCCAAAAACGGAAGTACCCCATTTTTGAACTCTGGGTCGTCGCTCACCTCTACCTTAAAACGAACCGGAAAACCAAATCCTGCACCGATGGAATTGAAGTCGTCGTAGCATGGCAATAACGATACTCGCTCGATTTCGATCCGTTGCCCAAGGTCCACCTGTACCCACTTCTCATTTTCCTGCTTCGGCGAGACAGCGCTGTGGTAACCGAATTCAAGACCCTGGTTGGCATTCTTGTCGGTTGACTTCTTTGCGTTGTCGATACGCTTGGTGAGAGCCGTATACTCCTCTCCTGACGAACGTTTTAGAGGTTCCTCGATCAAACTCAAAGCGAGATCAGTCTCGCTTTTCATTTTTTCAAGCACTAAAAATCGCTTTTGATCTACTTCGTCCCGATGGTACTTGCGGTCGGTTCGATCCAACGCTGAGAAGACTGAATGAAGGCGATAATAGTCCTCCTGGGAGATCGGATCGAACTTGTGTTGATGGCATTGCGCGCAATGCACCGTCACGCTGCAAAAAGTCCCGATGGTGTTCGATACCATGTCGTCTCGATCGAGATGCCTCGCGATCTTGCCGTCGGTTTTTGACTCGGCGACCTCAGCATGTCCGATGAAGTCCCATGGACCCGCCGAGACAAAACCCATTGCCTCTATTCCATCTCTGGTTTCCGGCCAAAGAACATCGCCCGCAATCTGCTCTTCAATGAAACGAGAGTAGGTCTTGTCTTCGTTGAGCGCGCGAATCACGTAGTCGCGATAGGGCCACGCGTTGGGACGAGGCTTGTCCTTGTCGTATCCGTGGGTGTCTCCATAGTGAACCACATCTAGCCAGTGCCTTGCCCATCGCTCTCCATATTGCGGCATCTCAAGAAGCTTTTCGACAAGCTGATCCCAGGCCGCATTCGTGTCGATGTGCGAATCCCTTTCAAATGCGTCTAACTCCTCGGGGCTCGGAGGCAACCCAATCAAATCAAAAAAAAGACGACGGGCCAAAGTACGAGCGTCGGCAGCCGGCGACATCGTCAAGCCCTTTGCCGAGAGCTTCTCTTTTACAAACGCATCGATTGAATTGGGGGCCGCGTTGGGTAGAGTCGACTTGTGCAACGGCCCGAAGCTCCACCAATCCAACGGGTCGTCCAAGCTTGCATTGGCGGAATCAGGCCACACTGCGCCCGCCGCAATCCATTCCGCCATACTTGCGACCTCTGCCGCGGTCAAACGCGGTTGGCCACTATCTTTGGGGGGCATCGCCATATCGGAATTCAAATCCGAAACGTATTTCAATATCAGACTTCCATCGGTGTTTCCCGGTGCAATGGGCGGCTCACCTTGGTCGCCACCTCCTAATGCAATCGACCGGACGTCCAGTCGATAGCTGCTCTTGTGTATTTTAGGGCCATGGCATGGTAGACACTTGGCCGCAAGAATCGGCTGGATTCTCTCTTGAAAAAATCCTTCGTTCTGGAGATTCAACTGTCCCAGACAAGTTGTGGTCAGATCGAAGAAGCTGATGAAATAAAGGATGAAAAAAATCACCCAGGGAAGATTGGTTGATCGCCTGACGCCCTTGGCTTCTCGGCTTGGAATGGGATGCCGATTGTTTTGGTTCGACATGGAATTAAGCCAAAAGGAAATGGAATCAGGACTTATTGATGTCTCATTATAAACCAACTTGCTTCGAACAACAGTGCGGCAGCGGCGCTCCGAGACCCTGTATTCCCAGGAACTTGCTCCTCCGAGGAGCCACACAATTGCCTATTCCCTCTGTTCCCGACCGGTTTTAGGGTTGATGCTTAAGTTCAACTGCTCATCGTCGGCTACATAGAACACAAACCCGTTGAACATTTCATCTACGGTTTGAGCGCCATATCGAACTACTTTGGTTGCGTCCGGGTTGTAGGCATTAAAGACTGAATTGTCGTAATGAGCGACCGCTTCCACGACCGTGCCTTTCGACAAATGCTTCTCACCGGCCTTGATCTCATACCCTAGCTGCCACTCAAAATTGTAGTTTGGAAGCTGCAGCAATATTTCAGGCTTTGTATCGGGAGCGACCGAATAAAACGTCATGTCGCGACCTCGTACATGCATGTGAGTGAACAAGCCTAGCAGCGTCGCGTTATGCTCCATCGTATGGCTTGAACGGATCTCAAACGCAGGATCATGCGGTGGAATATTCCAACCTCGTGGGTCCAGCAGGAAATGGCGAAACTTCTTTTGAACGACCCCACGGGGAAATCTTAAACCCACTTGAATTCGACAGGTCTCTTTCTTGCCGGTCGTTGTGTAGTGAATTTGCAGACCGAGTCCTGCCCTTTTCGGAATCCTTAAAGCTACACCGTTGTCGAAACGACCAAGATCAAGAGGCTGTCCGCCGGGAACATAACCTGTAATAAACGTCTCTTCACTTGCGCCGTCATTGGTCACAAAAGCCAAATTACAGTGGTGTACCACACTTCGGTTGCTCGGTTTGATCTCAACCGCTTCGACCCAGGTGTCATTGAGGAAAATGTGAGGTAAGACGCTGTATTTGTAGTCGACGAAGCCAGTTGGAGGCACTGAATGTTGTTCCAGCATAGTGATCACTAGATCGGGAGTACCAATTCTCCAGTCGGTCGTTGGCGGGTCCGGTACTGGCTTGCTGGCAGAAATGTCTCCAGCAGTGCACCCCGTTTCCACCCAGCGCAGCAACGTGTCGCGTTCTTCACGAGTTAGGGATGAATCGTTTTGGAACACACCATGACTCTTGCTGGCATACCATGGCGGCATGGTTTGATCACGAACAACTTCTGCGATCATTTGAGCGTTTGTTGTTGCATCGACAATGGACAGTAGAGGAAACGGAGCGGAACTCTCCGGCCGATGGCATCTTGCGCAATGCCGAAATAGGATCGCATCCACCTCGCCATGGAATTTCGGGACTTGGATATTGGAATCAAACTTGGGGAGTGCTGAAATCAAACAGCCATCCACCATCGTCTCCGGCTTGCTAACCGGCAACCCCTCTAGCACTTCCTTGACCGCTTCGTCTAAATCGCGACGACTAGGCGCTGGACGAGAGCCGCCGAGTCGCAACTGGTCGTCGACGCGACCGCGATATCGAAGCCTCATTTGTTGATCGAGCACGACAACCTCTGGAGTCCGCTGCACTCCAAGGGACTTCACACAGGAATGGTCAACGTCTTTTACAAATGCGAAAGGCACATCGAAATCCAGGGCTTGCGCAGCCATGTCGCGGATAGTGTCTTCGGCCCCGACATTGATGGCAACGAACTGCACATTGCTTTCCCTGTGGGCCTTCTGCAACTCAACCAGCTTTGGCAATGTTTGTCGGACCAGTGGGCATTGTGTGGTCGTGAAGACGATCACCCAGGCTTTGGGTGATCCCATTTCCGATAAGCTTCGCGGCAGTGCCCGGATGTCTTTGAACCGTAGGTCTGGAATGACGGAACCGATTTCCGGTGGGGCGTTATCACATGCCACCGTCGCCCGCAGTACCATAGCTGGCAACAGAAATCCGCCGACCGCCATCGCAGCGATGCCAGCAAAAAATGAGAAATCAAGGCTCTTCATTTTCGACTTTTCCATTCTTGGACAAATGCTATGTTGGGCAAAATGGATTGGAAGCCTGCTTTTGCAACCTTGATCATGGACCCATGAGGATGCGCCGTCAAGCAGCTTTGTTTTTGATAGTTGCTTGGGCAGCCAAATTCGTCAGAAATCGGATGCCTAATTCGCTTTGTCCAATTCATCTGCTAGACTGAGTACTCGTTTGGGTTTCCGAAACAAATTGCCGGGATCGGATGGGAGGAACAGGTGCCAATACAATTTCAGCACGAAGAGATTATTCGAACCACGCCGGATCGTGCCTTTGCGGCGATTGACAACCTGTCGCTCACTGCCGATTGGCTACCCCCCTGCGTCTCCTTGACGAAGGTAGGGGATGGTCCCAATTCGGTTGGCGACAAGCTCCGATATGTTTACAAGCAAGGCGGGCGCGAAGCTGAAATGGTCGGTGAAATACTCGCGCGTGTTCCGGGTGAACGGCTACATTGCAAGTACTATGACAATATGTTTGACGTTTCCGTCGACCTGCGTGTAAGTACCAAAGCGGGTGAAACTCTGACCACGCACTCAGTGGAAATAACCCCCAAAACGTTTGCGGGAAAGCTGATGTCGCCTCTTATTCGTTTTGGGCTAAAGAAGCAGACGCGGGATGCCGCCAAGAATCTTAAGCAATTGCTCGAATCGAGCGATGCCTCGCCAAAGTAGGCTTTGAGCAATCTGAAAGCGTTTTCCAATGATGTTCAACATTAGGGGGCGAATCACGTTTCGGCTCGGTTTCCGAATCGTTTTGGTGCTGCTGTTTCTTGCTCCACAACTCTTATGCGCCGACGATTTGCGAGATCGACTCAAGGATAGCAATGGCGGGCTTGCCGATTGGTGGGTCTACAACGATATCTCTTCAGCAATGGTAGCCGCGAACCAGCAAAACAAGCCATTATTCGTTACTTTTCGGTGTGTTCCTTGCAAAGACTGTGCGGCGTTTGATGCTGACGTGGCTAATGGAAATGAAGAGGTACGGGCCTTTGCTCGGTTGCACTTTGTGTCTGTTCGCCAAGTCGAGATGAAGGGTGTCGATCTGTCGTTGTTTCAATTCGACTACGATCTCAACTGGGCCGGAATGTTCCTAAACAGTGACGGGATCGTATACGCTCGCTACGGTACACAAAGCGCTGAAGGAGCGGACGCTTACAACTCAATCGACGGCTTGATGAACACGATGCGGCGTGTTTTGCAATTGCACGCCAATTATCCTGCGAACAAACTGGAACTGGCTGGCAAACAGGGGCTCAAGCGTACGTACAAAACGGCGCTGGATATGCCCGGTCTAAAGAATCCTGCCAAGTATGCACAGGAGACGACACGCTCCAACTGCATTCACTGTCACAATATCCATGACGCCGAACACCAGCAGGCACTAGATGCTGGGACCTACGCTTCGGAGATGCTCTATAAGTATCCATTGCCAGAAAACGTGGGTCTGAAAATGGAACGTATGAGCGGCGTGCGAGTTTCGGAAATTGCACTTGGATCTGCAGCCGCAGAAACCAAAATCAAGCCCAATGAAGACGTGCTGCGGATGAATGGCCAGCCCATTTGCTCCATTGCAGACGTCCAATGGGTGCTGCATCACCTGCCTAAGACATCGACAACCCTATTGCTAGAGACGAGCGAATCAGGTCTTCACAATCTTTTGTTGCCCGAGGGCTGGAAGAAGAACGATTTTTCGTGGCGTGGCTCCATGTGGAACGCGCCTCCTCGGATTCAAGCTTGGTTACCCGAATTGACGGGCGACGCATTACAGAAACTGGGATTGCCGCCTGGCGATGGTGCGTTGGAAGTTCGCTGGATCAACCAAGAATCGAAAGGGGGCAAGCAAATCGCTTCCGACGGGTTGCGAGAAAAGGACATCGTCATCGGTTTGGACGAGCAACCGATTCGTATGGACTCGCGTCAGTTCAACGCTCAATTGCGACGTAATTACAAAGTCGGTGACACTTTGGCACTCACACTGCTACGCAATGGAGATCGGGTTCCACTGAAGATCACGCTGGTGGAATAGGAAGTCGATCCGCACGGCATCTCCAAATCCAGCCTATGAAACGGACACTATCGATGAATGTAGTTTGCTCCAAATGCAACGCCATAAACCGCCTATCCGATTCGAAACGGGGTGATAAGCCGGTTTGCGGCAAATGCAAACAACTGCTTTTGCCAACTCATCCGGTCGAATTGACGGAAGGAACATTCTCCAAATTCATAACGAGAAACGACGTCCCAGTTCTGGTGGATTTTTGGGCACCATGGTGTGGCCCGTGTCGAGCGATGGCACCTGCTTTTTCGGACGCGGCTGCGCAGCTTTCACCCATGATCATTCTGGCCAAGCTGAATACAGAGGATGCCCCTCAGACGGCTTCTCAATTCGCAATCAGTGGTATCCCTACGATAATCCTGTTCCGCGATGGGAAAGAGGTTTCTCGCCAGTCAGGACTCATGAACGCGAGGCAAATTGCCGAGTTCGCCGGCATAAGATAGAACGCCGAAACGACGTTGAGGGGAAACAAGCCTCCCGCTCAGCCCGCTCAGCCCGAGGGATCGCCTGCGAAAATGCATCGCGGCTCATTCCAAACGGATTTTTCGCAAAAAAATAAGACAACCACGCAACCAAATCGCAAATGGCTCGAAAACTAGTGTGTCGGATGGTCATGAGCCAAATGAAACAAGTGGAAATGTCAGTCGTGTTTACTAATTTTTAAGTGAGGAACAATAGAAATGGCAGCCTACATCAAATTTGATGGAATTGACGGAGAATGCGTAGCCAAAGGACATGAAAAATGGAGTGTCCTAGAGAGTTTCAGCCAACATGTCTTCAAAACGGGGGCTGGCAAAACAGGTGTTGCGCGTCAAGAAGGTACAATCCAATTGGAGGACGTCCAGTGCTCCAAGCTGTTGGACAAGTCGAGTCCCAAGATCATCGAAGCGGTTTGCATGGGAAAGATCTTCCCGAAAGTGGAAATCAATGTTTTAACCACGGGGGTAAATACCGGTCGGGAACCTTACCTAAAGTACGAGCTCAAGAATGTGATGGTTACGTCGCATACGATTTCGGGGCATGACCAAGATCGTCCCGGCGAGAATTACAGCTTGAACTTCGAAGAGTACAAAATCACCTACACAGAAATGAGTGAAAAGGGTGAAAAGAAGGGTGATGTAGGCTTTGGGTGGAAGGTTCGCGAAGGGGTTAAAGCGTAAGTTCTCCTCGAACAGTGGGGATAGCAGCGGAGTAAATTGCATCAACGTGATATCGAGTAGCCGAAAGGGCTGCTCGACTGCAATAATCCGCAGAAGAATTACACGGGCTCAATCGTTCAAGGTTCTTTTTAGGAGTATCGTTCATGGCTTCCCTGTTGCGTACTGGATCAATGGGTACTGAGGTTACACGTGTGCAACACATTCTCAACAAGCTCAATCCGGCGACACCGGCGCTCAAGTTAGACGGAGATTTTGGACCAAAGACCCTTGCCGCGGTGAAGGCCTTTCAGCTGAAAGAGGGCATTGCGGCTGACGGGATAGTGGGGCCTGAAACTGAGAAACGGATGGTAAATAGATATCGCGGAGTGCAGCCAGGCAAGAAAAATGGCTCTCCACCCGCGTCGCCAGATCATGCCTCATTTGGAATCGTCGAATCCGCCACCCAAATTGCTTTAAGCCAGTTGCGGGTTCGAGAGGTTCCGTTGGGTTCTAATTCTGGTCCTGCGGTGGACTCTTACAATCGATCCGCTGGAGCCGCGAAAGGTTCCTATTGGTGCATGTCGTTTGTTTATTGGTGCTTCGTTCAAGCTTCAGTTAAGACCCATGAGTCCAATCCGATGCCGCGAACAGCTGCCTGCGACTATCTCTATGATTGGGCAAAAATGAACCATAAACTGACCAGGCAGCCGCAACGCGGTGATATCTTTCTGGTCAGGGGTGGCGAATATGGACATTCCCACACCGGCATCGTAACTGGAGCTCAGGGTGGAAGCGTTAGGACGATCGAAGGGAATACCAATAACGACGGAAGTTCGAATGGAATCGGCGTTTTTGCTCGCACACGATCGCTTGGTTCCTGTGATTTTGTTCGACTTGGTGTGGCTCGCTCGCACACAGACAATCCTCATTCCCCGTTAACGTCGTCAGCATCGCAGATCGCTTGGGGAGCGAGAGTCTCGGGAGAGTTCAAAGCGAAAGTAATCGCGATTAGCAAAGAGCTGCATGTCGACCCCAGCTTCCTAATGGCTTGCATGGCCTTTGAAACAGGCGAAACCTTTAGCCCAAGCGTACGAAACGGGGCGGGCAGTGGAGCGATAGGGCTCATCCAATTCATGCCAGATACGGCCAGAGGTTTGGGGACCTCAACTAGTGCGCTGGCTGGAATGTCCGACGTGGCGCAATTGGATTATGTCAAAAAATACTTGAAGCCAAACGCGGGTCGGTTGAAAACCCTCGAAGACTTATACATGTCGATCCTCTACCCGGCTGCCGTTGGCAAAGCTGCAAATTCGACTCTATTCCCGAGCGGAACGGCTAATTATTCCCAAAATCGAGGCTTCGATGCCAATCGCGACGGGCGTATTACGCCAGGCGAAGTATCTTCGCTAGTTCGGGCCGCATATAACAAGGGAATGCGCCCAGGATTCATTGGGTAATTCAAAGTAAGCACAACGGCAGAAGTATCCTGATGTCATTTCTTTTAACCGCGTGGGCTTCGCCCCGCGTTTTACAGCGCTCGCGGCCCAACGGGGCGGGCGGTGGTTAAACTTAGAAACTTATGTGTAGGTGCTAAGTGCCGCAACTTTCTTCAGAAAACAAGTCTCCAACACGCAACTCTCGATTAGTTCGTACGAGAACATGAGTGTCGGTTGGCCAAGAGCCAAATGAATCCAGTAAAACTGTAAGTCCTGTTTAACCACTAACTATTAGGAACAAAAATGGCAGCCTATATCAAATTTGATGGCATTGACGGAGAATGTGCCGCTAAGGGACATGAAAAATGGAGCGAACTAGTAAGCTTCAGCCAGCACGTTTTCAAAACCGGTGCTGGCAAGACAGGTGTCGCTCGTCAAGAGGGTACGATTCAATTGGAGGATGTTCAATGCTCGAAGCTATTGGACAAGTCGAGCCCGAAAATCATCGAAGCGGTTTGCATTGGAAAGATTTTTCCAAAGGTGGAAGTCCATGTCTTGCACACGGGCGCCAACACCGGTCGCGAGCCATATCTCAAGTACGAGCTGAAGAATGTGATGGTTACGTCGCACACGATTTCCGGCCATGACCAAGATCGTCCAGGCGAGAACTACAGCTTGAACTTCGAAGAGTACAAGATCACCTACACGGAAATTAGCGAAAAGGGTGATAAGAAGGGTGACGTGGGCTTTGGATGGAAGGTTCGAGAAGGGGTTAAAGCGTAAGTTCACCCCTAAGCTGTGATTTATTATTGTCGCCTTTCGCTCCGCGAAAGTGCGCCTGGTAAACACACTTTTGCGAAGCAAAAGGCGACAGTGTTTTACGCCTTGCGAATAAATTCACAGCCTATTCGAACGTCGAATGATTTGCGTCAAAGATATGTCGAGCAACTGCCCTTTGGTTGCTCGATTTGGTTATGATTATCGAAGACGACGTCGTCGCAACTCGACGAGGTGGTCGCGGACGATTGAGGTTCGTTAAATGAGAAGCCTCTCGGTAGATGGAAAGCAGACTCGATGGCCCGATTACTTGAGCTTGAACCCAATAGTCTATTTGGAGCAGAGGCGATTCTCACGTCGCTATCTGGACGCGAAGAAATCTCGCGTCCATTTGAGTTTTCACTGACGATTGCTTCCCCCAAAGAGAACATCAAGCCGGAAGATGTCATCGGGCAAGCGTTAGCGGTTAGAATCGATCGTGTGGATGAAAAGCCACGCTACATTCATGGTTACATCAGCCATCTTTGGGCTGGTGATTTTGGCATGAGCCATGAAAAAAGGGGCATCCCGTCTCGCTCTTATCGCGTTCGTTTAGTTCCATGGTTGTGGTTCATGAGCCGCGCCGCTCGATGCTTCGTGTATTTGCCGCAGAAAGCCGAGAAGTCCATTCAAGACGTTTTTGACGCGGTGATTGCAAGAGTCAAGGAGTACGGACACGTCGAGACTTGGCACGATGCCGGGAACGCTTCGATTCTCAAGTCTAGAAAGGTGGAACACTGTGTGCAGTATCGCGAGACGGATTTCAATTTCTTGTCTCGCACCCTGGAGCGTTACGGGGTCTACTACTACTTCGAGCATAAACAGTCCGAGCACAAGCTGATCCTTTCGGACAAGAGCAACTACCCATCGTGCGTCGAAGCGGAAATCGAATTCCCGCATTCGGTCGATGGGCAAACGGCTGCCGACCATATTACCTCTTGGGAGCATTCGTATGAATTTGTAGCAGGGAAATGGGAGCAGACGGACTACGATTTCTTGCAGCCCTCTGTCAACTTGAAGGTCAATGCGACCAAACATGCTGCGATTCCACTCAAGAACAATTCGGGATACGAGCTTTACGATTATTCGAATGATTACGTTCAAAAAGGGGATGGAAGAAACGAATCGACTCGTAGAATGGAAGAGGAAGAAATCCGATTCAATTCCGTAAGTGGCACCAGCACATGCAAGACTATGAGTCCTGGCTACGGATTCAAGTTGAAAAAACATCGCAATTGCCCGAGCGAGCAAGGTGGGTCGTATGTCATAACGAGCATTTCGCATTCGGCGTCGCAGCCGGGGCCATTCACCTCGGGCGGAACGAGTCCCACGTATTCCAATCAATTCACTTGCGTTCCTCGAGATATGCAGTACCGGGCGCCGCGGCACACACCTCAGCCACTCTTGTCCAGCGTGCAAACGGCGGTCGTGGTAGGTCCAAAAGGGGAGGAAATCTACACGGACGAACACGGACGCGTGAAGGTCCAGTTCCATTGGGATCGCGAAGGCAAACGGGACGAGAATACGTCGTGCTGGTTGCGGGTTGTCCAAGTCCATTCAGGCAAGAGTTTTGGTGGAATTGACATTCCGCGAATGGGTGAAGAGGTCGTCGTTTCGTTCATCGAAGGGGATCCAGACCGTCCGATCATTACCGGTCGTGTTTATCATAAGGAGTCGATGCCACCCTTTGCTTTGCCAGGCGAGAAAACTCGATCGGGCATGAAGACCAAGACGTACAAAGGGACCGGCTACAACGAACTCTCGATGGATGATACGCCGGGCAAAGAGCAAATACGCATGCATGGCCAGTACAACCTGGACACCGTCATAGAGCATGACGAGACACACACGATTCACAACAACCGAACCAAGCAAGTCGACGTCAACGAAACGATGACGATTGGCAACAATCAAAGTCTGAGCGTTGGTAGCAACAAGACGGTCACAGTAGGCGTCAATCACACTGAGACCGTTGGCAGCAATCAAGTAGTTAATATTGGTGCGAATCAATCGACGACGATCGCAGCCATGAAAACTGAAACGGTAGGGGCGGCATCGGCTGAAACCGTGGGAGCAGCAAAAGCGCTAACTGTAGGTGCGGCATATGCAGTTACCGTTGGTGCCGTCATGAGTACTACCGTAGGCTCGAATAGCTTGGATCAAGTGGGAGGATCCAGTTCCGAGACCATTGGCAAGAAGAAAACGATTACAGCAGGTGATGAGATTTCATTGATCTGTGGCTCGAGTAAAATCATTTTAAAGAAAGACGGATCGATTTTGATACAGGGCAAAGACATTGTTGTGAAAGGTTCTGGCAAGATCACGGCAAAAGCCGCGGGAGACATGGTCCTCAAAGCGGCAAAGATTGGAGAAAACTGATGTTGGAGCAAAAGCCCCCGGTCCTGTTCGAGGAGCAACCACGAACTCTCACTGAGGATGCAATTCTTCGAACGGAGAATGAGCGAAACAGCGATCGAACGGAAACATTGGTTTCAGTCAAAGGACTGGCGATCTGCAAGGTCATTGGCGTTGAGCGAGGCTTACCACTCTTGATGTTTGAGTTTGCCGGAGTAAGTCATTGCACTACCGCGATTGCAGTGGTCGGCAGCATCGAAGAAATCGAAGTGGGAATGTTCGTTTGCGCTGCTTTTGATCAGAATCGAAGCGACCGCCCAGTTGTTTTGGGGATTTTTTCATGCGATGTTGCTCGAAAACTTAGTGCTAAAACTGGGACGGTGATTGCTGATGCCGATCAAATTACGATTAAGTGTGGCAAAGCGAGCATTAATCTCAAATCGGATGGAACGGTAGCAATTCGCGGAACGAATGTGGCGAGTCGCGCCTCCCAAACAAATCGTATTCGCGGCGGTAATGTCCAAATCAACTAGAACCTTGGTTTTGCTATGTGGGCCATTGAGAATCAAACACCCTTTGCTGCCGAGCGAACCTTTGTTCGTGACCGCGACGGTTCCGAGATTTGGCTTGTCGCTGTCAGAGCCACGTTCCTTATCAAGCCAGACGGCCAGTTAGGAATCTCTGAGAAACAGGATCCCGTTGCCCAGGCTCCTCAGTACCTTGGTAAACCAGGACAGTCTTCACTTCGCTGCGATTCCGATTTGCCTCGCACCAAGTTGGGCACGGATGTGCTGCTCAATGCAACTGCTTATGTTCCTGGTGGCAAAGAACGTGACGAACTCGAAGTCGGATTTCAAATTGGAACTCTAAAGAAGACTTTACTCGTAAGCGGCGATCAAACTTGGCAGCGGTCGCTCGGTGCAAGTATTCCGAGTGGTCCGATGCCTTTTTCCTCGATGCCAATCACTTACGAAAAGGCTTTTGGAGGGACTGTCGGCGAACGAACTTCTAAGTCGCTTTATCCATTTGCAGATAGCAATCCTATTGGGGTAGGAATCGATACTTCCGAAGAAGCGCCTCTCCCGAACATTCGTTATCCAGGAGCTCGCATCGATACTCCAGGAGCAAAGGATCCGCCCGCGGGCTTTGGTGCGGTTTCCTGTGCTTGGATGCCGCGACGATCGCTGGCAGGAACATACGACGCAAAGTGGCAAAAGGAACGTCAACCCTTGCTGCCAGACGACTTCCAGGACGAATTTTTTTATTCTGCACCGCAAGATCAACGAGTGACAGGGTTTCTTCGAGGTGGCGAGAAGGTCGAGTTACTGAACTTAACCCCGAACGGTTACCTGTCGTTTGTCCTTCCGAAGTTGGTATTTGGATTCCGAACATCTATCGACGGCGGATCGGCAAATCATCGAAGTGACTTGCATTGTGTGCTTATCGAACCGGATCAGAAACGACTAATCATGGTGTGGCATTCGGCTCTTCCGTGTCACCATACGTTATACACGCTTAAGCGAACCGTTATCTTTGTGAAACAAGAACAAGAGTCACTCGTCGCATGAGCCGAATAGAACTCCAAAAAGATTCGATTTATGTCGTCGGCGTAGGTGCCCAAACCCCTGTGGGTAGAAGTGCTCTTTCGGCAGCGGCAGCTGTACGTTGCGGAATATCAGCTTATGCGGAACATCCATTCATGATCGACAAGCATGGCGAGCCGATGGTGGTGGCGATGGCTGATTGGTTAGATGAATCGATGGATGCTAATTCACGCATGATTCAACTAGGCGTTGATGCGGCGATCGATGCCCTGTCATCGTTAAAGGCGTCTAATCGAAAGACGAATCTGCCAATTGTATTTGGTCTATCTTCGGCTAGCTTGCCGCAAGAGGCAGACAGGAACTCGGTCGTAAAAGAGATAGCTATTGGATTAAAGGACTTGAATTTTAATATTCGTCACCACATTTGCAGTGACTTGAATGCAGTCGGGGTTGAAGCGATCCGAATGGCTTGTCAGTACTTAAAAAACAGTGACGAGGGTACGTGCTTGGTTGTGGGAGTTGATTCGCACTTGGGTCCGGAAGAACTAGAAGCGATAGACGGTTCAGGACGCCTTCATTCCGTCAACAACAGTTGGGGGTTCACACCTGGAGAGGGGGCAGGGGCCATTCTGTTTGCGACGGGGCGAGCTATTTCGCAGGTCAATTTGAAACCGTTGGCGGAAATTGCAGCGGTGGCGACGGGAACCGAGGGCAAGTTGTTGGGAACACGAACGGTCTGTATTGGCGAAGGGCTGAGTCAAGCGTTTCGCGGCGCGTTATCATCTAGCGAAAAAGTTTCGCATAGCTACTGCGACTTGAATGGCGAAACGTATCGGGCGGACGAGTTTGGCTTCGCGGTTTGTCGCACCGGAGATGGTTTTCATGATGCAGCTAGCTTTACTGCCGCAGCCGAATGTTGGGGAGACGTCGGTGCAGCCTCGGTACCGTTGCAGGTAGCACTCGCAACATCGGCTTGGTCGCGAGGTTACGCCAAAGGAAACGTCAGCCTGTGCTGGTCTAGTAGCGGATCGTCAGCGCTGCGCGGCGCGATCCGACTCCGCAACAATTGGCATACAGGAGCGAAAATTTAGAATGCCGGTTACGATCAACATCAACAACTTGACGCTGTGCCACAAAGGGAGCAATGGCATCACGACAGCGACGATACCAGACGTTTGCAAAACGCCATCGCCGGGCGGTCCCGTGCCGATCCCTTATCCGAACATCGCGATGTCCTCCGATTTGATGAAGGGAACAACCACGGTCAAGGCGGACGGTGGGATGATGTGCGCCAACTACGGTTCGGAGTTCTTCAAAAGTACGGGAGATGAACCAGGAGTAGCTGGCGGCGTCGTCTCGAGTGTATTCATCAAAGAAGCCACATGGATCACGTTTTCTTTCGACGTCAAGATGCAGGGGAAAGCAGCGTGTCGACTCACCGACAAGATGTTTCATAATCACATGAATACGGTGAATATGGCTGGCCTTATCCAGACGGTGTTGGGAGTTTCCGACGTGGAGTTTTGTAGGCTTTGCAAGGATTGCGCCAAGGTTGCTGATGGTGAGATCAAATGGTCGAAACACATGCAGGGTGAGTATAGGAAAGCATTGAAAGACCCCTCGAACAGGACCGCAAATGATATCGAAAACGCTATTGCAAAGTCCCATGCCAGTCAAGGCATAAGGACTACTGTCGGTGGCACCACTGACAATAGCGGTAACATCAAAATCACGCCACGCAAGGATCCGTGCGCGAAAGTCACAGAGGCAGCTACAATGGAGCATGAGAAAGTTCATCAAGCGACTCAGAAAGAAATGGAGAAACGGCTGGGCAAAAAAACCCCTGCCTTTAATAAGGAATGGAACGATGCTAAAAATTGGGCGAACGATGATATTAAAGCCTATGGAGCGGATCAGAAATTCATGGAAGATTTCAAAGAGGAGTGTAAGTCCTCTTGTCCATAACGTGAATGCCCAGACATACGGCATCAATCGTAGGATATGCCTCTTATCTATGGCCACGCTGTTTATCGAAGGTGGCTGTAAAATCTCGAAAGATAAAATGAATCCACAGCAATCAGCAATATTACGCGTCCGAGTTCTTTCCGCTGTTTTGATTGAGAGATTCTCCGGAGAAGCTCTTTGGGCCGGAGTCCGACCGCGATATGTAGTTGCCTTGTTGCTTTTGGACACAAAATCCGTCTATAAGCCACAGGGGTCGGATTTCGAACTCACTACACATCGCATTGCATTTTTGGCGATAGACAGCATTACCAGGGTCTTCGTGGACAGCGATGTTGTCGGGAAAGAGTTTGCGTTGAATATTCGGTCAGAGATATTTGACCAAACAACGCGATTCTTCGTCAGCGCTGAGTAGGCCCTTCGGTGGTGCCACGTCGGCAGCAAGAATATGGAGCGCTTCGGTAGGTGCCTAGCACGAATGGTGCTGTCGAAATTGGAAAATAAAGCTTCTTTGGTAGGTGCCAGAGGCCCTTCAGTAGGTGCCAGGCACCTTTTGACCGGGAGAAGCTCCGGGCTCCTTGCGAGCTAGCACCGCATGGGTTCGGCAGGAGCCTCATCCGAGTAAGGAATTGACAGTTCAAAAGGTTTTGACTTTGGCACGGTATTTGTGGTGAAAGCCATTCGTACGCGTGGAAAAGAAGATTTATGCAGCCATTACCGCGTGGCAGTATAATAAGTGCCTGGGGCAGTATAATAAGTGCCTGGCACCTATTGACTTGGAGCTGTCGATTGGTATGCTGCCGTTAAAGGAGATTTGCCATGCCTCGTATTCCACGTGCCGAACAATTTGATCCCAATTCGGTCTGCATTGTCCATTTAGTCCAGCGTTGCATCCGCCG
>JANMHA010000245.1:0-5536 GCA_031374925.1 Pirellula sp. | reverse complement strand
ACCAAGACCGTTAACCAAGTCGTATACGAAGACAAGACGGTAAACAGCGTTCGATACGAGCGTGAAACTCTCCAAAAGGAAGTTTCCTACTCGGTCAACGTTCCGGTTCGCGAAACACACACGGGTGTTCGCAACTATACCGTCAAACGACCTGTCTACGAAACGCATACAAAGCAAGTTACGTACAACGTATCGCGCCCAGTGTACGAAACACATAGCAAGGTCATCAACTACACAGTTTGTGTTCCAGTTCGCGAAACCCACGAGAAGGTGATCAACTACACAGTCAAACGACCTGTGTACGAAACACACTCCAAGGAAGTGAACTACACCGTGATGACGCCAGTTCGTGAAACACACGAAAAGGTGATCAACTACACGGTGATGAACCGAGTCATGGAAGCCCGTGAGCAAGTAATCAACTACACGGTCATGGTTCCTGTGACAGAGACCAGGGAACGAACTGTCAATTATACTGTTACCAACCCTGTCAACTACACCAAGACCGTTACGGTCAATGGTGGCAGCTGGCAGACAACTTCGGAAGAAGTTGCGGGTCCAGTCGTTCGCAGAACAGTTCGTGAGCCAGGTACTTGGACATTTGATCCATCGACCTGCAAGAACGTATACTGCCCAGGCGCTTGCCGAGTAGAATGCGTTCAATGCCCACCAAAGACGATTTGCAAGAAAGTTTGGGTTCCGTCCTGCGAAACCAAGGAAATTAACTGCGTAAAGTACGAAACACAGTGCTTGACCAAAGTTGTTCCTTACACTGTAACCAAATGCGTTCCCGAGTGCCGCACCAAGACGGTCACTCACAATGTTTGCAAATTGGTTCCAGAGTGCCGTAGCAAGGTTTGCACCTACACAACTTGCAAGATGGTTCCAGAATGCCGTACCAAGACTGTATGTTACAAGACATGCACAATGGTCTGCGAGCAGAAGAGCAAGGTTTGCACCTACACAACATGCCGAATGGTCCCAGAATGCCGTCAAAAGACTGTATGCTACAAGACCTGCCACATGGTTTGCGAGCAAAGAGTTAAGGACGTTTGCTACAAAACTTGCAGCATGGTCTGCGAGCAAAAGAGCTGCCCTTACACCTACACTACTTGCAAAATCGTCAAGGAATGCCGTACTAAACTAGTACCTTACACCGTCTGCAAAGCAGTTCCATGCTGCACAACGGTCAAAGTTGCAAAGTGCGTACAAGTTCAAGTTCCTTACACCTACACACGATGCGTTGCTAAGACTGTCTGCGAAGAAGTTCCAGTAACAGTATCCTGTGGTAACGGTGCAGGAAATGGATGCAATGCTTGCGGTAATGGTTCAGGCAATGGAATTGGTTCGGGCAACGGTCTGTTTAACGGCCGTCTCCGAGGCTTGCTCCGAGGCTTGCGATGCCATGGCGGATGCAACAGCGGCTGCGCAACAGCCTCTGATTGCGGATGCAATGCAGCTCCAGCTTGCGGTTGCTAATCAGTAACAAACGACGGCTTAGAATCGTCGGATAAATCGCAACGCTGAATCTGTCCCCCAGACTTGCGACGCCGATCCAACGAAACTGGTAGTCGAAGCGATAAGCAAAGAACGGTTGGTGTTCTCGGACACCAGCCGTTTTTTCGTTGGATTCCGTTGTGGCACGGCGGTCCCTGCCTTGATTTCGAACGACATCACTACGATCTCCACCTTGTTTGCTTCAACATGCGTAAAGGCGATTGGCCAGTCCACAAGAAAATGATCCAGGCAATCATCCCGATGACAAAAGCAAATGGCAAGATAGCTGTGGCGATCACCATGAGCGAATAAGAAATTTGCACAAGAAGCCAGCATGATTTGCCAAAGATGGCCGCTAAGTTGGATAGCGATGACGGCGACTTTGGGGCGACGAAAACCTTCTTGCTATCAACCCGAACGACAATCGTACTCAATTCGGCTTGATCCTGAAGTAGGTTTAACCGCCCCTCGATTCGTTCAATGTCTTCTCGAACTCGCTCCATTTCTTTTTCCATCTCGAGTATTTCCGAAAGCTTCGAAGTTGTTTTGCTGAGGTGTTCGGAAAGCCTTTGTTCTGTCTTTCGTTTGTTCGTCAAACGAGACTGAAGATCGACGAATTCGTCTGTCACGTCTTTGCTTTTAATGGACTTGTCAACGATGTGAAACGAATCGTCAAGCCACCTGACAAAAGCCGAAAACTGGTCGACAGGCAATCGAACTGTCCAGATGCCATGGCGTTCGTGTTGATCGATTCTGGATTCAGTGAAATTTCCAATGAATCCGCCATACTCACTCAGCTTGGATTCAAGTTGTCTTTCCAAATCCGAAAAGTCCTCAGTTTGAATTTTGACCTCGCCGGAGTAAACAAGTTTTCGCATCGGAGTATTGATGGAAGTCAACTTACCAGACTGCGGCTTATCGCGACTCGACAATGAATTCGTTGACTTTTCGATTTGAGCCAAAGCTTCAGATTGCCTCGACACAGACTGAAGCTTCGTTGAGTCAGCTTGTCCACATCCAAAAATCGATACGAAACCGACGACCAAAAGGCTCAAGAACAAGCTGAACGGAATTCGCATCGCATCACCTCAACCCAGGCTGAATCATCGCCTTCGACCCAAACGAAACCAACCCTTGGATACGTCGAAACTTCATTTCGGATCATGAGGACTGGCAGAAAACCAAGAAAAAATTAAGTGTGGCGCGGCGGTCTCCGCCTTGATATCTGCGAAAACACCATCAGATCCCCGTCAGATCCCATTGAATAGTCCCGTGCCGCTTATCGTGAGACAGCGCGATTGGGAAACTTCACAAGTTTATCAATCGAGGTTTCTAGATGGTAGGAAAACGCACCAAGCAAGTCGTTCTCCTTGGCTCCGCTATGGCATTCAAGACAAACCCGTGCAGCGCGGACGGCTCCAAACATGCGATTGGGTGCTTCCTTGGTCCAAACCAAATTGTTGCCTCGCCTAACGGCGTCCAAGCCGAGAACCTCGAATTCGTCCAGTGGCCTTCGACGAGCGAGTCGCGCCGCCGGGGGTGTCGCAGGTCCATCTAGTACATAAATCGAAGGCTCATCGTTCGTTAGCAGGCTCACCAGTTCCACTCGATCTATTCCTGGAGCCCCCATCATCTTTCCTCTCGCATTTTTCACAATCAACATTCGCCATTGTCCAAAACCAGAAGTGTTTTCAAAGTCATGAAGCGTTGATTCATGAGCCCGCCAGGGGCCCTCATAAGAACCATTCGGGTCCTTGGGAACGGCCCCAATACTTTTGCAATGGGTTGGTGGCATTGCTTCGGTAATCTTTATGCGTTCGACCTCCTCGATACTCAATGGTTGGGTACCACGGAGGATTTCCGAATAACCCGCTCGATGTGAAGCGGTTCCTGAATTACTCGAAGGCGTTCCAGGGTCAGATGCACGTCGCTTAAGTTCCGCGGACCGACAGTTCGCAGTCTCCAATTCCCTATCTGCCTCTTTTTTGCCTGTATTGGACACTGGTTTGGTGGAACTGAGGTTAGGCAATGACTGAGACCACGCCGTTTGATAGGCGAACAAAACAATGCAAACAACGCCAATTCCTCGAATTCCGAACATGATGTGCTCCCATAGGTTAGGACTGGTCGTTTTTTTACACCTCGCTCTCCCAATTCAGTACTCCCCCTTTCTCGGATGGACGGAGCACTTTTCCGGCATTTTCTCGGACACTGTCGACAAACGTTGCCGGCACGCTCCGTCTTGCCATTCGCCTTCGGGCATATGTTGGGATTCCAGGTGGACAGCACATGAAATTCGCCTACCTACTACTCTGACTTTTGTACTGTTATTGGCTGGATAATATCAACGCCGAGTGCTTTCTCGGAGTGCTTGAAGCAGTTGCGGGCTCGGCTGCGGAATATTGAGCTGTTCTTGCTTTCCATCACGACCTCGTAAAATCACCGTTAATTCAGGAACCGAAACAGACGGTGCCGCGGCATTTGTTGCGTTGGCTATCACCGGTATTTGAGGCGTGTCGTTGCGATCGTTAAATAGCCGCTGAAGTCCAAGTTTTGCCAATTGGAAATAAACAACTTCGGCTGCGTTATATAGACCTTCTTTAAGTTCTGGATCTGCTGCATAGCAAACGCCGATCAATTCCCCGCGATCGTCAAACAATCCACCACCACTGCGTCCTTCAACCGGTTCACCATCTACTTCGACGTTGGCGGCTCCAAGGTAGCGATTCAGTTTTGAGATCTGCGAGTCCCTACGGGATGGAGATGCACCGCGATCGCAGCCCCAGCTAAATACCCGTTGCCCCTCGGCCAAAGCTCTGTTTTTGGGAATTAGCCTTGCAACTGGAATGATTCCTTTGGGGCGAAATGCAATCAAACCGATGTCCATATCTTTTGCTTGGAAATCAATCAGTGTCGCTGGGTACGATTGTATTTGTCCGCCTGAAAAAGTCTCGACAACGATCTTGGTTTTGCCTTGGTTCTCGCGAAATAGGTGACCACACGTCAGCACTAACGCTTCACCGTTGTGGGAGTCAATGATAGTTCCTGTGCCGACAGACTCATGGCGAGGCTCCTCGACTCGGATTCGTACAGTGGCACCTTGTGGATCACTCGGATTTCTTGGCGATTCGTTTTCGTTAATCAGCGATGGCGGATCGCGTCGAATGGTCGATGATGCGGAGAACGGATTGGAAGAAGTACTCGCAATCGCAGTGGCATTCGCCATCGGGATTATGTTCAATGGAGATTGGCCCCTCAAAATGGGTGAGTCCTCAGTTCTATCGCGGTGACGGTCCAAGTTGCTTCGAATGCTATCAATAGATGAAGCAGCGGTAAGTCGTTTCTGTAATTCTGCGAAGGCGATTGGGCCTAGGATCCGGTCTACTTCCCGGCCGTTGCGTATGAGTACGGTGGTTGGAACGTTGACAATTTGCCAACGCATAGCAACATGTGGCTCTCGTTTCGTATCGATCCTTCGAACGACCCAACCTTCTTTTACCGCTTGATCCGTGGAGCGATGCATTTCGGAACATTGCGAACAACGCTCGGCCATGAATTCGATGGCGATGCAGTCACCGGTCGAATCGGCTAAGGCCACGGGTGCTAATAGTAGCAAAGTGCAGAGCGATGAAAACGGAGAAAAATGCAGTGCAAATGGAATCATGGCCACAGGTCCTTCTGTTTTTACCTGGCGTGATCGCGCAAGCGTCATGCTTGCATCCGAACGAAGTCAGTCTGGGGAGTGTCTAAACTCTGTGAGAATGACGCAAGGCCAGTGCAAACGCCGAACTCCAAATAGCCTCAGACACCGTCGACAAAAGTAGTAGGCACGCTCCGTCGTGCCGTTCGCTCGTCAGCACCGGCTGTACAATAATGCACAATACATGCCCACAATACATGCCTGGCACCTATTGACTTGGAGCTGTCGATTGGTATGCTGCCGTTAAAGGAGATTTGCCATGCCTCGTATTCCACGTGCCGAACAATTTGATCCCAATTCGGTCTGCATTGTCCATTTAGTCCAGCGTTGCATCCGCCG
>JANMHA010000243.1:0-26553 GCA_031374925.1 Pirellula sp. | reverse complement strand
ACCTTTGGGTCTATTCCATTATACGCCCCCCCTCCGCGCCCCCTCCTCCCTATTTGGGGGGTGGCGGGGGGTGCGGAGGGCGGCGGTTAGAGGGCATGACGAAGGACGCCAAAACAAGGTTGAGGGGAGGCGAGCTCCCGCTCAACCTAAGTGAATTGTTTGTGAAATTCTATGGGAATGGTAAGTATCCCCCGAGTAAAACTCGGGGGCATTTTCGCCCGTCGATTTCTCCATTTCTCCATTTCTCCGCGGCCCTTGGACCTAACGTGTCAATGGTCGGAGCGATACTTCTTTTGTCAAAGCAGTCGAGCCACAACATCCCTGCTTTGACTCTCCTGAAAGCGGCCTAAACCACTTCCTGCCTCAGCCCTCACGAGGCAGGAGGTGGACGGCCGACCTGGGATCGCCACCAGCTTGTTTGGCGCAAAACAAAATCGAGTCAACTCAACCATCAAGGACGATTACTATGGCCAAATTTTATGTTCAAAGCGGTACACTTCGAGCGATTATCGATAGCGTCGATGCGGAACGAGCAGCCTTATGGGCGGTGCACACCGCCATGGAACAAGTCATGCCGCTCGAAAGCGAACATCACACGATCGAGATGTTCTCCAATGGGCCATCGAGCATGATCGCGCTGGCCGAGACGATTGAACTGAGCGAAGTCGGGTTCGATCGAGATGACTGCTTGCGAATCGATACTTTCGACGCATTTCAGCATTGGAACCTGCTCTTGAAAGCGGTTGAGAAGCTGAATGCGTTGCTCGATGGGTAGTGCTACAAGTAATGCGGAACAACTACTAATCACAAAGAGTTTCGGTCAAAAGTAGCGTGTCCCAATCCCCAACGAGCAACGCCGTGAAGCGTCCCGTCCGATCGGAGCTCGCCTCCCGTCCGATCGGCGCTTGCGTCCCGTCCGATCGGAGCTTGCCTCCCGTCCGATCGGAGCTCGCGTCCCGTCCGATCGGAGCTCGCCTCCGACGGACGCCGTTTTGGCGTACTAACCGTTCGGCAAAGACCTTAAATGACCGCCCTCCGCTCCCACCTCCACCGCCTTAGGCGGTCGAGGTGGGAGCGGAGGGCGGCGGTTAGTGGGCAGTGACGTAGGACGCCAAAACAAGGTTGAGGGGAGGCAAGTTCCCGCACAACCGAAGCACCAGTAGTCAGGGTGCGTTTCGCGACCGTGGGCTCAACTGTTTCACCACTTCGTGGTAATGGAAGGAAGCAACCTCAATTCTTACGCTTCGGGTTGGCGGTACAAATTCACCATCTTCTTCACTTGCGAAGCCAACCCAACAGCTTTTCTAGATTGAACCGCATAACTCCAAGCGATCTTACTTTGGCATCAACAACTCCCCCCACATCCGTCTCTTTGAAATCTTGACCGATCACTAGCCAACGCGTTTCAGCAGTTAACTCACCAGTGGATTTTCCATCGGGTGGCAAATCAAACGTAACCAGTCCTCCAGCCTCCGCAATCATCCACTTAACTTTTTCGCGATCATCGGTGCCGTCGCCATCGATATCCATTTTGCCAACCAGTGCAAATCCGACCGTTTTTCCCGGTTGCCATGCGACCGAATAGATAGAATCGCCCTTGCTGATGTTCCCAGTCGGAATGGACAAAACTTTGCACCGGGAAAGATGTTCCGAGCCCGAGATGACCTCGACGACCTGGATTTTTGCCTTCGGACTCGCATCCGCAACATGATCAATGTCTGGGGCTAAGACAGCAAAGCTAACACCTGGACTCAACCCGTCCGCTTTGCCTATGTTGATATGAACTACATCCCCACCCTGCGAGACCTCAGTGATTTTGCCCTGCACATACTTTCTTTCGTCTTCTTGCAAATCCGCCACGAGCGCATTCTTCCCCTCCTTATGACGGAGTTCCCTTAGTCGGATTTCTTCGTTTGCCACATGGGCTGAGATAAGCGAGCCCGGATTGGATATGAGTTGTGTCATCAGGAGCGTTCCATCTGCCAATCGCTCATTGTGGCCATGTATTGACAACCCCTCGATAGTTCCCTTGGGAAACATGCGTTCCCCGGACGGGACATAGTTTGCCAGATGAAACTCGTCGCCAACTCTACCGATTTCAAGCGAAAGAACCTCTCTTGGCCCTGTCGATCGTTCTTTGAGTATGGTAACGATTGGCCTTAACTTCTCGCGATTCGTAAAAATCTTAGCGTCCAAGTAAGCTTTTTTGATGAGCTCCGTAGCCTGCTCAACTGTCGCTCCGACAACCTTAATCGGTCCGATAGACGGCAAAGAAAGGGTACCGTTCTTCTGAACAACGAATGGAAGCCTAAGAGACGGGTGAAGTTTACCACTCCCCGCATCTGGGTAATTAGCAGTGGGAGTTTCCGGTGGTTTCGCGTTTTCGTAAGGCAACACCCCTTCGATGTAGATGCCGACGATGTCACCTTTGTCGAGCAGATAAGGTGACCTTCCAGCCTGCCCTACTATTAATGGATTTCCCAACGTGTATTCAACTTCCAAGTAACCAATCACATCCAAATTCGGTTGATAGTGCTGATAGGCAGACCAGTGAATCAGATTGCCATTGAACGTTCTCGGTTCGATTTTGACCGAGTGAGTCTCTGACAGAAGCAGCATTCGCAATTCGGCGGTTACAAAATCGCGGGTCGAATCGCTTGTGCCCTGCCAGTTGAAAAGTCCAACCAATGCTTCGAGGTCTTTCTCCTTGATCCCTTTTTCAAAGCGTCCGCTCATGCGATCCATGGCTTCCTTTGAAAACTCTTCTTTCAGTCTGATGTTTGGCGGCTCTTCAAAATACGAAACGAAACGATTGATCAGAGTAAGGCCTTCTTCGGCATTCTGTTGCCGTTCCATCTGCGTGTATGGGCGAGTAAAGAGCTGGGTCGTTCTAACAGGAACGGAATAGACTGTGGGGACGTCTACTTTCACCACTAAGCGAACCCACCACACGCCTTGCATCTGCTGCTCATCATCCAAACGCGTGAAGCGTCGGAAGTAAGCATTTGGTGGAAGTGTTTTTGTCTTCACTATTTCGCGTAGAGTCGCTTTTGGAGGCTCAGGGATGTGTTCTAACTCAACAAATTTCGCAATCGCGTCCAGTGTTTCTTGTTCCGTGATCGGCGGTTGCCATCGACCGGTTGGACTTTCCTGAGCCTCTCGATTGAAAACGGTGATCGCTTCCTCGAGCGACCTGGACTGTAGGTTTTTAACCTCCACCACGCAGTAAGGATATTTATACGGCTCATCCTCAACTTGATCGGCGGCAGTGTGTCTTTCGGCGATGTTCTTATCGGTCGCGGTCGCTGTCAGTGTTGCGAGGGCAGCCACCCCAAGGGAAACTACGGTTAAAACTCCGACTGCGCGAAGCAAAGTGACCCCGCACCGATTGGTTCGCAGATTAAGGATCGAGAGGATCCTATTCTCAACGTTCGGCTTGCTCGCCATGGCCAATGCCAACGATCCGGTTCCCGATGCTGCTCGTACACTGGTCGCTAACTCCAGTAAATGGCCAGCGTATTCGCTTGCATCCACCCCCATTCGCAAGACGTGATCATCGCAAGCTCGTTCGCATTCAACCCGCAGCCGATGAACCGCATACCATGCCAGCGGATTAAACCAATTGACGGCACGAGCAAACGACGCGACCCAAAACCAAGTTGTATCGCGCCGGCTCAGATGAATCATTTCGTGCAGCAAAACGGCGTTCAGCCGATTTGCAGTCCACTGGTCCACGTCCGCGGGCAGAAACAATCGCGATTTCCAAAACGACCATACCATTGGCATGGCTCCAGTTGGACCGATGAGAACGAGAGGCATATCAATCCCCAAGTCCTTCGCGACATCGATCACTTGCCAGGCAAGTTTTTTGGGAATCGGGTTCTCGTTTTTGAAAACCCGTTCTAACTGTATCAATCGATAAAATGCCAGAGCGATGGGAAGGAGGCAAAGCAGGAACCCCGTACCCCACGCAATTAGTAATTGGTATGCGCTCAATCGAATCGGAGCGCGCTCAATCTCGGCAGGAACATCGCTTGGCCGCTGGACTTCGCCCTGTGAGTACTCAGCACTTTCCGGCACGAATGGTTGCGAAGGAGAGATCCAAGTGTCGGGCGGGATTTCACTCGAAGGTTGGCTGAATGCAACTTTCAAGCTCCCATTCCCTTGTTGCTCGATACGGCTTTCGATCGATAGCCAAGATGGAAGCACACGCCACTGAGGCAAAAGCATGGCGCAAGCCGGCATTAACAGGAGGCCGATCAAAGTGCTTGCCCATACCCAATGTCGAGTCGCAGCCGATGCGCGGACCAACATGAAACTAACTGCGGTCGCTAGCACCAACAGCAGCAAGCTCTTGATCGATGCATCCAAAAGAGATAGGCACAAAAACCCTGCGGCGCTTGATCCAAGAATGGTGACGTTGTTGAAGCTGGCGAAAGTTAGATTTCTCATGAGTGCATCAATTCTCGTGCATGCAGTGAATGGAACATGAACCCTATATTTTCGACCGTTGGTTTTTTCCCGTTTTGGCGTGAGCAATCATCTGTTTTAGCCTTGCTAGTTCTTCGGGCGAGACCTCTTCTTTCCTAGCGAAGTGAGCTGCCAGAGCTTCGTCGATCGCCCCACCAAAAAACGTGTCCAGCACATGCTTCAGCGCATTGGAGCCGGCGGCTTTGCGAGATTCACTCGGACTATAGACTACCTTGCGAGTATCTTGCTTTCGATTGAGGTGTCCTTTTTCCTCCAGGATTTGAAGCATACGCCGGACCGCCATGACGGTCGGTGGATCGTCCAACAATTCTTGAACTTGTTTAACGGTGGCTTCGCCTTGAGCAAAGAGAATGTCCATGATTTGCCGCTCGCGTCGCGACAGAGTACTTGGATCAACCATTTCAAAATCCTCGGGAAAAAGCAGATGCGCTAAAATTTTAGCCATGCCAGGCAAGGCAGTCAATAGAAAAGAGCTAAAAAAGTAGCGCTTTGCGTGCAATCGGAGCTTGGCTCCGACGGACGCCGTTTTGACGTACTAACCGTTCGGCAAAGACCTTAAATGACCGCCCTCCGCTCCCGCCTCGACCGCCTAAGGCGGTCGAGGTGGGAGCCCAGTGCGGCGGTTAGCACGCGGTTACTTAGGACGCCAAAACAAGGTTGAGGGGAGGCAAGCTCCCGCTCAACCTAAGAGCTGTCTTGTCAAACGCATTCGCCGCCATTACGGTAGTTTGATGGGTTCTTTTTCAATGTCGGATTCTTCGATCCAGCCTGCCCTGGGCTTCTCCCCTTTTTTATACTTGTCATAGAAACCAGCGCCGCCGGTGGCAGGGTAGTTGTCAAAGACATGACCATTGCCGGCCATACGCGGGTCGTTTTGACTTCTGAGCTCTTTCTCCATGCGGTCGCGCAGCAGCTTCATTCCAGACACATTCACAGGTTCACTGGCAAGGTTGTTTACGCAATTCCTATCCCTTGTTAGATCGTAGAATTCCTCGGCTGGCCGCATTCCAAAGTCGAGCTGCCAAAACTTGTTCGCGCGGTCCATACGGCCAAGTTCCAGAATCAGCGTTTTCGAAGGACTTGCGTCTGTGTCGGTGTAGCCGGTTTCAGGGTTCCCTGCGGGCCATCGCGTCGGCTCATAGTTCTTCAGAAAGAGATGCGTGCTAGTAACAATGCCTCGGATGGGATAGCCCCAGTCGTTTGGTCGGCCGACGTCTGTACGCTCTTTACCGATAAGGGTGTGATCCCGTTCCGCGATGACTTGACCAGCTTTGTCGCTTTCCAAAATGGGACGCCAACTCTGGCCGGTGATGGGCATCATGCCGCTGTCTTTCTGTTCAATGCGAGTGAAGTCAAGGATGGTGGGCGCAATATCCGTGAAGTTGACAAAGTCATCGATCACGCGGCCTGGTTTGTTCAAACCAGCCGGCCAACGGATTGCCAGCGGGATATGATTTGAGTCTTCGTAGGCATATCCTTTGCAGCGAGGAAAAGGCATGCCGTGGTCGCTCGTGACAATGATCAACGTTTTGTCGAGCTTGCCTCTTTTTTCCAACTCAGCGATCATTCGGGCAAGGTGATTGTCGGTGTGCTCCACTTCGAACGCATAGTCGAGCAAGTCGTGCCGAACGATGTCGTCGTCGGGTAAGAAATCGGGCACCTTAGCGATGTCGCTAAGCTTCTTTCCGCCGTTTTTCATGCCGGACTGAAACTCGTATGCCCGATGTGGTTCTGTGCTGCCATACCAGAAACACCACGGAGCGTCCTTCGGTGCCGCATCGAGGAATTCCTTGAAATTGGCTGCGTAGTCATTGTTGCCCATTTCCTTGGTGGGAGCCGGTGACTTGTGCGAGTTAAAAGGTTTGCCCGTGATTTGGCGTTGATTGCCATTGGCGTCCTTGGCGACGCCAGGTCCCCAGCCTTTTCCAGTAATGCCCATGTGCCAGCCCTTTTCAGTAAGCACCTCGGGCCAGCTTTTTAGCTTTGCGGGAAAAAAGGACAAATGGTTGCCGGCCTCTTCGTTTTGCCAGAGATGCCGTCCAGTCAAAACGATCGCGCGCGACGGTGCGCATTTGGCCATCGGCGTATACGCGTTTTTGAACAACAGGCCTTCTTTGGCGACTCGATCGAAGGCAGGCGTCTTCACCCAAGGTGTGCCATAAGCGCCAGCGTGCAGCCCCCAGTCGTCGGCAATAGCGAAGAGGATGTTGGGGCGATCGGCAGCTGAAACTGGTACGGCCATGAGCGCAAGCACAAAGAAAATGGAAAACGGTTTCATGATGACTTCGACTCGAAATGCAATGATGGTTAATGATGGCTGTTGTTGATGGCTAATGGGGAATGGGATCGTTTCGCGTCCTAATTCATGTTAAGGAAAGCTCTTGAGGCGTGCGAGCAAATCTTGAACAACCTCGGGCCGTGTTTCTGCATGGTTGCGTGTCTCATCTGGGTCCGTTTGGTAATCAAATAATTCGACATTCGTTGCGCCCTCAATATTGTCGAGTTTAGCGATGAGGCGCCAGCGATCCGTACGCACGGTGCGTTGGCCTCCGTTCCAGAAGCCATGCGAGGGTTTGACAGCAGGCGCTGCGGGATCATCTAACTGTGGGCGTAAACTGCGGCCATCAAGTCCGGACGGCGAAGGCAGGCCGCATAGATCGGTTAGTGTTGGAAATAGGTCCACGGTCTCTACCGTTGCATCACTAATGCGGCCCGGTGCTTGGAGGGCAGGATGACGGATCATCAACGGTGAATGGAGGGCTTTGTCGTACAGACAGTGCTTGCCCCAAATAGCGTGTTCGCCGAGTAGAAAACCGTGGTCGCTCCATACTACGACGATCGTGTCTTTTTCCAAACCTAACTCTTGCAAAGCGGCCAACACTCGGCCGACCTGAGCGTCCATATAACTCATGCTGGCCGAATAAGCCCGCCGCATCATTCGCCCGTATTCCAGGTCGGTATCTGGGTCGCGTCTTGCCTCGTGGCCATAGTTGCCTCGAAACTCACTGCTATTGTGCCAGCCTGACGGCCAAGTTGGTTTGGCGGCGGCTTCTGGTGCCAGATCCGGTACACCTGCAGCGTGTAGGTCATGCCATTTTTTGGGGGCGGCGAATGGCAGATGCGGTTTGAAGAATCCTACGCCGAAAAACCAGGGCTGTTTTTGTGCGGCCAATTCCTTGAGCGTTTTGATCGCTTCAGCCGCCACCCAAGCGTCCGGATAGGCTTCATCGGGACCATTGTGTGCCTCCCATGGCGGTGACTTGCCAGGCTGTCTCGCAACACCATTCGCGTAGCCGTGCATGATGGCTTCTGGTGTTTTCCAAGGACCATCTGGAATCCAAGCTCGGTCCCATGCGCCGGGCAGTTCCTCCGGTCCTTCGGCCCAAGCCTTGCCAGTTAAGCCGCCGGGATAATGAGTTAACTTGCCCAGGGCGAGCGTGCGATAACCGTTCTGGCGGAAAACTGCGGGCAGGCTATGCGAACCCCAATCTTTTTGCGTTTGCTTGATGCCGTCGTTGCCGACTTGCGATGGGACGGTTGGATAACGTCCACGCATCAATGCGCAGCGCGAAGCACCACAGGTGGGTACCTGGACATAGTGTTGACTAAACACGCGAGCGGACTTGGCAAAGGCATCCAATTGAGGTGTTTTCGCATGCTCAACACCGAGCGCACCCAAGTCGTTGCGGAGATCGTCGATGGCGATAAAAAGGACATTCGGCTGGGGCTCAGCGGCATACGCATAGCCGCCAGAAACCGCAATGAACACCAAGAGAATAAAATTGGATTGCATCGTTTTTCCCGTTGGCATCGCTGGTAATGGTTGGCACTTTGGTTTGGTTGCTTCGGTTTGATTGTCACTCGCAACCCGGCCAACCTATTCTAGAGGATCTGACAAAACCGGTTTGGTCGGAGTCTCTTATTTTGGACGGCTAGTGGAAATAACGGCCAGGACAAGGGAGGCTGTATGGTTTCCTTGATTGCGGTACGAAAAAAACAGCACACTCGCTGTTTAGGCGAGCGGCGATGCGAAAACTACCAATCATAACCCGATACGTAAGTGAGGGACCTGCGAAATTGTCCCTCGCTTACGCTTCGGATTGGGATACTGCAATCTGCCGCTCGCCCGATGACGTCAACCGCCTGCGAAAACATTTTGAGTTACAATGCAATCCCCCCCGGTTCGACGAAATGCATTTTGATTCGATCCGGCATGCGTTTTTCCCTCCCTGAAACGAAAGTTATTGCCAATCATGTTTGCTCGTTTTTTCCGCACTTACCTTTCTAGCAAATCATCTTGCGCCCTCTTTCCATTATTGTGTTTGTCCGTTTGTGCCCCGTTTGCTAACAGTCAAGAGTATCTAAATGGGATCAAGTGGACGGCCCCAGCAATCGTCACGCCTGGTGCTCAAAACGCGGATCCACCTTCGGATGCCGTTGTGCTCTTTGACGGAAAAGATAAGTCACAATGGAAAAATGCCGACACTTGGGAAGTAAAAGATGGCGTATTGATTTGCGGCAAAGCCCAAATCACTACCAAAGCTGAGTTTGGCGATTGCCAACTCCACATCGAATGGTCCGCTCCAACACCTGCTGTCGGAAGTGGCCAAGGCAGAGGAAACAGCGGTGTCTTCATGATGGGAAAGTACGAACTGCAAGTCCTCGACTCGTTTGACAACCTCACTTATTTTGATGGCCAAGCTGGATCGATTTACAAACAAACACCTCCCTTGGTCAACGCCATGCGGCGTCCCGGCGAATGGAATACCTATGACATCTTCTGGACCGGACCACGTTTCAAAGAGGACGCCTCGCTGGACACTCCTGCTTATATCACTGCCGTCCACAACGGTGTCCTAATCCTCAACCATTTCCAACTGCTCGGAGACACTCCATTTAATCGTCCACCTCAGTACAAGGCACACCTGCCCAAGGGACCTATTTCTATCCAAGATCACGGAAATCCAGTGCGGTTTCGAAATATCTGGATTCGAGAGATTAAGCCTGCGCAAGGGATTCAGGAAAAAGAACCATTCCTCCGCGATGGCAACAAAGAAACGCCGATTTCTAAAGTCGGCGAAAAGAAATAAACTGGCTCGTCGAGTCAGACTTAAGGCTTAAGGCTTCCATCCGAGCTCGTCTCGGTGGAGGCAACACTTGGCAGCTACCGAACTCATTGCAAATAAGAGCTCTCCGTCCGCGGCTTGTCCGGGCGGAAGCTGCGTTGCATCCGTACCAGACACTCGGCTTACTGCCCGCCTTCGGTACGTTTGGACCACCAGGGTAAGCCCACGCCGCCGTCCATCGTCAACGTAGTTCCTGTCATGTAAGCGGCTTCTTCGCTCAGCGTAAAGCAGATGCCATGCGCCATTTCTTCCGAAGTCCCTAGTCGCTTCATGGGTATTTGCTGCGCGCCGTTGGCGAGTTGCTCTTCCGTAAAGAACTTTCGTTCTCCAGGTGTATCGATCCAGCCCGGATGAAAAACGTTGACTCGAATTCCATGTTGAATCAACTCGATAGCCGCGGTACGGGCCATATGGTCAATGGCGGCTTTGGCCATGTTGTACGCCATAGCGGTTGGAAACGGAATGATCGAGTGAGGTGAACTGACGACCGTTATGCTTCCCCCCCAACCTTGCTTGATCATTTGCTGAGCCGAAGCTCGAACTCCGTGCAACGCTCCCCACATACTCACTTCGATCGTCCGGCGAAAGCCAACCATGTCCGCTTCGACCATCAATTGACGATCGCTATAGACTGCATTGGAGACGAATAAATCCAAGCTGCCAAACTCGGTTACGGTCCGCTGAACCATATCCTCGACGGCAGCCAAATCCGACACGTCACAGGCCACAACAAGTGCTTTGCAGCCAAGCTTGCGAATCTCTTGGGCAACCTCGTCGGCTTGGTCTTTGCTCGAGCTGCAGTTGACTGTTACATTTGCACCACCTTGCGCCAACGCAATGGCGACTGCCCTCCCAATCCCCTTCGAGGATCCGGTCACCAACGCATTCTTTCCTTTGAAACTGTAGTGCATTTGCCCTTGTGCTCCCTTTGTTTGGCTGAGATTTGAAATGCGACCGAACTGGATTCTGGTCTTTCAACCTTCAAGACTACCTGCGGAAACCTCGGAGAGCAACATCTGATTCGGCCGGTCAGCATTCCTGCTTAGTTCGTGCGGCACGTTCGAGTGTACGTGTGGCAGCTCGAGCGTACGTGTGGCACGCTCAGAGCGATAGCGATGGGCGTGGGAAGGGTGGTAAATGTTGCTAGCGATTCACCACGCCCTTCGTAAACTCAGGGGCGTGCCACACGATGTGCCACACGATGTGCCTCAGGGGCGTGCCTCAGGGGCGTGCCACACGCATTTTTTGCCGATGTCGAACTTACGCATTCAGCCCATAGTGCCGAATAGCGTTTCCGGACCAGAGCTTTTGTTGGTCTGCGTCTGAGCGGGAGCCGACAATTTGTTCCAGCATACTGACCCAGGTTTTAAGCGGACCGCCGAGCAAACAAACCGGCCAATCGCTTCCAAACACGACGCGATCCGGGCCGAACGTGTCCAAGCAGAAGTTGACGATTGGGGCAAGATCGTTTGCGTCGCCACCTTTTGGCAAGCTCGCGATGACGCCGGAAATTTTGCAAATGACGTTGGTAAGCTTGGCGAGTTTATCGATCCCTGTTTTCCATTCCTCAGCCGAATGCGATGGCTTTTCCTCATTGACCGGGATCTTACGGAACGACTTTGGATCAGCGTTGCCACAATGATCGACAATGAAGCGTGTTTCTGGGCAAAGTTCGGCAAGCTTAGCACCATCTGACAATTCCTTTGGCCGCATGCATAAATCGAAACTGCGGCCTAGTTCGCCAAGTTTTCGAACGCTATGAACGAACTCGGGTTGCAAACACAAACCAGCTGGCGTTTCATTCTCGTGCAAAACGCGACGGGCGCCCTTCACCTCGGGAACCGATTTGAATTTGCTCATGTAGTCCCAGAAATTTGGCGATTCTGGCCGGCTGCCGATTACAGCTCCAATGGTCCGAGTGGACGCATCTCGACTCAAGCGGATCACGCGTTCCGCTTCCTCGACAAGTTGCGAAGAGTCGACCGCAACCTCCATATAAACCGCCTTGATGTTCAATCCTTGGGTCGCTGCTCGATACTCAGGCAAGTGATACGTGCGCTCTAGGATATCGGGCGCGCCGGCAAGCCACGGCAGCTTCTGTTTGTCCAAGTCCCATAGATGTTGATGTGTATCAACTATTAAGGATGGCGGGGCGGCCGACTGGACGAAGGGGCCTAACGCACATACTGCTGGCGCCACCAACGCAGTCGCGGTAACGTGCCTCAGAAAATCACGGCGAAGGTTCATACGGAGTCTCAATGGAAAGAGTGGATTGTTTAAACGACAATGATGTTTGTTCTAGAGGGACACTAGTTCTACTTCATTTCCAAGTTCATCGCTTCTATTACTGGGAGGGCGAGGCCACGCGAGGAGCCTCACACTCCCAGTGATTCATGAAGGCGTTGAATTCTCACAAATTAAGCTACGATAGTGGCACTGAATTTCCCGCCCCCGTAGTATGAAGCGTTCGAAAGGCCGTGACAATGACGGTTTCAGTCATTTGTCCAGACAAGCACCATCCATTAACCGAGACTACGCTCATGCGATTCCTATTATTCGCTGCATTTTCTGCAACAACTTCTCTCGCGGCCATTCAAAATGCGTGTGCGGAAGCTTGGCGAGCCGGGGCTGCGTCAGCCATCATAACCCCAGCAGAGTGGATGCCGATGGCTGGTTACGCCAGCCGCGATCGGCCAGCCGACGGAAAGGTGACGGAGCTCTATTCCAAAGCGATGGTACTCGAATCGGCCAACCATACCAGGGCTGTCATCGTTACCCTGGACCTAGTGGGCATCGATCGGGAATTGTCCTCGGAGGTTCGCCAGCTCGTTGCGAAAAAGTATTCGATTCCAGAGTCGCAAATCCTGCGCGGATCAAAGCTCACATTCCGAAATCGACGTTTGTGGCAGGATACGCGCATGACGTTATGGCATACATCCCTAGCTATCGAGTACTAAAAGAAGGAGGCTATGAGGGGAGAGGGGCCATGGTTTACTATGGCCTGCCATCGATCTGGTCCGACCCAGTCGAGGAACGAATTATCGATGAAGTACTGCGTCAAGCCTCGGCCTTGGAGCCAAGTAAAACCCATTCGATGATCTTCGAGCCGAAGGCCTCGTTAACCGTCGTCTCCGAAGCCGGACGGGGCGGTGAAGGTCCCGCTTGGGATCCTGAATTAGGAGTTTTTTCCAGTGGCAATGGCAACGTCAATCGCCTGGCAAAAGACGGAACAGCCAGCGTGTTTCGAGAGAGTGCCGGAACCAATGGACTTTTGTTCGACCGCGATGGCAGCTTGCTTGCGTGCGAACCGACACTCCGACGGGTTACTCGGACACAACGGGACGGTACAGTCAAGTCGTTAACATCCTCGTTCGCGGGCAAAGCGTACAACACTCCGAATGATCTAACGTTAGACTCACGGGGACGTATCTATTTCTCCGATCCTCGTTACGGGAGTCGTGAAGACATGCAGCAACGCGACCAGGCGAACCAAACCATCGAAGGTGTCTATCGTATTGATCCCGACGGCAACGTTGACAGGGTCGTTGGGCGCGAAGTCGATCGGGCCAATGGAGTACTCGTCTCGGCTGACGACCGCTTCCTTTACGTTGCGGACAATTGCAATGATCGCTTGGGGGGGGCCAGGAAACTTTGGCGCTTCGATTTGCAAAGCGATGGATCCGTCGCTCCAAAAAGCCAACGACTGATACATGATTGGGGGCAGGGCCGTGGCCCTGACGGACTCAAACAAGACGTTCTTGGGAATTTATACGTAGCGGCCGGCACGAGCGAGAGTAAACCGCCATTTGAGCCGGATGCAAGTCAACTGGGTGGCATCTACGTTTTCAATCCTGCTGGCAAGTTAATTGATTTTGTACAGATCCCGCGCGACGAGGTCACAAACTGTGCATTCGGTGGAGACGATTCCAAGACACTCTACATCACGGGAGGTGGCACGTTGTACAGTATTCGAACCGTGTATCCCGGCAAAGTAACATGGCCGAGGCTGTGATTTTTTCTGTCGTCGACTCCAATCCCTAAGTGTTGCCCGACAGTTCGATCTTTTTGGCGGTTCCGTCTCTCGTACAATTGTTCCGTGTTCAGGATGCAAAACCAATAGCGAAAACTTCTGCGTCGCTTCTCGGACTCATTTGGCTCGATCGAATTCAACCCACCGTGGCCGACGCTGCTAGCGTCGGCTCGGATGCTAGCAGCATCCGCCACGGGTGCGATAGATGTAGCATCTAAACCATTTTCATTCCCTTTTTGATTAGGCTGACAACGAGCAATACGATTGCACCGGCGGAGAGACCGATTAGGGTATGCAAAAGCGTGCCCGTTGCATATTCAGCCAAGCGACTCAGGATCGGAGCTTGGAACGCCAGATGCGAAATATACTCCACGCCAGCATGAAGGAATTCGATCTTATGCACTAAAATACCGCCACCCACCAAAAACATTGCCACGGTACCTGCCACCGTAAGAAACTTCATCAAATGAGGGGCTGCAATCAGGATAAATCGCCCGAATCCTCTTACGCTTGCTTTTCGTTGCGTTGTCAAGAACATCCCTACGTCATCCAGTTTCACGATGATTGCGACCAAACCATAGACTCCTATTGTCATCAGGATTCCAACCCCGACCAACACCGCCAGTCGGGTGGAGAAAGACGACTTTTCGACGATATCCAGCGCGATGACAATGATCTCGGCCGACAAAATGAAGTCGGTGCGAACCGCCCCATTGACTTTCTCTTTTTCGGCTGCAGCCACATCGATTTCTGCCGTTGCCAGAACCTCCAAATGCTGAGCATGGTGCTGTTCGTCTTCCTGTTTCGAATGCAAGAATCGATGTGAGATTTTTTCAAAGCCTTCAAAGCAAAGAAATGAACCACCTGCGATCATCAAAGGCGTTATGGCCCAGGGAGCTACGCTGCTCAATGCAAGGGCTCCAGGGACCAAAATGGCTTTGTTCTTAAATGAACCCTTGGCAACAGCCCAGACAATCGGCAACTCACGATTCGGTTCCACCCCCGAAACTTGGTGGGCGTTCAGCGCCAGGTCGTCCCCTAAGACGCCTGCCGTTTTTTCCACAGAAATTTTTGTAAGTGTCGCAACATCGTTCATTATCGACGCGATATCGTCTAGAAGTAACAGAAGCCCTGTTGCCATTAAATCAATACCCTTTTCTCACAAAAACCCGGATCACCCAGCTTCGCTATCTTACCGCTTGGGTGGAGTGGAGAGTGTAGCGGTTCCAACGAGACACGGAAACTGCTCTAGTCGCAGCCCGAAAGAAAATGATAAATCGATAGTTAGCCAGAAGATACCAGCGCACAGAGAATTCTTGCGTTGGTCCGCTGGCAGGAAGCCGCAACCAAAACAACCGCAATCGGGGATGTCGTTTATGAAGTTCCAATTCGAATTTCCAAGTGCTTTTCTGTCGCCCATTCATAGTGTCGCAATGGCGTTTGGGTTGCTCCTAGCAGCGATATCGTCCACAACTCTGTTGGCGGATGAAACCGCAAAAAACATGAGTGGAAAAAGCGAGCCTCCAAGCAAATACGAGTTGAAACCAGAGCATGGTCCATGGTTGGTTTTCGCGATGTCGTTTGACGGGTTCAATGCGAAAAGCCAGGCCGAGCAGCTCGCAACCGAACTGAGACGCGACTTCAATCTTTCGGCCTACTGCATGACTAAGAAGCTCGACTTCACCCAGCCCGTCGCTGGCGCAGGAATCGACCCCAACGGCAACAATCGCAAAATGAAATTCCGTGACAAGAAGATCGTTGAGGGGTACGCAGTGCTGGTCGGTGACTTCGATTCCATCGATAGCACTGGCATCACAGAAACCTTAGCAAAGGTTAAGCGGATCAAGCCGAAGGCGCTCGCCGCCACAGATGCTCTAGAGCAGGATGCATCCAAGAACGATACGGTTCCAGTACATTCATGGCGAGACTTTTTGAAAACCAAGTATGAGAGCACTGAAAAGCTTGGGCCCATGTCCAACGCGTTTACGACTCGTAATCCTATGTTGCCAGAGGACTACTACAAAACGCCGGAAGTGGACAAATTTGTAAAGAAACTAAACGAGGAAAAAGCGCATTCCGAATTCAATCTCCTTGGATGCCCTGGCAAGTTTACGGTTCGGGTCGCCGTTTTTAGTGGCGAGGATCGAGCCGTCGGTGGTTGGGGAGGCGCCAACAACCGCGCCAACAACGACGCGCAAAAAGTATCGCAACTGGAAATCGCTGCGGAGCGAGCTGCACTCGCTACTCGAGCATTGCGTCGCGCAGGCTACGAAGCATACCAGTTCCATGATCGCACTCAGAGTATTGTGACGGTCGGAAGTTTTAATGAACTCGGTAAGAACGACCAAAGAAACCGATTTATATACGATCCAAATATCCAGGAAATCGCTATTCGATTCGGTGCCACCTCGCAACCGACTCGAACGCAAAGGTACGGTGTGACTCCAACACCTCGCCTGCTGCTCGAATTGGTCGACCAAAAGCAGGTTCCTGAACTCAATGAAGGATCGGATAAGTCCAAGCACTTATGGTTTGCCAAGTACTCTATTCCATTCGACTTGAAGCCAACTCCGATGGCCGTTCCTAAGCCTGTTACATCCAGTATCTATAGCGGTTCCTTGCTCGGCAAAGATCGTCACTGAATCGAGCAAGGTTGCACGACGGGAACGCCAACGATCGTCTACTTTGGTAACAGCTCGCCAATGCCACTCTTCAACGCAAAAAGATCACTCACTTCTTCTTGTGTTAATGCTCGATCAAACAGCGCGAGATCATCCATCATGCCAACATAACTCAGTCCCAGCATGATGGATGCGCGCTTAGGTTCCCAAGTAAATGTCTGCGTTCGAGCCCCAATTTCACCCATTTTTTTCCCATCGAGGTACAAGCTAGCGTGCCCGTCTTGTTTGCCTGAGTTAAACTTTTCGAAAGCGAACGCAACGTGGGTCCAGTTCCCTGATGCGAAGGGGGATTTTTCAACGGTTACCAGCGGCCTTTCGACAGGCGGGATATCCGCAAAGTTTCGGCCGGTTGGATTCCAAACGGATTTGTCGGCGTACACGCCCAAACGAAACGGAATACCCGTCGCTCGCTTTTCGAATTCAACAAACAGGGATGCGTCGTCCCATTGCTTCGAAGTGATTTGAATCGGGTCACAGAAACCGTCTAACAGGTCAGTTGCAAAGTCGGTTTTCAACCAAAAGCAAACGGTTCCAGACCAATTTAGGGTTGGCATTGTGAAATTGTCTTCTGCTTTGAAGAAAACAATCGGCCCCTTGCTCTTTCCAAACCGGATGGCGCCACCAAATCTCCCAGCCAAAGGATCGAGCTTCACTTCGCCACCACCCGGAAGCCCCTTCGTCGCCTCATCCCTTTTGTTTATCGAGACTGCTTGCCAGATCCCCCTGTCGCCGCGTGCAAAGTCCGCGTCTGGACTGCTATCAAAAGAAGCATGAAAGGACAGGGACTTACCAAGTGATTTCCCGGAATTTCCTTGCGCCAAAGCCCCCGAATCCCAACTCGTAGCAACGCTCATGCAGGCAATGGCTACACAGGGGATCGTTTTGATCTTCGTCTTCATCGGAAGTCCTTTGGTAAAGAGTTCTAAAACACCACTTTCAATTTCATTTTATCAGGTTTTGCAACCAGCCTAGGAAGCAGCCAGTATCTCTGAGATCAGTTTTCCTTCCACATTCGTTAGCCGGCGCTGAATACCATTATGCTCAAAGCTTAGCTTCTCATAATCGAGGCCAAGCAGATGAAGAATCGTGGCGTTGAAGTGGTATAGCGGATGAATATTCTCGACTGCCTTCTGGCCAAGCTCATCGGTTACGCCATGACTCACCCCCGGCTTGACTCCAGCCCCGGTCATCCAACAGGTGAAACCGTCAGGGTTATGGTCGCGGCCCTTGGCTCCTTTTTGGAAGAAAGGCATGCGACCAAACTCCGTGCACCAGACAACCAGCGTGCTCTCAAGCAAACCGCGTTGCCTTAGATCACGGATTAGCGCGGCGGCGGGCTGATCGAGAATCTCCGCATGTACGTCGTATTGTTCCTTCAGAGCGTTATGGCCGTCCCAATTGAGCTTGCCACCGCTGGCATAGGCACCATTGAAGAGCTGTACGAAACGCACCCCTTTCTCGATGAGGCGCCGCGCAAGAATGCAGTTTTTGGCGAAAGCTGCTTTGTCGGCGTTTTTCGTGTCGTCGGCTCCGTACATGCTCATGATATGTTCTGGCTCAGAACTGAAATCGGCAATCTCAGGGACACTAAGCTGCATCCGTGCCGCGAGTTCATAGCTTGCAATTCTCGCGGCCAACTTGCTATCCCCGGGGTTGGCTTCGAGATGACGAGCGTTGATTCTTTGAAGAAGCGACCTGGCCGCTCGATCGGATTGGTTGGATACTCCGGAAGCAACGAGATGACGTACGGGATCCTTGGAGCTCATCGTGGTTCCCTGAAAAGCCGCAGGCAGAAAGCCAGGGCCCCAGTTGTTCGATCCATTTTGAGGCACACCGCGCGGATCAGGAATCGCCACATACGACGGTAAATCCTCATTCTCGCTTCCGAGTGCGTACGTTACCCACGATCCAAGGCTCGGAAAACCATCGAGTACGAAGCCCGTCGACAAGAAATTCTCAGCAGGACCGTGCGTATTCGACTTACTGGTCAACGAATGAACAAAAGCAATGTCGTCGGTCAATTCGGCCAGATGCGGAATCATGTCGCTGACCCATTTGCCTGTTTGACCGCGCTGGTGAAATTCATACTGCGGTCGAGCAAGGTTTCCTGCTGGGCCTTGAAAAGTAACGGAAGGACCACCGGGTAGCGGCTTGTCATCCCACTTGATCAGTTCCGGTTTGTAATCCCATGTTTCAAGCTGACTCACTGCGCCAGCACAAAAAATGACAATTACGTTTTTGGCTCTAGCCGCAAAATGCGGTTGCCTAGGAGCATACGGACGTGCTGGATCGATGATGGTCTGCAAGTCTGTCGAAGCCAGCAATCCATCGTTCCCAAGCAGGCTTGCTAGGGCGATCGAACCAAGCGACGTTGCACTGTCGCTCAAGAAATTGCGACGGTCGAGCAGTTGTCGACCTGAACTCGAGATAGTTTCGGGATTCATGGGATGAATAGAAATTCATTGCTGTTAAAGAGAACTCGGCAAAGCACAATCAGTCCGTGCTCCCGAACAATCGGTTCAATATCTTGGAGTTCGGCAGCAGTAGCGTTGCGATTGAAAGACAGTTGAAAGGCGCGTTGTACCTGGTCTTGAAGATTGTCACCTGACTCCCGAAGAACTCGTTCCGAAAATGCCTTTGATACCTCCAGGGTGAAACGACTGTTCAGAAGATTCAATGCCTGAATCGGAGTGGTCGAGTGACGCCTGATGGCAGCGCTCTGACCAGCGTCGGGACAATCAAAAGCACCGAAGACAGTTTCCGTTTCGCGACGTACTTTGTGTGCATAGATCATGCGGCGCTGATTTTCCGGAGTCAGCTTTTCAATTGGATTGAAACCGGAAAGGCCGCCACGCTTGTCGAATAAGTCAAAGCCGCTTCCGTACATTTTTTGATTGAGTAAACCACTCACTGCGAGCATCGAATCACGAATGCACTCTGCCTCAAGGCGATGCGATGGATATCGCCACAGAAGTCGTACTTCCGCATCGGTGGTCTGAGCGAGGGGCGAAGATGCAGAATGTGATGTCTGTCGATAGGTCTTACTAAGCACGATCAGCCGATGCATGTGTTTGATCGACCAACCAGAACGAATGAACTCCGTCGCCAGCCAATCGAGCAACTCGGTATGGGTCGGCTTTATTCCGTTGTTGCCGAAGTCACTGGGCGTTTGAACAATGCCGCTTCCAAAGTGTCCTTGCCAAATGCGATTCACCATCACTCGTGCCGTTAGAGGATGTTTTGGACTTGCGATCCAATCCGCTAGCGCGCGCCGACGATCTTGCTCAGGTGTTTCGTTGCTCAGACAAATAGCATCGAGAGCCGTGATGACAGCCGGCAAAACCACTTCTTTCGGTTGCTCTGGGTCACCGCGACTGAGCAAACGGATCTCGTCTGGCGTGCGAAATTTGCCTGCAAACGCTTGCTGGCCGGACTCCGCCGCTTGGATTCTCCTTTCGAGTTCGGCTTTTTTCTTGAGCAATCGATCGGCCGCGTCGGCATCTTCGGATGTTAGACCAGCCAGGGTGAATTCGGGGCCACGCGACATCCCGGCGATGTGCGGTTGCCGGTCGGTAGAATCCGCCACAAGATTCCATTGATCACCGATGCGGACTTCGATTTCGTATTCGATCGGAAGACGATCAACGAATTTACCAGTGCGGTCGCGGCTCCAGAGAACGCGAGCGATTTCCTGCTCGGAAGGGAATTCAAGTTCTACCCAGCCCTTTCCCGGTTCGTTGGACATCCAGCTACGTTCGTTCCCGTATTGGCCATCGTTGACGAAGTTCGGCTCGTGCCTATCGGCCACAATCGTGTTGCCCGAGGTGGTCGCGGTGGTTCCAAACCGTGTCAAAGCGACATTCTCTCCAGCAACATTGAAAACTTCCAGTTCGTCGAGGCAGGGTTCGAGGCTATTGGTGTCGCGAATTCGAAAACGCAGTTTGGACGCACGGACAGGCTGGAAACGATCTGTGTTGAGCGGCCCCGCGCCGGCAGTTGGACGCAATGGAACTGACTCAGCAACCATCGTCAGCTTTTCTTCGGTGAGTCCTACATTCAACATAAAGGCGGTTGGCAGCCGATCGGTAAATTCGCCCGTGCGGTCACGACTCCAAACAACTCTCGCAATTCGAGTGGCTTGCGGCAGTTCAAACTGCACCCAGCCGCGGCCTTTGGTTGACGACATCCAACTGCGAGCGTTTCCCGGTTGACCGTCGTTGATATGCTCAAGCTTGTGCGAGTCCGAGTCGTTGCTTCCCGATGCTGTAACTCTAGTCCCATGCGAAGCCAGGGCAACATTTCGTGGCTCGGGTTCATCCGTGAAGATCTCGAACTCATCAATGCAAGGTTCGATAAGTCCAAGGGTCGGATGCAGATTCGCGTCCATTATCGTAAATCGAACGAACTTTGCTTCTATCGGCGCAAAGGTCTCGACATTTTCTTTAGCAACCATAACTCGCCGAGTAGAACCGGGACGGGCCAACGGCACAAACTGAGCAAGTCGCTCGTCGATCTCTTTGACTTGTTGGCGCAATGGCGCAGCATCCTTCTTTTTGGCCTCGGCTTCTTCGCTACGCATTTCGCGATCTTCATATTCCACGCCCGCCACGAAGGCCTGCATCGCATAGTAGTCCTTGGCCGTTATGGGATCAAACTTGTGATCATGACAGCGAGCGCAACCCACGCTCAGCCCTAAAAACGATTGTCCAATGTTGTTCACAATCTCATCGAGAGAGTCTTGCCGAGCAAGCCGGATCGATGGAGCATCTTTACCGATTTGACCTGGCAATAATACCGACGCGGTCACCAGGAAGCCGGTGGCCGCATCCTCTTCCAGAGCATCTCCAGCAATTTGTTCTTGGATAAATCGATCGTAAGGAGTATCTTTATTGAAAGATCGGATGACGTAATCGCGATAGGGCCACGCGTTAGGACGTTCGGTGTTGACTTCAAAGCCATGCGTGTCGGCATAGCGAACCACGTCAAGCCAGTGTTGAGCCCAGCGTTCGCCATAACGCTCGGAACTTAACAATTCATCTACAACATGCTCGAAGGCATCGCTTCGGCCGTCTTGAAGGAAGGCACTCGCTTGTTCGGGTTTAGGTGGAAGTCCAGTGAGATCAAAGGACACGCGGCGAAGCCAACGGATGCGATCGGCTTCTGGCGACATGGTAAGCCCATTTTCCATCAGCTTGGTCGCAATGAATTCATCAATCGAGTGATCTCCGTGGCTGAGGGCCAGCGGTTTGAAGCTCCAATGATCGCGATTGTCTTTTAGCTTGACCCGATCCACACCGTCGGGCCAGACGGCCCCTTCGTGGATCCATCGGGTCAGCGTCGCAATTTCCGCATCCGACAGCTTGCCGTCTGGTGGCATTTTCGAATCTTGATTGTCAGTGGTGATAAAACGAATGAGTGGGCTTGCGATGGCTTTTCCAGGGATAATATCAGGGCCATGATGGTCGCCACCTTTGAGAGCGACTTCTTTTATGTCCAATCGCAAGCCTGATTCCTGCTCTACTCCGCTGTGACAGGAATAGCAATGCTTCTCAAAGATTGGGCGAACATCACGCACAAAGTCCACGGGCTCGTCCGCTTGAAACGCGGTTAGCGGGGCCAAAAAAAGGATGGCAGTTAAGTTCGCAAAAACGTGGCTAAATCGTTTGACCAACACGTTGCGCATCGACACTCTGGCGAGCGTTACAATGTGGGTTGTGTTAGCGTATTCAAGAAATGGATTTATGTTATTTCACCCCGAGATAAGCAACAAGTTGATTATGGTGGACTGGGATTTCTTTTGAAGAACTCAGAGGACCGTCTTCATTTTAGAAACAAAGGAACAATTTGGACGGTATTACTTTAGCAGCTTTTCCAACGTGTGCTTCAGCCCACTGGTAAGAACATTCGATGGAGCCATTAAGAGGACAGTGAGAAACGTAAGTGCGTATTTCATTGGCGATTTATGGATCCCTGTTGGCGATGGGTGTTTGGCGTTGTGTTGCAATCTGTCGTACTATTCTACTCTACCGTGCTCAAAGCTCTACTCCAACGTGCACTACTCTACCGTGATCTCGGAACCGTGCTCTCGGACCGAGGTCCTATTCGGTTGGTGCTCACCACCAACTCATCTATCCGTTGGTGCTCACCACCAACTCATCTATCCAAAGTTGTTGCGCGTGGGGCAACAGACCAGTCCCAAAGTAAGGAGTCATTAGAAATTGGTTGAATTTCATGGCAGGGAAGTCCGTGGATCGCAAGATCACGTCCGAGTGCTCGACCACGAGTTTCCCATCAAACCATCCGCGGACGACGCCGTCCCGGTTCGGGCTGTCATTTTTCAGATCCAAGGTATTGAGCTTGAAGGATGCCTCGATGCAATGCCACTGGTCGTCCTTAAACAATTCCTCGCTGCTATCGTAGAATATCCCGTTGAAGCCTCCTTTGAGTGGCCCCTGGGTCAGGCCGTGCGGACTATCCTTGTTCTGAATATCCGTGGCGGCAAGTCGCAGCTTGCCATTAACCGGTTCGATGTAAAGCGTGAGGTGGCTGCCTGCTGGCCCATGCCACTTCGAGTTCTCACTAGTCATGAAATGCAGGAGATGCGGATGGTAGTTTCTGCCGGTCCAGCCCCAGCCCTTCGAGAGTTTGAGATAAAATCGGAGGAAGACTTCGTCCGTGGGTTCAAAAGAATGGCGGGTGCCGGATGAGCCTGATACTTTCGAATTAGTGTCGATCCACTCATATTCGATACAGCCCCGTCCTGCAAAGGAGTCCCCTACAATTCTAAACTCGGTTCCGTCGTACCAACCCCGCTTGCTAAGATCGGCATCGTCGAAACTCTCCTGGAATAGGGTACTCGTTGGCTGCGTTGCATCTGCGAAGAGGCACGCGGCGATCGTCAGACTTATTCCAAGCAATATGGTCCTGATCATGAGTTCGGGCCACAGGGCGCGGCCTTAGGTGGCAGCCATGAATTGGCGTAGCATTGGCCAATGCTTCCACGTCGAACTTGAGAGAAGGACCATTTAGAGTGCTGGGATTCATCCTAGCTTAAAGATCACACAGCTTCAAAATCCGCCAATCGGCTTGGCTGCATAAGCCCCTGGCATCATGCGTTGTGCCAGGGGATCTTACCGTTCGTTGTAAAGAGTTGGTTGGCTTTAGTTTGTTTGAACTAGCCCCATTTTGATCGATTGATTCGCGGTGGTCGAAAGGGATGTGGCACCTTCCAACGCGATCACAATTCGTCGACCGCTTGCCTCCGTGATCCGACCTACTTGATGGTTGCCTTTTTCGTCCAGGACAACCATCGTCCAACCAACATTGAGCTTATAAACGTCAGGCAGTTCGATCAACAATTCTCCAAGTTGCTTGTGATTGTTGACCACACGAGCGGCAATCAGCTGCTCTGGATTGGAAATCGCGCTCGATGGAGTTGCTTTCGAGCTTCCTCGTTTGGCGACGATCACAGGCTCCGTACCGGGCAAGAATCCTGCATCTCGAACGCGGTACGAGACTTTTGATACCGATCCATTTCGCGATGGAAGACCGGAAGTGTTGCCTTCCAGGTTTCGTCCTGGCCCCTTATTCTCGTCCCCTTCTAGATTTCTAGTACCGTCTGGAGCGGTGATCTCTTCGATTTCACTTGGTGGTGGTGCAGGCACTTCTTCGATAGGCTTTGCGGGTGGGCAAGGACATTTCTTTAGAAGTCCTGCAGCCGCAACGCGAATCTCCTTAACGGGTTCTTTGCTGCAGCCACTGGCATCCACGCCTGTCGCAATGTCTTGAACTTTCTTTAAGATTTCCTCAGTGCAGCAAGTGGTTTCGCATCCAGTACGGCACGATGAGCAGTTGCCTGCCGCTTTGCAGAGTCCTTCGACGGCTGCCTTGCGAACATCTGGATCGCAATCATCGAGAGCCGCCAGGAACGCTTTGGCGACCTTGTCGTCTTTGTTGTAGCAACCGCAGTTTACCTCTGCCAAGAAATTGATGGCTTTGATTTTTTGTTTCTTAAGATCTTTGTCCGCCTTGATTTTAGCGGCCGTTTTGATCATTTCTGGCTTTTCGGGCTGCAAATTGGCGGGATCCGCAATCTTCAACAGAGGCGGCTTCTTTTCGAGATTAGGGAAGTTCCCTGACCTGTTGATAGTTGAATCGCGTAATCGAGCCGTAGCCTGTGGAATTCCGAGTTTGTCCCAGACAGTTGGAACAGGGAGTGGATTCGCCACGCAACCTGCGAACGAACTCAGAAAACATGCGGCCGCCAAACGAGTAGCTGCGCCGGTTGAATGAAAGCGATCCATCGCATTATTCCTGATTTGAAGTTCGGCAGTCACACCAAGCCTGTGGAGCTACCAAACGGAAAACAATCCATTGATGGGGAATTTATCGGAAGGTCACGCCGAAAGATTCTACCTTTGTACCCTGGGTGGTATTCTTTAACCAATCCGCCGAATCACAACCTCCACAGACGAACCGGAGCGAATGATAGCGTTTTCGCGACAGGCATTTAACGTCTATTTCCCCCAGCTTTACATGTGTGGACCTGCCAGAGGTTTTGCTTTTGCCTCGATTCGAAGAGTGGGTAAGGATGAGCCTTACTTAGCTTTCTCTGCTTTGCGTTTCGCGCGGCGTTCTTGCTGCGTCGGGCTGGATTCGTTATCGGCGTCTGCCTGTTTGCCTACTACTGCGGCGTTTTTGGTGGTAGGGAAGTATTTGGCGAGATCGGCTTTCAACGCCACATGCTCGGCTTGAGAAGCCAAGTTTGTCCACTCGTATTCGTCGTTCTGATGGTCGTAGAGTTCCTCGTCCCCGTTGGCATAGCGGATGTATCGCCATCGGTCGGTGCGGATCGCATGGTTGTTTAGGCCGAAGGTGGTCACAGCAACTTTGTTCCACGCGGCAGCGGGGTCGGCCAGGAGAGGCTTGATGTTAACTCCTTCGAGCCAATCGGGCTTTGGAATACTGGCAAGGTCGCACATGGTGGGATAGACGCTCATGAAATCGACGGGGCTCGTACAAACCCCGCCGGCCTTGGTGACGCCAGGAACGACCCAGATGAACGGTGCGCGTGTGGCTTCCTCCCAGAGGGCAAACTTTCGCCAATGCTGCTTTTCACCCAGGTGCCAACCGTGATCGCCCCAAAAGCAGATAATGGTATTGTCCTTCTCCGGCGATTTATCATAGGCATCGAGAACGCGACCGACCTGACCATCGAGGTAGGATATAGCAGCGAGGTAGGCTTGCACGGCTTCCTTCCAACGCCCTGAGGCAAGCACGTTGGCATGGTCTCCACTGGCTTTCGCCATTTTCAGACCAGCGGCGGGAACGTCATCGAGATCACCTTCTTTGGTAGGTGGCAATTGGATGTCCGCGAGTGGATGCATGTCATAATATTTCTGAGGGACGTTCCATGGCATGTGGGGCTTGTGAAAGCCGAGAGTCAGGAAGAAGGGAGTGTCATGGGACTTGGCGAGTTCGGCAATACCGTAGCTCGCGATGGAGGTATCGGATACAGATTCATCCCCCCCTTGGATTACGCCGAACGCAATGCCTCCGATGTCTCGTTTGAGAACTTCCGCTGGTTTGGCTTTTTCGGTACCTGTGGAAGTCCATTGTTCCTGCCAACCGAGGCCGCCGTGCCAGAGTTTACCTATACCGAGGGTCTGATAACCAGCGTTCTTAAACTGCATGACGAGTGATTCGGCAGGCTTGATGCCGGCGACGAAAGGATCGCCATTGTCATAGACGCCGGTAGTGCTTGGTCGTTTGCCACTAAGCAACGCAGCCCGTGAAGGATTGCAGACTGGGCCGGCGCAATGAGCGTTGGTGAAGGTCACCCCCATGGCCGCGAGTCGGTCGATGTTGGGCGTCTTGGTTTGCTTGTTGCGTCCAAAGTGGCCGACCCAATGATTCAGGTCGTCGACGGCGATGAACAGAACATTCGGCTTGCCTTTGGCCGTTGGCGATTCAATACCGGGACTGTCAGCCAAAAGCTGGCTGCACATGAGTGTCAACGCAGCGAACAGAAGTAGACTTGTTTTCATTGGATTGCGTTGCCTTCTCAGGCAGACGGCGGGTTGGAGGAATGGAATCTTGGAGTAACGATCTTAAACATCTCCCGTCGACCTTTAAGGCGAGTGGCGGATATGTTTTTACCGGGAGGGCGAGGCGGGGGGGGGGGCGGCCCCCCCCACACAAACAACGGCAGGGGCGCCCGCAACCC
>JANMHA010000228.1:0-16036 GCA_031374925.1 Pirellula sp. | reverse complement strand
GTCTCTATAGGAAGAATGACTAGCCCCTAGCCCCTAGCCCCTAGCCCCTAGCCCCTAGCAACTAGCCCCTAGCAACTAGCCCCTAGCCCCTAGCAACTTACAATAGCCTCCCACCCCTTCAAGGCTTTTACAATAACGTCTTCTACATCCGACATTGGGATTCCGGTTGCTCGGAGTTTACTGTTGTCCAGGACGCAGTTCGAACGAGGCGTTTTGGCAGCCACCTTCATAAACTCCGCTTCATCCGAAAAGAAATCGAAGCGCCGGTTTGGTACCAAATATTGCGTTAGCAATTCGGTAACCCGCTGGGTGGTTACCGAGCCGGTATTCACGACGTTGTAGATACCGGTCGGTACTCGACGCAGCCAGCATTCCAAACAAGCGTTCACAAACTCGCCGAGATGCGAAAGGCTATTGGTTGCCGAGAGCAATCTCCTGTAATTCAGAACTTTGCTTAGGTAATTGCGAGAAGTAGCGCGATGGTCGAAAGGGATACGGAGCCGCCAAATGTAACAATTTTCTTGGTCGGAAAGCACCTCTTCGCCCAAGGCTTTTGTTCCGGAATAAAAGCTACAGTTATTGGTTCGAAAGGAAAAATTAGGTGCGTCGGTCTCCAGGAAGCCTGAACCATCCGGTTTGGAGCCTGTAAAGATGCATCCGCTCGAAACGTGTCCCCACGGTATACCCGCCATGCCGCATGCTTCGGCAATCTTTCCAGGCATGACGGCATTGGCCAATAGGCATTCCGATCTGTGTAGTTCGCAGGCATCGACGTTTGGTTTGCCCGTATAACCGGCGCAATTGATTACGAACTCGGCTCGAAGTTCTTTTAGCTTTCTCGACAGCGCTTCAGGTTGATAAAAATCACAATCCGAGCGACCAAGGCATACCGAGGGAAGAGACCGTTGCTCGAACTGACGAACGAACTCGCTACCTACGTAGCCACTAGAACCAAGCAATACGATCAAGCGAATGTCCCTTATTTCTGCTTTGCGAGCGATGCAAAAGCCTTGCGTTCCAGTGGGTGCATAACTTCCACAGTCGCACCCGCCTCTTGGGCTTTTTTCATAGCAGCTTGGGCTTCCACAAGGCGATTTTGAGCGGCTAGCACTTGGGCTAGATGAAAATACCGATCCGCGCGGGGGGAGCCTTCGATGGCCTTCAGAAAGTCTTGTTCGGCACCAGGAGTGTTTCCAAGTGCGAAACGAACACTCCCGCGTGTATCCAGTAAGTAGTCCGTCGGGCCAGCCACCGATACAGCGTGGTCGATTGCGCGGGATGCGTCGGGTAACTGTAACTTGGTCAGGGACAAAACAAAGGCCAGGTTATTAAGTACAGGAATGTTGTTAGGATCAACTTCGAGCGCGAGTCGGTAGGCGCTCGCAGCCTCAGCCCCCTCGCTGAGCCAACTCCACAGATCGCCCAAACCCATGCTGACGAGAACGTTCTTTGGATTCTTGGCTTGTACAATCTGCAGCACTCCGATTAGTTCTCGGGCGTCGTCCGCTTTTAGCGATCCACTCTGCAAGGCATCTTGGACTAGCTCGCCAACCTCATCGGGTGGTAGGTTTGGCCCCCGAAGCAACACAAGAGCCTCCTTGAGTTCCCCCCTCCTTGTGTGATAAGCCGCCAAAGCGAGAGATCGTTTGGAATCGCTCTTGGAAATCTCCTCAAAGCAATTGCGAGCGATTTCGTTGAATCTCAGAGCCTCTTCCGTTTTTCCTGATTGCGTGAGCTCGTTTCCGGCTGACTCGGCAATCTTGGCGGCCCAACGCACTCGTTCCGGCTCGTTTCTATTGGCTTCCAAAAGTTGGAGCAGCCGCGCGTAGTCTTTCGAACGAAACAACAATTGAGCCTCGATCGTGGCGGTCGATAATTCTTTAGGCGACAGTTTTTTCAATCGATTGAACCAGAGCTTTCCCTCCTCCAACTCCCCTTTCTGTGTTAGTGATTCAGCGTAATTGCCAACGTATTTGCTGTCTTCTGCTCCTCCGTTTCCGAGCACGCTCCGCATGGTGCGGCTGTACCGAGTCCAGTCGCCACTGCGAAGATATAGATTGGCCAACAGGAAATTATCCGTTAGCGAATACTTGCGATCTTGTTTGGCTAGTTGTTCGAGCAAGCGAATGGATTCCGATTGGGAAAACGGGTCCAAACGCGCCGAAAGAATCAACGCCAACGTTCTTTGGTCCAGAGGGTCCAGGCCATTTTTCTTGGTGTTGGTATCCAACAGGTCACGGGCTTTCTTGAATGACTCTTCGGAACCGCTCAAACCAATAATAAGTGCTAACGCCCGTCTGGCCCAAGACAAATCTTCCTCCGCTGCCTTGGAATTTTCCGAGACTAGCGATTCTAAAATGGGCTTAGCATTTTCTTCCTGTCCAGTGCTCATGCAAAAATCGGAATACCGACGCATCAATGCGACATCGTCCGGTCTATCTTCCAAGGCTTTCTTGTAATATTGGGATGCATTCTCTGTGTCCTTGATCGCTTGATAGGCCTGCGCCAAAGCAACGTCTCGTTCTTCAGGACGAATCTCTCGAGCAGCGTCTTCGATGGCTTTTGTGGCCGCTTCAGTGTTCCCCTGGCGACCAAACATCTGTACCAACGAAACCCATGGTCCCGGCGCAGTCCTGTCTTTGTCGATTGCGATCCGAAATTCCTCTTCCGCCTTGATGAAGTTACGGGATGCGATATGGATTTGAGCTACAAAAATGTGATCCTCCTGTTGATCCGACTGGATCGCCCAATCATTGGCCAAAGTCAGTGCCCTGTCAAAATTCTCAAGCTCGAGCGAAACTTGCGAGGCCACACGGGTCAATTCAGAGGAAAACGGCGTCTTTTGTTCTTGAAGCTTTCGTACCACTTCGTCCGCCTCCGAAAATCGGCCTTTTTCCCAAAGCAAAAAGATAGTCCGTGAAATAAGTTGGGGACTCTGTTCGCCAAGTCGAATCGCATCTAAGTAGCTCTGAACAGCAAGATCAGGCTTGTTTTGGCGATCATAGATCTCCCCTTTTAGTCTGGCAATCCGAGGCCAACTAGGCCGCTGTACCGCTGCCTCAGCTAATTGTTCCATCGCTTTTACATACAACGCATCCCTATCCGCAACTCGATTAACTTTATCGGATTCGCTTATTTTTTTAGCCTCAACACTCAAGCGAATCGCCTCACCGACTCTCCAAAGTGGCCCGATCCCTTCAATCTTTTTGACTTGATCCAGCGTTTGGTTCATGGCCGAGACATCGTTGCTGCGAAACGCCAATTCGAATAGAAGTACATGGATCGAGAGGTTGCCCTGGCCTACGTCCGAATTTGCAACCATTTGTGCGAATTTCTTGCCCCGTTCGTAGTCCTCCAAGGACAGAAAATAACCGGCAAACCCCGCGGCAAGTTGTAGTCGTTGCTTTGAATCCCAACCGGCATCGGGAATCGATAGTTTCTCGAGTTCGTTGACATCAACTTGTTTTCCATAGCGTCGTATCAGGTAACGAGCCTTTTCCAAACGCACACTCACGAGATCGGTGAGATTCTGTTCGGCAGCAATTAGAGAACGTTCTACCTCCTCCCAATCTTTGTTCCTAATTTGGAGCGAAATCAACGCTTGGCGAACAGCTGTGACTGTCGGATCGACAACTAACCGGGATTTGAGCAACGCTTCCGCCTCATCAGGCTTGTTTTCCACCACCAGCAACTCTGCCCGCATGATCGCCAAATCATTGGCCGCTTCTGGAATGGTATCTAAAATGGACAATACAGAACGCAACGCATTCCAATCCTCGCCGGTGGCTTTGCGTCCAAGCCCGTCCAAAAACTGCAACCTCGCCAAGCTGAGAAGAGAGCTGACAGTCCGAGTTGGTTGCTGAATAATCTGCGCGAGTTCAACCATAGCTTCTTGAATGCGGCCAGAACGAAGGAACGCATTCGAAAGTGCTTCACGGGCAGACGCCCAAAGTGGATCGGCGTTAACGGCCCGCCGCAGGGCTTCTATTTCCTGGTCCGAACTCCCCAAACCTTGATAGCATTGCGAAAGAAGGAAGTCCACCTGCTTGAGCAGTTCCTTGCTTCGATCGAACAAGGCTCGGGAGTCGACGAGCAACGTCGCTGCTTGTCGCCACTGGCCTTTGCCAGCCAGCACCCTGGAGTCGAGGTAGCGAATCAGAGCGTCTTCAATGTTGCTTCTTCGGAGCTCACCTATGAGTTTTTCAGCCGATTCGATGTCCCCTAAATCCAATTCCAAATGACACAAATTGTAGAGCAAATCAGGGCTTCCTGGGACGGCCGCGAGTCCATCCCTAAGGCATTGTATGGCAGCGTTGGGTTGTTTGTCGCTCAGCTCTATTTGGGCGGCGCATCCATACAATTCGGGCGTCGCCGGGTAAGCCTTTATCGCAGACCTAACGGAGTCGCGAACGCCGCTTGCTCGCCCTTTGGCGACGGCGACCTCTACCAAAAACAAAACGTTTTTTGGCAAATTCGGCACCAATCGGTTCGCATTCTGAGCATCCTGCCAAGCTGTTTCGAGGAGATCTTCGCGGACGTTGTTATCGGTAACTGTCAGCAAACGACTTCGGACCAACAACCATCTTCCACGTGTCAGGTAGGCCTCAGAATCCTCGACTGATTGGGATACCAAATCATCCAATACAGCCCGGGCATCGGACGCTCTGTTCATTCGCTCGCTAAGTAGTTCGGCGAGCGAGGCTGCATAGACCGGCTTCCGTTTGTCGAGCTCGACTGCGAGGGTGAATTGCTCTACGGCTGCGACAAATTCTCCCAGAGCGTTTTCACAAATTCCTAGGAGCCAATGATTTTCCGCATTTGTTGGCTCGTTAGGAATGAGCTCCGTCGTCAATGCCACTTTAGCATCGGAGTGACGTTGCAATTCGATGTACACCTTTACCAGCAATTCCCTTGCGTCCTTGAGGGAAGGGTCGATTCGAAGTGCCCCTTCGAGATTAAGAAACGCTCCATTGAGGTTCCCTAGTTTTGCAAGGATCTCAGCCAATTCAAAATGAGCTTCGGCAGAATCGTGTCTCAAGCCCAAAAACTGAGTGTATAGACGCATAGCATCGACAAGCTTGCCCGCCTCCATAGCCTTTCTCGCTTGCGAAAGGACTTGGGAGGAGTTCCGATAGATTTGCCATCGGTGCACAGTCCCCAACAACAATGCCGTTACCACAAGGAATGCTAGTAGCTTGAGCAAAAAACGATATTGAAGTCTTACTTGCATATCCCGCCATACGATGAGAAAGCGACTGAACAAATTAGGAATCAATTATCTCAGTAGATTGGTTTATGGATACCCCAGCATGAACTCCAAGCCCATTGGATCGCACATTATGAATTCCAAACCAAACAAGACGAACAAAACATCACCTACGTTTCGTTCTAATCGGTTGTTTTTTGACTAGATTCAAAAAAAAGGCCGGTTGCTTTGAAAGCAACCGGCCACGAATGACTAACTTCGATGATCCAAGACGGCTAGAAAATCAAGCTTCAAGGATGGACTATTTTGATGGTTTTCTTAAACGACTAACCAGCAACCCAAGGCCAGGAAAACCTGTCAGAAGCAGCGCTAACGAAGCGGGAAGTGGAACCGTTGGACCGCCTTGAGGAAGGAGATCAGCAGTACCAATCATTTCAACTCTCAAACCCGTTGGATTTTGGGTCGCTTGAACCAAATTCGTCACGGTGAACTGCAAAGTGTTTACCCCAGACAAAAACAGATTGCTAGCCGCACTAATTGTAAATGGAGTCCAAACGCTGAAACCGAACGGATATGTGTTCGACGCTGGCACAATTGAAACTCCATTAAGTTTGATGCTCAACCCAGGATTATCCGTTGACCATCGACCCGTGATTAATGCAGTCGAAGCCCTCAGTCCACTCATGCTGAACTTTGTTTCATACACATAGGTTCCATCAGGGTCATTATCAAAAGACCCTTGACCAGGGAAGGGATTATCTGGCCGAATCCAAGTGGATGTCGAATTATCCCCAAGCCATGGTGGAACCGGAAAGCCACCGGCGCTCGTGACAGCAATTAGGCTCGCCGAAGAAGCAGCAGGCTTCGTGACGAGCTTGTAATTAATTTCGGCACCTCCATTCGCCAACACCGCTCCTCCTGAGTCAATACCCGTGTTCCTCAGGGTAGTAATAAACGCAGCGTTTGACGTCATCGACATCGTCAACAGCATGCAAGCTGTAGCCAAACCACAAAGTAATCTCATGTTGAACCTTCTTTCACAAAACAAAGGGGCGATAAAAGCTAGGATGTCAAAAACATCAATTGGAGGGATCGTGAGGAAGTACAGAGATTAATTCAACCACGCGGTCGTGTCAACTGTTTGGTTCGAACAAAGTTGTTTTTTTTTGCCCAAAGGTAACAAGCGTTTTTTGCGGAAAAACCGTTTCCTTTCTCTAAGCTTTTAGGCGATTTCGCCGCCTTTGGCGGAATTGTCACTTCCCAAGATTTTTTGCGTTTATTTGTTTTTTTAAGTTTGCGCATCGGGTATTCGTGTGGCTCGCCTAAAGCGAGAGCGTGTGGCACGCCCAAAGCGAACGCGTGGGCGTGGGGACTGTGGCAAATGTCCCCTTAAGACTCACCACGCCCTTCGTGAACTCAGGGACGTGCCACACGAAAACCCAGACGGCCAGCGATTTGCGGTTGCATTGAATACCCACTATTGCACGCGATCGGTGCGTGTGGCACCAATGCGTGTGGCACTCCCAAAGCGAACGCCTGGGCGTGGGGACTGTGGCAAATGTCCCTTACGATTCACCACGCTCTTCGTGAACTCAGGAGGCCGTCCGGTAATTCGATATTGAAAAAAATAGGGAGTCTACGCAAGATTCGAAGTTATCACGCTTTGAATTCTTAACGGAGCCTCCCAATGTCGTCGCCTGCCAAGGATGGCAAGCTACCAAGGCGATCGTCAGATTGCAGTATCCCAACCCGAAGCGTAAGCGAGGGACAATTTTGCAGGTCCCTCACTTACGTAGCGGGTTATGATTGGTAGTTTTCACATCGCCGCTCGCCTACTTGAAATGTAGCTATTGCTGCCAAGTTCTGTCAGTCCGCTGAGTTGAGCAAACCTGCATCTCGAGCTGGACGTCCTCCGGACGTTCCCTATTGGGTTTTGGGGACCATGATTCTAGGCTTTGTTTCTAAACACGTAGTCGCGTCTCTCCGAGACGCGAAATACCTGCGTCTCGGAGAGACGCAGCTACGCGAAAGCGAGTTTGGAAACAAAGCCTAGTCTGCGTAGTTTTAAGCAAGCGCTCCAAAACGGCTCAATATGCGTGGTGGAAATCTCATAGGGCTCGTAATCGCGAATGGTTTGATGGAATTCGATTTCCGGGTCGTTCGACTTTCTTTGATCGTTATCGAAGAACGGCCAAGCTCTTCGAAACTGCCATTGAACAGCACGCCGCATAACACATGTAAAAAAGGCTGAGCCGATCCACACTGTGTTTCGGTGGATAAAAGCCTTCTGGTCGCGAGACGTCGCAAACCTCCCTTTAAGTCACCCCCAGGTAAGCCTTGTAAGAAGGTGGACACGCAAGCCAGTTGGGAAGGCTGAACGCGTTGAAGATTCCGTCCCGGGAAAATGTCGCCGTTTTCTATACCCGCAAGTTCCTCGGCCGAATAATGGAAAGCAAAGAAAAGCATATTCAAGGCAATGCATGGCAAGGCGATACCAACGGCAACGCCGTGAACAACGCCGCAAGTTCTTTCGTTCCTAGGCTGTGAATTTATTACTGTCGCCTTTCGTTCCGCGAAAGTGCGCCTCTTTAACACACTTTTGCGGAGCAAAAGGCGACAAAGTTCTGCAGCTTGCGAATAAATTCACAGCCTATCCGTGAAAGGTAAGCTGTTATACTCGCGCCGCAAAACGACGATCGAACCCTTTAACAATCATCTCAAGGAACGGTTCGAAATGCATAGCGTGTGGCACGCCCAAAGCGAGAGCGTGGGCGTGGGAACTGTGGCAAATGCAATCCAAGAGGAGAATGCAGTCTGTCCACTCTGACGCAAAAGCATGAAAGCGAGGAATCACAGAGGAGACCGCTGCATTACTCTAATTGGCCTCAACCAAGGCCTTCTGTTCGCGATCCTTCCGGGCAGGGGAATAATAGGCAGGATATGCCTGGGAATTGACTCCAATAATGATGGTTCCAATAACTGGTACACCATACGATTTAAAGAGCTCACAGGCTTGGGCCGCCTCGGGAAGCCGTGACCGTTCGCGGACCAATGTCAAAATAACCCCGTCCGTGAACTTGCCAACCACCCGAGAATCATGAACCGGCAAAACGGGGCTGGAATCGACGATTACTAAATCATAAGAACTTCTTAGGAAATCGAATAATTCGTCAACCCTACCACTCGTGCATCGCTCATGCAGATTTCCATGCCAATCACCGGCAGTCATTACGCTCAAATTGGCTGTCTCGGTCGTTTGAATTGCATCTTCCAAGGACAGATTTCCATGCAGGAATTCCGAAACGCCTGGCTCAAGAGGAAGATCCATGTAGCGGTGAATACTCGGTCTGCGCAAATCAAAATCCACCAATGCCACCGATTTCCCAAATTTGGCAAGCCCTTTTGCCAATTGACATGCGACCGTCGATTTACCCTCACCGGGCATGGCGCTGCCGATCATAAAGACCTGCCGTTTGTCGGACTCGGAACTGTGAAGCAGCATCGATGCTAGGCCATCCAATGCCTCATCCAATTCAGTGTTATACTTATCCCGAATGATGAGAGAACCCTGTCCCGGTCCCCCAATTGGATTCCAGGCAACCATGGGTATCGTTCCGATCGTTGGAAGCGATAGAGAATGACTTGTTCCCTCTCCATTTACAACCCGTTTGCGAGTCAAATCCCATAAAACAAACAACGACAATGGAGCGACTAATCCAAACATCCCAATGGCCAAGGCGCTTGTCAGACGTTTCGAAGCTACGGGCGGCGCAGCTGAAACCGCGGGGCTCAACAATTTGATTCGGCCCGAAGTCTTCAGCTCGACAGACGTACGTTCGATTTCCTCACCCACACGATGCAAGACATCTTCCGTTCCGGCAATCTCGGATCGCTTCAATTCGACATCGATTGAGGATCGCCCAAGTTGCCGTGTTTCATCCGCCAGTTTATCAACCTTTTCCCGAAGTATACTCTCTTGATTTGCCAATACCTGAGCCCGTGTAGCCAATGCCACCAAATCGTACGTGACACCCCCTTGAGTGTGTAGGACTTGCGGAGGCTCGATTCCTTGCTGCTCCATTAGTTTCGCACGCTGTTTGCCGTCGGCAACGCGAAGTGCGAGAAGTTGATTTTTGAGCTCCATTTCTTCAACGAGACTGACCACAACGGGATGCGCGATGCCGAAATCTTTTAGCAAGTATTTCAACTTTGCTTTTGACATGGAGATTTCCTCCTCCAATCTTACAACATCTACCGTCCGTTCGGCAGCAGCAAGGCTCCTCGCGTTTTCCGCAGTTAAAGATTGAGAATCTTCGGCAGATTTCGATTGCGAATTGGTTTCGTTCTTTCTTCGCTCGATGTCTTTGGCGAGTTTTAGTTCTCCCTCCGCCTGCATTAAGGCGAACTGCACTTCGCCAAGCTTCTCAGCCATCTTTCCAAATTGCTGCAACGTGTTTTGCTGAACCACCGTGAGTGATTCCGAGTCGCTGGTCCCTAATGCAGTGGCCAATTGCCTCAATTCCACTTGTCCTTTTCGCAACTTGCTTTCGGCTTCGCCATAGACCCTTTCGAGGCTGTTCAAGCGATTCAAACGATCGGTGCGCTCACTCATTACCACTTCTTTCATAAACGCCTCTACAACCCCATTAACGATCTGAACACACGCCGTAGGCGAAGGTGTCTGCATAGAAACCTGCATGATTTCGCCTTCCCCCGGAAAACTGACTTTCAAATTGGCTTGCAGCCAACCGATCACATCCTCTTGGCTGCTAATTTCCACAAGCGAAGATAACTGAGTGTCACGTAAAGCAGCATTGAGAACAAACGGAGTTGTCAACAGTTGCTGATGGGTACTTTTGTACAATCTAAAATCGGTCCCACGACCCAACGATTCGTCGGCTGTTTTGAAAATGAGCGGACGGTCGTCCGCGTCAATTCGCAAATAGGCCGATGCTGAATATCTGGGGACGTAGGAATTCCACGACGCAAACGCACCTATTGCGAATAAGCAGATTCCCAAAGGAACGGCTATCCGCCATCCCCGTCGGATCGCGCTTATAATCGCCACGATAAGATGTTTTTGTTGCTCGAGTCCGTCATGGTGAGCCGGTTTGGCAGCCAAAATCACCTGCGACGGTAACCGAGTCCCTTTTTGTCCTACGTGACCTTTAAGATGTTCGGGGGAGTTGTCTTTAATCATAAAACCCTGCAGGATTCCAATTCATCGGTCTATCTTAACTCGATTTATCTTAACTCGATTATCTCAGCCTTGCCGGAATCGGCAAGTTTTCTACTGGAACAATTAGGCGATCGAGGATGGTAAGCACACCTAACAACATAGCGAAGCCTATGGGCATCATCAGCCAACCCGCGACGTCGTGGAAGATATGTTGGGCGGTTTCCGGATTTAGGTACTCATATGCAATGCCTGTAGCGATTATCCGGAGGCAATTGGCTGCGATCGCGATAGGAATAGCGCTGAAAGCAATCATAGCCTTCTCTACCCAGGTACGATCGATCATCATGCAGGCACCCACTGTCAGCGCAAAGAATGCATAAAGCATCCGTAGCCCGCTGCACGCTTCCGCGACCCCAATTTGGCCGTTGCTGAGTGAAATAATGTTTCCCTGCGAAAAAGCTGCAATCCCAAGCGTTTGGAAGGCAAAAGTACTGACTTTCGTAGCGATCGACTGAAGTAATCCGCTTAGTTGTCCAGACAAAAAACTGGGCAGGGGAACCATAAAAAGCAGAAATAGGACTGCCGGTGCTCCCCAGCGGACTGCTCGATTACCAAGGATGAGAGTAATAATTCCAAGAACCATTGGAACGATTGAAACCCCCTCTAGAGTTGGTAAACGCATGTAGTTTCCAGCCAACCGCATCAACAGCCCGCAACCCATGAACGACCCGCCTAGCAGCATTCCCGATTCCGCTTGTTGGTTCGCCAGAGTATTTTGTTTGTTGATTTGAGCTTGGCCAAGGGAACCGCGATTGGACCATAGGATATAGGCAGCAAAAAGTGGGACTAGGTAGCCATGAGAATAATCGGCATTGCTCGACCAAACGCCTGACATCCAAACAAACACATTCCAATACACCAAAAACAGCGCAGCCAATGCGAGCACCAGCCACATTCCTTCGTTTTGCAAGAGTTTTGATCTTAATGCAGTGGAGGAATCGTTAGTGGTCTGTGTATTCGAATCCGAATCGAGCGCAGTTTTCATTGAATGTGGCAAGTCTCCGAGTAAGGTTTTTGATGGATCTCACCTTCTTTCTCGATACAGAAGAAGAGTGGCACGGTCGTCTCCACCGTTATGGGATCTAGAAATTACGCGACAAAAAGACGACAAACAGGAACGAAAATCAATAAAAGAACTTGAAAGTCAAAATAATCTGCATTATTGAACAATTCGCTAGAGTAATTCAATAGAATATTCAGGTCAACTGATAGGCCAACGACAAAGTCAGTTTTTCGCCGATGCCAAGTTGTTGTTCGTGTGGTTGTCCACGTGCGGTGCGTGTTCAACTCTAGCCCATGGCTAGAGCCCTCCAATCCCTTCGAAACTAATAGAGTTAGTTTTGTTCGCATGTACCCAACATTGTCGCCTTTTGCTCTGCAAAGTCGCCTTTTGCTCTGCAAAAGTGCGTTAACGAGGTGAGTGCCACGCAATTCGTTTTTGAGGCTGAGCGAGGCCCTCGCTTAGGTTTGATCCGAACCCAACGAGCGAAGGGCCTCGCTCGTCCCCATAATTAGAATCACGGCATCCGGTCGTTTCGGTTACTCTTTTTGTTCTTTTCCAATTGGCGAGATTCGATCGGCGACTATGGTTGCAAAACTCTTGATCGACTCTTCGGCTACATCCAGCGAAGGAGCGCTTACCTGAATAAGAAACTTCGTGGTGTTGGGCCAAGACCTAGTTCCCCAAAACTGTCGTCGCTGGCTCTGAAATCCTTTGGTATCCACATAGGTTACAATGCCAGTCCGAAACCAATGGCCGGTTACAACGTGTTGCTGCCCCTTTCGAAACAGAATCAGCTCGATCGGCAATTTGCCTTTTGCCGTTGAGAATTGGGTGGTTCGTCGATCCAGCAACGACCAGCCCGCCCCAGGGTAGCATACATCCGGAGGATGGGGGGCTGCCACAATTGTATTAGGGTTCGTCCAATTCGCGACGTGCAATGAAATTGCATGTCCTGCTGGATCTCGATAAATGCGATTGATGAACGATTGGGCAAGTAAGACTCTGGTTGTTTCGTCGTCGATGCCTAGGTCCGTACCAACCCAACCGTCAATATCCTCAGAAATACTGGATAGATCAACATCCACAGCCACAGCATCTTTGCCCGAACTCATCCAACCAACCAGGATATAGCTGGTGGCTAAGCAGGCAAACAACAGGGCAATACGCTTGCTCATAAGCCGTTCGAGCTTCGCCGACGTCGAATGAAACCCGCGCCGAAAGCGCCTAGGCCAAACAATGCGATTGTCGCTGGTTCAGGGACAGGCGACGGCCCACCGCTTGGTGGCTGATGCCAATACAACTGATCTTGCGCTGGGGTCCCGGGTGTCCAGGTATCGTACCATTCCAAATTCAAAACACTAACATTACCAAAGTCGGAAACTTTTGAGGAATTTGCTGCGAAGTAAGTGGCAGCTGCTGTGAACGCAGTAGCCGAAGTGAAAAGGGAATTCACTGCATTTATATACTTATTGTTGGTTACCGGGTTCGGGAGTAAGCCCAAAAGGCTTGCATTTTGGCCTTGGTAATACCATATTGCAGTCTGGAAATCATTAGCGTCGGCTGTTCGCCCAGCACCAGAAAAATCATAGCCAACGTTGTTTAGGCCAGCGAAAACGTTGACGTTACCGACATCATACGCTTTCGCAAACTGGGCGTAGAGCGCCGAGGTACCGACGGTAAGGACGTGGCTAGAATACCCCATAGAACCTTGGGTTATGTCGACAATTTTGAACTGAGGACCGAAGTTCATGTACTCGTTGGTCTGAACGCAAAAGGTCGCAAACAAAGTCTTGTTCGTACTATCAAGAATGTTGAATTCACCGTCGGCACCGGGGCCGTCGCCGAATCTGATCACGTCCCCTTTTGCAACAGACCCGTAAAAGCCTGCATGCGATGTCGATGCAGCAACACAGATAACCGCCAACGCCATTCCGAAAGTAGCGGATTTCCAAAATTTGATCATTTCTATTGATTCCTGTCCGCCTATCGGACACCTAACCATACGAGTGCATTGAAAGCTATTGCTGATGCTGAAGTGTAATCATGAATTGCAAATAATTCAACAAAAACACCGCCCTTTTCGAAAAATCGAAGCTCATCCAACACGTGGCGGACGCTGCTAGCGTCCGAAACGCTCTAGGCTTTGTTTCTAAACACGTAGTCGCGTCTCTCCGAGACGCGAAATACCTGCGTCTCGGAGAGACGCAGCTACGCGAAAGCGAGTTTGGAAACAAAGCCTAATACGGCTCTAATACCGCTCTAATATTAACCCCGAGCACCAAAGAACTCCCGCAGTCGTTTGCTCGCACTCCAAGCAAAAAGCCAAAGCGCAAATGGCACACCATCGATCAGATAGCGGCGCGCGAGCCGTTTCGGTTCTTGGCTCAATCGGTGGGTCCACTCCAGCCCCATTTTCTGGACCCATTTGGGAGCCCGCCGAACTTCTCCGGTGATGAAGCTCAAGCTGATCCCGATCCCCATCCACCAAGTGGCAGGAAATTCTGCTCGTAAGCGCTCGATGAGTTCCTCCTGTTTCGGGGACCCAAGTGCCACGTAGGCGATATCAGGCTTTGTATCTCCAATCATTGAACGAATACAATCGATTTCGGCAGGAATTCGTTCGAATCCGAGCGGAGGACAGTAGGTGCCAGCAATAATGAGTCCAGGAAATCGTTGGGCCAGCACTTTAGCGGCCCGTTCCGCCACGCCGGGATTGCCTCCCAAAAGGAAAATCGAGCGGCCCAACGGAGAGATTGCTTCCGCCAAGCTCAAACACAAGGACGAACCAGCAACCCGTTCAGGGAGCGGAGTCCCCTGAATGCGACTTGCCCAAATGAGCGGCATCCCATCGGCAACCACCAAGTCGGCTTTCCGAACCAAGTCGAGATACTCTGGATGTCGGTTGCATCGCAGTAAATGATCGAGATTGGCGGTTACCATGAATCCACCCTGACCGCGTGTCAGCGACTCGCAAATATGCCGGCAAGTTTCCGCCTCGGTGATTCGATGGAAGGCAACATTGCCCAAGATTATCTGTTGATCAGCGAGCATTTATTTTCTTACGAAAGGAAGCTGCACCAGTTGAAATACCGCGGAGTCAGTCTAACTACCCTCCTAGGCCGTGAATTTATTCGCAAGGAGCCCACCATCGCTGGGCACGTCCCTGAGTTTACGAAGGGCGTGGTGGGTCGCTAGTGCCAAAATTCAGAAGTGTCAAGCTTTAACAACCCTCCCCCTTGAGATAGTCCGTTTAGTCACCCTCCCGCTGGGAGGGTCGAGCGAAGCGAGGGGAGGGTGAAGTGCAAGACGAATTTGCACAAATCAGTTCACCCTACCCGGCCTGCGCCGGCCTGCGGCCGACCCTCCCGCGGGGTGGCAACGCTGTGAAGCATTTCCACCAACAATTCGCTTAGGTTGAGCGGGAGCTTGCCTCCCCTCAACCTTGTTTTGGCGTCCTACATAACGGCCCGTTAACCGCCGCACTTCGCTCCCGCCTCGACCGCCGTAGGCGGTCGAGGCGGGGGCGAAGTTGGGTAATTTAATGTCGGAGCAGCACTTTTAGTACGCCAAAACGGCGTCCGTCGGAGGCAAGCTCCGATCGGACGGAGGCAAGCTCCGATCGGACGAAAATGCTTCACAGCGTTGCCAAGGGAGGGTGACTTTTTTTGAAGCTGGCGCTTTGGGCGTGCCACACGCAATTGTCGCCTTTCGCTCCGCGAAAGTGTGCCTCGTTAACACACTTTTGCGGAGCAAAAGGCGACAAAGTTCTTCACCCTGCGAATAAACTCACTGCCTATCCGTGTGGTACGTCCCAAAAGGGCGTCCGTTGGAGCGTCAGAGGCAAGGCTCCGAGCGGACTAAAAGTGCTTCGCCCCATTGCTCCCCATTCCTCTTGAAGCCGTGTTCAATCGTCCAACTGCTGCCAAGAGCATCAACACTAAGCCTATCGATTCCAAGATCAAATTGATCTTCAAATCCGCCATGCGCTGCCCAAGTAGAACGTCCACGTGATGAAACGAAGCTGCTCGAATGACGACGAATACAGATTGCAGGGCCAATCCCAGGCTCGCCAAACGGCATTGCCACGACCAGCGGCGTGCCAGCCAAATAGTAGTCCCGGCGACGAGGCACGCGACAAATGCGACTCCAACGATGAATACCACTTGAAGCCTGCGATGGGATTCATAGAGTCCAGCCTGCCTTACCAGATCACGCCCGTACAAGGTCAGCAGCGATTGGAGGTCGGCCTGTTTATTGATGCCGAGCAACAACAGAAATCCGGCTAGCACCAGCCAGAACTTTGCTTCGGATCGCGTGCTATTTGCTTGCGTCTGCAAATCCTGACGCAAACGCTTGGCTGCCAGCAAGCAGAGAATGCTGGTCAGCAAATACAATCCAGTGACAACAACGGCACCAGCGTCAGGATCTCCTAATCCCCAGTACCAATGCCCATCGCGTACCGCCGCAAAAATGAAGGTTAGGTTCGCCATTTACATAGCGTTCTGTGGCACGCAAGAGGGTTGGGGTTTTGTGGCAGTTAACATGTGTCGCCATTAGCTATTCGAAAGTGGGGTTACCTGCGCACTAT
>JANMHA010000155.1:0-1591 GCA_031374925.1 Pirellula sp. | reverse complement strand
GCCAATGCCAGTACGGCAAGAGGAACTTTTGAGGGAATTTTTGATCCCTATTCCAAAGTTATTGCCTTCAGAGTTGAGTTCTCGGGACTCACTACCAACGCCTCAGCCGCTCACTTTCACAGTGCACCCGCTGGCACCAATGGGCCCGTTGTGGTAGATTTTGTTAGTCAAGGTTTTCCAGTCGGTGTGAGAAGTGGCGAATTTGTCAAGGTTTTGACCTTGACGGATGCTCAAGCCGTCGATTTAATGACTGGCAATCTTTATATCAACATCCACAATGCTACTTTCCCTGGGGGTGAAATTAGAGCACAAATTCAGTACGCAGTAACCGCTAACGTGATTCCGGTACCTATTTCCGCTCGTATCAATGGTACACAGGAAGTACCTGCCAATGCCAGTACAGCAAGGGGAACTTTTGAGGGTATATTTGACCCCTTTTCCCGAGTCATTGCGTTTCGATTTGAATATTCAGGTTTGACGGCTAATGCTTCAGCTTCTCATTTTCATATTGCTCCCGCTGGTACAAACGGTGCTGTCGTGGTAGATTTTGTGAGCCAAGGCTTTCAAACTGGTAATAGATCAGGTGAATTTGTCAAAGTCTTGACGCTCACTCAAGTGCAAGCCGACGCATTGAGAGCAGGCAATATGTATGTCAATATCCACAATGCATCGTTTCCTGGGGGTGAAATTCGGGGGCAATTGAATTATAATCAACCACTTAACCGAGCAGCCATTCCTGTAAATGGTACTTTTAGTGGTGCTCAAGAAGTGCCTGCTAACACGTCCACTGCAACTGGCACTGTCGTGGGTTCTTATAGTCCAGTAGGGAATGTATTGGGTATAAAAGTAACTTATGCGGGTTTGTCTGCCAATGCCACTCTGGGGCATATACATCGGGGAGCAACTGGAGTCAGTGGACCCGTTATCATAGATTTTGCCCCTTTGGGCTTTACCTTTGGCGCACAAAGCGGGACGTTTTCTAAGGTTATACCCTTAACTCCAGCTCAAGCCGCCGATTTATTGGCGGGTAATTTATACGTTAATATCCACAATGCTAATTTCCCGGGTGGTGAGATTAGAGCTCAACTCAATGCACCGGTCTCCAGTCCCAATATCGTTATGCAGAAAAATGAAGACCATGTTGCTCTAAGTTCATCCGTCTCGCTTTACCCGAATCCTTCATCTGACCATGTTTACCTCAATTTGGGCAATAATAACGCCCCTGTGAACATCGAATTGTATGATATTCAGGGTCGCTTGGTTTCAGCTTTGAAAAGTTCGGAAACCTTGTTGAAATGGGATGCTGCTCCTTTAGCGAATGGCTTATATTTTTTCCGTATCAATAAAGGACAGGAAGTAGAAGTACTTAAATGGTTGAAAAATTAAATTATTGGCATCCTTTAATGTTAAAAACAAAGCCACTTCGAGGATACTTGAAGTGGCTTTTTTATTTTTGAAGATGTTTAGTTCAGACGCTTATACCCCCCTCAGTATTGCAGCTTTATTTTATTGAATCTTTTATAATTGCACAGCAAATAGGTATATTGACAATTTTTTAGTGATTCACAATAGGTTTATTGGTGTCGCTTTC
>JANMHA010000106.1:0-3386 GCA_031374925.1 Pirellula sp. | reverse complement strand
CAAACCAGCGGATATCACAGAACCGGTTTCAAACTAAATTGCATTGTCCATCCACTCCCAAAACCGCCTAAACAGTCCTGAGCTGATGAACTTTAAGATGCCATCTACCAATCCAACCATGTTGTCAAAGATCAATTTCCCCTGCGTCAGGAACCGCAAAGTTCCCTTCCACGAGGGGTCACCATCGTATCGCCGACGCCGTCGCACGTCAAGCGAGACGGCAATATTTTCTTGGCGGCCACTTTCCAACCATTTCCTACTTTTGCCATATACCAGTGGCAGAAAGAGCGGAGATGAAAAATGGCGGTCTACTCCAGTCGCATTGAATTCTTCCAGGTGCAGCACACGAGTGATCACTGCGGAGTTGGCTGCGCCCCTATCGATTGCATTTCGGCTTTGTATGCGTTTAGCAACTCCAAACTTGCGGGGTGCTTGTTTTGACGCAACCAGGCTTCGTAGGAAACGATTTTCTTTCCCCCTGGCAACGGCTTCGTCCAAATCAGACCGTCCCCTTGGATGTTGACCACGATCTTTCCAGCCATCGATCTTGCTCGTAGATCCATCTCTAGTTTTTCCTTCGTGAATGTCAAAAACGTGTACTCGTCGGAGCGAATGCCAGAACCCTTAATCGTCCAGCCAAGTCCCTGAAGCACTTGGCTATATCGATCCGCCACCTCCGTCATCGTTTTTCCATCCATTTGCACTTCAATGCTCTTCCCATTCGAATCATACGTCGCGGATTTGGATTCGTTTAAGATTGGGAAATCAGCAGCTTCGATACTCGCGCCGACCGCTTTCGCGTCGGCAACCGGTTTCGGTTTCTCCAATTGCCACGATACGTTTTCCAATCGATCGCCGACCCGAATCAGCGTTCGTCCACTCTCTTGCTTGCCCAACCCAATCAATACATCCTGCTGGCCACGATGGTAATTCAGCCAAATTTTTTCCTCTTTTTCGTTTCGTCTGGCTTCGTGAACGAGCCAACCATCAGATTTCATCGATTTGTCATAAAATGCCGCAGCTTGCTCGACTGTCATGGAAGTCGTTGCCACTAGAAACGGTTGTACATTCCCATCGAATTCGATGAAGCCACAGTCGTTTGGAATGGGCAAGGCATGATTGATCGAGGAGACGGACTGTTGAATATGGAAGCTCGTTGGATCAGCGGGGAACCTGCGAATAGAAACTCGAAGTACCGTCCCGTTTCGCAAGAATTCCATATCGCGAACATCGACTTCTTCGTTGTGACTTGAGTGTAGCCGCGAATAAGGAGTCCAACCCGCATCGTGCAGCTTCTTGAGCAATGTCGTTTCGATTTGTAGTAAGTCGGCTTTCGTTTCGTACATGACCATGTTTGCAGTGGAGTAACCATCCACGATCGGGGCTGCATCGAATTTCGGCAACCACCTAAGATCGTAATTGCCGATGTTGTGTAGGCCGATATTCGTTTTGGTTTCACCCTCTTTCGTGAAGGATGCCGTAAGCATGAATCCATCTTTGGTGTATTCGACGCTGCCCGGCGCCAATGCTGCCGACGGTGATGCGGATTCGGTCCATCCGGCCCGTTTTAAGTAATAGTCATAAAACTGTTTCGCTTGGTCCAGAGTTTCGTGAGCCGAAACCATCAGGCGAGTACTCTCAACGATCATCGGCTTGTCGACCGAGAGTCGCGGAAACGTTCGTAGGTCGATCGCTTGCAACCATTGTTCGGTTGTAGCGGGCTCTCTAGCAGAACGATCCGGCAACACCGTGGCAGCATGCATGGGACGCAGCCCAAGTGGCTCACCCGACTTGGCCGTCCCCCAAATGCGAGTCCATCCGTTGGCTGTAGATACTAAAACAACATTCGTTTCGGGCAACCAACTCAATCCTACGATGGGCCAGCCAATGACGTCTATGACTTGTACCAAACGCTGTGTTGCAATGTCCCAAAGTCGGATGGTTGATCCGTTGGCTGTGATCAGTGACTTTCCATCTGGAGCGAATTCAACCAACTCGTTCATCGCAATGTTGGTGAAACTCTTATTCGCGTTCTTAGCTTGAGCAACATCCCACAACTGAAGATCGTCTTTCTCGCCAAATGCAAACCACTTACCATCTTTGGATAGCGATAGTGAGGATTGATATCTGCCTGGCGAGAGTAATTGCTCCTGTTTGCCGGTGGAAGTATTCCAAACGGTTGTCGTTTCAGCGGCGGCAGCGAGTTGGCCGTTTGCCACGTATTCAATGTTCTTCAAACCGTTCGAAGTAATTTTGAATTGAGTTTTCTTTTCTAGCGTACTCGATTCATAAATTACGACATCCACGTCATAACTGATCATGGCAATTTCCTGGCCATCTGGCGAAATCGCAATTTGGGTGATGCCGGTCGAAAAGATTTTTTTGGAATGCACTTCTTTTCGATCGCCCACGCTCCAGATTTTCAACTGCCCCTCTGAATCACCTGCTGCAAACCATTTGCCGTTAGTCGCCACCGCCAACGATTTGATCGACAACAGCTTTTGCGAAGTTTCCAAGTCAAGAAAAACATGCTCTGGCTCGATCCCCTCAATAGACCAAAGCGTAATCTTGGTGCCAGCCAACAGAAACATACGACCGTTAGGAAAACTTGCCAGTTTTTCGACGAAGCCTGTTTTGCTCCAATCGCGGCACGCCAGCAATTGAAGTGGTTCATATTCACTTTGCGACCAGCGGGCTAACTGCTCGGCAGTTGGTTGAAAGACTTTTTGTTTCGGCACAACATCTTGTTTCGCCGCAAGGGCTGGAATCGCATCAGCAGTGGTGACCGGTGAAGTGGAATCTTTTGCCCTAGCTCCAATCGTATTACTGGGTACGGTTGCAGGCTCCGTCGCAATCGACGATGCGTCAAGAATGGGTAAGTCGTTTGATGCTGCGGTTGAGCCCTTTGACTTCGCCGTCTTTGACAAATCGATTTGGTTGCTCGACGATTCAACCACTTGCGGGATGTTAGTCGATGGTGTTGTCGGTGGTATTGCAGTCGGGCTACAACCAGAGACAATCGAGACAAGAGCGAGGGCTACAATAGGAAGGTTTCGATTTTGAAGGTGCATTGTTTTTCTGATTTCCATTGAAAATGGGTGCGTGAGTCATTGAAGCAACATTGTAACATCCAACGTTTGCTTTTGCCGATCCGATCGGTTTCGAGTCGGTGAATTTGCGAGAACGCGTGCGAGTCGAAAAACCAATAAGCCGAAGCTTGCAACCACATATGGTAGCAAGTTCGATTTACCTGACACGAAGAACATGGGTCCGCATTCACGTGGGTCCGCATCTCCGAGGCGGACGTCTTTGAATCTTCATTTGAATCCCAACGGCGATGGGCGGGACGCAACGAGGACCAGCGTCTCGGAGATACGCTGCTACGT
>JANMHA010000089.1:0-5826 GCA_031374925.1 Pirellula sp. | reverse complement strand
TCATTGACCAGACTGCTAATGCGAGTTTGGTATTGTCCGCCGATGGCGACCGGGCGATTGGGGACAATGCGTTCCGTTGCCCAACCGAACGACAACGTACCCGGTCTCACCGTCTCAGAAAATGCCGGCCTCGAAAAGTGGATTAGCCAAAGGGTCAATGCAACGACGATTAAAACGCGATGGTTCATAGTGGAAGTATTTGGGTTGGTGGGGTGGCGGTGGGGCGGAATCGAAAGCGGTGTTGCCAGTATTCTAACCAAGATAGACGTAGGTTTGTTCCTGTGCACCCCGGTTTATCTAAGCCGGACTGGCCTGAGTTGCTACGCGTACCATTGCAGGCGATTACTGACAGTTGTTTGATAACCGTCTCAACCATGTCTCGTTCCTACTCGCCGCCCAAGAACACCGGAACTTGCGGCTAAATGCATATGGTTTTCGTCGCTCCGACGTGTCAAACCGGTGCGTCGACGGGGTCGCGAATCTAAGCCGCTAACTGGCGGCCTGCTGTAGTCATGGACGTGAACGCGTGAGTCCATCGAATTTGGTGGACGTTTCTAATCAGCGGCAGCAAACTCGTCCGCTGTTTTTTCGAAGGGAGATCGCATGTGCCATTCCATCTACACCGACCGCCGGTCGCGGAGCGAGCCGGCCTACGTAGATCCGTCGCTCCGCCGACGGATGTCCTGTTCCGTAACGCTGTTTGCGTGTATCGATCCGAATGGACGGTTCTAACCAGCGGTAGCAAACTCGTCCGCTGTTTTTTCGAAGGAGATCGCATGTGCCATTCCATCTACACCGACCGCCGGTCGCGGAGCGAACCGGCCTACGTAGATCCGTCGCTCCGCCGACGGATGTCCTGTTCCGTAACGCTGATTGCGTGTATCGATGAGACGAGCGGCAGATTGGAGTATCCCATCAGGAATCGGAACTGCAACCTGCACCGGTCACCCAAATGTAACCCAAACCGGTGCAGGATAGATGCCTTGCTAAAATGCTTCGGGATGACCAACCTCAGAACAGCACGCTTTCCAATGAAGCCCCTTTTTCAGCGTTTTTGAAACAGATCACTAGTCACCACAGCGGTGATTAAATCGGCAAGGCGATACTCGGTAACCCTCAATTTGGCGACTATCTTATCGACGGCAGGTCGATCAAGAGCTTCAATGCGTCTTCCCAACGCATGACTCAGCAATCGACTCGCCAACGTCCGAACAAAGAACTCCTCCCGCTTGAGCAATAGCAATCGAAACTCGTCGGGGCTTGAAAATCGATCTCCGCCAGGCAAGACGCCCGACGTGTCAATTTTGATCGTTCGCTTCGAATCATAAAACTCACGCTTACGACCGATCGGATCAAAGCCTTCCAACGCAAATCCCAACGGATCAAATTTGCGATGGCATTGATTGCACGCCGCTGACTCGCGGTGCTTTGCCAACTGATCGCGAATCGATACCGCACCGCGGATATCTGGATCCAAAGCCGGCACGGCATCGGGCGGCGGAGGAACAGGTGTTCCAAGTATCGTCTCCATCAACCAGATCCCGCGAATGACAGGCGAAGTCTCAATGCCGTTGGCAGATACAGTCAAAACACTCGCATGTCCCAATAGACCGCCCCGTTCCTTGTTTGCGTATTGCACCCGGCGAAACTTGCCCGCTTCGCTTGCAGGAACCTGGTCGGCAACACCGTACAGCTTCGCTAAGTCGCGATTTACAAATGAGTAATCGGCTCGAAGGAATTCCAGTACGGATGCGTTGCGAGCGATCAAGTCGCGCATGAACAAACGCGTCTCGTGTTTCATCTCGGGTTCTAAACCCGCAGCGTAGTAGACTTGCGAAACTTTTGGATCAGGTGGCATGCTGCCAAGAGCTCTCAGATTCAGCCAGTTATCTAGAAAATCCGCGATAAACGCATCGGAGGTATCGCTTTGCAACAAACGGCGAGTCTCGGACCGGAGGACAACGACATCGGAGAGCTTTCCCTCGTCCGCCAGTTTCCTCAGCGAATCATCGGGCATCGTGGAAGTCAAGAAATACGCAAGGCGTTCTGCAATCCCATGATCCGTCAACTTCGTACTTTGCGAATCATCAGGCGGGCTTAAGTACAAGAAGGCGGGCGAACACATGGCTGCCTTGATCGCATCTTTGTAGGCTTCCAGGGGAGACCGGCCATCTGCGATGCGGCCTTCGTAAACAGACACCAAGCCTGCTGATTCCTCTTGGGTTGCAGGTCGTCGATACGTTCGCGATGCGAAACGATGTAGCAATTCCGGTACACGACTTGGTTCAAACGACTTGCCGCCGAGCAGGATTTGCTGACTGGGCGTAGGCGACTGAACCGCGATAGGCCCGCTCAAGCGAATTTCGTGAATGCGGATCTGCGGCAGATATCCAAATTTGATGACGGCTTTGCGCCAATCGACGATGCCCTTGCTTTGCCGAACGTCTGGTGGCAGCGACTCTTTTTGGTTGCGAAAAACTCGGGCGTACGAACCGCGAACATCGTGCATCCCGTTTTCGAAAGTGAATCGCGGAGCGAAACCTTTGTCGAGTGGAACCTTGAATGAGTACCACGCCAGCTCATCGTCCTTGACGGTGGCTTCGGCCAAGAGCGGCTGAATCGGCTGCGTATGTACCATATCGCTGATCACGGTGTTGCCGGGCCTAATTCCCATTCGAAAAGGTTCGTCCAAATCAATGAAGACCGTTTCCCGTGTGTAGGGCGTATCGCGATGAAGTGCCTGAGCCAGCACTTGGACTTCATAAATGCCATCAACAGGAACACCTGAGGAAAACTCAGGAAGTGGTCCATAAGCTCCCTCCGGTTTATCGTTCAATGGATGATCGTAAAGCACCAGGTGCTTGTTATCGAAGGCATATTTGTGAGCTCCCTTTAGCTCGCTCTGCTGAAAGAACCCGTTGTTAAAGACCCACTCGAACGGTTTCGAAGGTGCTTGGGGTGCTAATGCCTTTTCGACGCATCGATCCGCAGCTTCGAGATACTTCTCCAGCAGGTAGCCGGAGGTTACAAGCGTGTCGCCGAAATTATCGAAGTGGTTCGATAGGTCATCTGCAGGGAACTCGATGGTGGGATCGAACATCGTCATGTCGATGGCAAGGAGGTCGCCGACGGTGTTGCGATATTCACGTCGAGTCAAGCGCCGCAGCACAGTCTGCTGCCCGGTACTAGTGGTCCTTTCTCTCATCTCACTGAGCAACTGCGTCCATTGTGCGATCGTGCTGAGTCGATCTTTCGTGCTAGGCTGATCTGCATCCTCGGGTGGCATCGTGCCGAGGGTCATTTGATCGATAATCTCCTGCAAACGAAGCTGAGTGTCCCAATGGTCTTTGCCAAGATCCAGTGTTTCGAATTCACGTTCGCCGCTCGGATCATCGACGGTATGGCAAGCAACGCAGTAATTGCTGAGAAACACCTTCGCGTTTTCCAGGGTGGAGCTTTGCGCGTGCGAATAGCTTGGAAACCACACAAGCGCCATCGGCAAAACAGCCAGGCAAGTCATTCGCAAATAAATCATCCTGCCAAACCTCGCAACGTACCCGTGCTAGTAGCAAATTGGTCCGTTTCCATCCCGAATTGCTGCAGCATCGATACGAACAAATTGGTCAACGGCGGTCGATGCTTGGAATTCCGGTCGAATGCCAACATCCTTCCGTGGTTGAATCCACCACCTGCCAGCAGCACCGGCAAGTTCGTGTTCGTGTGCGAATTGGCATTGCCCATTCCGCTTCCGAATAGCACCATCGTCTGATCGAGCAATGATTGTCCACCCTCGTCTAGCGTTGATAATCTTTCGATGAAGCGAACAAACTGTTTCATTTGGTACGTTTCTAAGGTGATCAGCGATTCGATTCGATCCTCAAGCTGCCCATGGTGCGAAAGTGCATGGTAGTCGCCGTTGACGCCCAAATCTCTCGGATTGAAATCGCCGCCAATTTCTAACGTCGCAATGCGCGTGGAATCGGTCTGCAGTGCCAGTGCGATCAGGTCGTACAGCAGCGGTAGATCCTCCACCATGTTGCGGTTCTGGGGAGCGGCGAACGGTGCTTCGGGCTTTGGAATATCAAGCCAGTTTCGCCGTAGGCCAATTCGCCTTTCGACATCGCGCACACTCGTTAGGTATTCGTCTAGTTTGTTGCGATCTTGTTGATTCAGTTTTCGCTGAAATCGATCGGCGTCGCTCTTGACCATGTCAAGGATTGACCCTTGCAGCTTGAAACGATCGGCGACGGCAAGCTTGTCTTGTTGACTGACGCCGGCGAATAGCAACTTGAACAATTGTTCGGGGCCTGGAACCGGGGGCACGCGCGTGCCGGTCCGCGTCCACGACAATTGGCAGCCCCCGTGTATTCCGCTTTCGCTTCCGATCGTGAGTGTCGGAAACCGAGTCAACCCCGTGACGTGATCAGCCGCATATTGATCGATCGTGACGTTGGCATCCGGCCTTGACTTGGCATCGATTTGACGAACGCCTGATAGGAACGAGTGGATCGAGAAGTGACCGCCACTGGTTCCGTGATCCAATCCTCCAATCAACGTCATTCGGTCTCGAATGGCCCCAAGTGGAGCGGTGGTACGATTCAATTCAAAGTCACGGTACTCGTTTAATCCCGTCGTTGATTCGTCGGCAGCAGCCTCAGGCCAAAACGTTTCGGGATGGAATCCGAGCATGTTGCCGATACAAACCATCCGTTTCTTCGGGGCGTTGGCTTGGTTCGACTTGTCGTCTCCGGCTTTAGCGATTCCCAACGAAGGAAAAAAGGGAAGACTGATGGAGACTCCTGCGGCTCGCAGGAGTTGTCTTCGATGCATCTGGCTCATGGGGAAATCCGTTGCAGGAGGAAAGTTGGCAGGCATGATCAAGGTACGGGGTAACGATCCAACGAAATGGCTTCGGCATAAGCAAGCTCGCCGGTGCGACCGTCGTAGTACTGGAAGACAATCTGTGGGTGCGGATACGCCACCAAGCGTTTTTCCCCCAGTTTTTTGGGCATGTTGAAGACATTGTTTACCTGGACCACACAGAAGTGCGGATACAACCGTTCGTTTCGTGGCACGTCGGGCAAGACATAACTACTCCATCGAATATCACATTCACGCGGTCCAAACGTAAACTTGCCCGTCGCAGGTCGATCACTTTCATCGAGTGCCGGCACATGGTTGACGCTGTTATGAGGACCACAGCAGAACTCCCAGACATTGTCCGTAATTTTGACCGCGAAACTGTTGTGCAGATCACCAGTCATCACGAACACCTTTTTTCCCAGTTTGTCCCACTGATTGATTAGCATCTCGCGTTCGTCAAAAAAACCGGTCCAAGCTTCTTCTTTGTTCTCCGCATCCGCCTCAAATCCCCCTGCGCCAGTGTGCGGGATCATGAATGGCACGGTCGAGATCACGAAGTAGAAATCTGCATCGCTTTCTTTCATCGACCTTAGCAACCATTCGCGTTGCGGTTTGCCGATCATCGATACCCCCGGCTTGTCCCGTTTGGAGACATCGTGCATGTCCCGATCACCGCGTGTGTCCATGAGAAAGAACTCACAATTGGCGACCCGGAATTTACCATAGCTTCGACGGCCAATGGAGTAACTGATTTTTTTGTCATCGACCTTGGCCAGCATATGCAAACGCAACGTATGCGGATCGACCACTTCGACAATGTCATATACATAAGAATTCTTATTTCCCTCGTCATTGTCGTAAAGCATGTCGTTCACACCAGCTTCCGGCGTACCCCAGTGAACGTGCAGATTTAGCATTTCACGAAGCGGAAGTTTGGTGTAGTCAGACTCGTTGTCCACCAAC
>JANMHA010000065.1:0-36514 GCA_031374925.1 Pirellula sp. | reverse complement strand
AATATAAAAAGGCTCGACAAGTTACACAGAACCAGCTGGACGAAGTTATGATTAGGCGAAACGCGTTTCACGGCGAATGGAACTATGAAATCCATCCAAACTAGAATCGCAATTCGGTAGTTAATTGTTTAGCGACGCCTAATGCCGCGTGCCAAGAGGAAACGCGCAGCGTTTCAAAGAGTTCTATGAAACCAGCTAGTTCCGCTTCATTGAGTGTGCTCAACACGACCTCGAATCTAAAATGATCACGTTTTCTCGCTAACTTGTCTAGATACAACCTCCAAAACCAATCGGCGGGATTGCTTGCGTGAATGGCTATCGTTGCTGAGATCAGCTCAGGCTTTGTCTCCCCATATCCGATGCGAGGTGGCGGGTCCCAATGCGGAGGGAGATCCTTTTCGGAATGTTCATGCGTTAGTTTACTCACCTCGCCAAACGATCCCGCAAGAAGCAGTTTCTCAGCGCGCCACCGTAGCCACTGTTCGTGCTGTGTCCAAGGCAGGAAAGGTGTCAAAAACAGCAAGCTAACCAGAGCAAGCATCCATGCATTCCAGGAAACGGGTTGATTCTGCTGCTCCATTTCGTGAAGCTGCCATGTCCAGGGACTCTTCATTGAGTAACACGAGACGTAGCCGATCAGCCAAATCGGCGCAGTCAAGACACCACCCGCAATCAATAAAAACCTCGTTCCTAAGATAATGTCTTCGCTTTCTGTCATCCGAATGCCTCCCATCATCATAAATACAGGGCTTGGGATCAACTTCAATGCCGCGTATCCGAAAGAATTTCGGGCCAAACGGCTTCGCCATCTCCAACGCAAACCGCGTCTGCATGCTGTGCCGCTTCCATAGGGAGTACCGTTGCATGAAGGCCGCCGAGCACGGTTGGCACTCCCGCCAGACGCAAGTCGTCACACAATTGGTAGGCTTCATCTACGGACGCGGTGAGCGCGCTAATGGCCACAACATCTGGAGAAGTTGCGAGAATATCCGCGACCAAAGAGGTTGTTGAAGCGGACGGGTGGTAGCTGCATGACCATTCCTCGTCGAGCATTCCCGCAAGTGTTAGCAGGCCAAGGGCCGGTAGCTCGCCAAGGGCTTTGCCCCGCTCTCGCAATCCCGGCAAAGACATACCAAACGCGAGCATTTCAGCTTCGCCGACTCGAAGGCCCGTGAATGGAACAAAAGCGACGTGGGGCATTATTAAGGCTTTAGCTTCCAGTCAATGTCTGAGAAACCGACGCTCGCGGGCCCCGAGTCAGAACCCGCGTGGTTGTTCGAGGAAGCACTAGTTTATCCCGCCTCCTCAGATCAGAATGGTACCAACTTTGGATCAGAAGTGTGTACTCATTTTAGGTCGTTTCAAGATGCCAGTGATGCCTGTTAAGTTTCTCCGAGTTCTTCTAAGTGGGGTTCTCACTATTTCCGCCGTTTCCGCACCAATCTGGGGGCAGGAAAAGCCGACGGATGATTCCAAGAAGCCAAAGGAAGTTGGCGAAGCCAAAGAAAAGAAATCCGAATCCGACAAGGACGCGCCCAAAAAAGAAACAATCGTTACCACCACCCATTCGATCGTAATAGATGGTAAGACGGTCGGCTACGAAGCGATGGCAGGTAAGCTCCCAATCAAGGATGATGCGCAAAAGTCGAAGGCGGAGATGTTCTTCATCGCCTATACGTGTGCTGGCATAACCGAACTTGGCAAACGGCCTGTCACCTTTTGTTTCAATGGTGGGCCTGGCAGTAGCAGCGTTTGGCTTCATCTCGGAATGCTCGGACCAAAGCGAATTCGCTTTCCAGATGACGCGACGCAATTGCGAGCACCTTACGCGCTGGAAGAAAACTCATTAAGTCTGTTGGATGTAACCGATTTGGTCTTCATCGATCCGGTCAGTACCGGCTATTCTCGCCCTGCCGAAGGGGAAGAGAAAGGACAATTCCATGGCTACGAGGAGGACTTGAAGAGCGTAGGGCAGTTCATTCACGATTGGACTACGAAGTACAAGCGCTGGTTGAGCCCTAAGTTTGTCTTGGGTGAAAGCTACGGCGGTGTACGTGCCGCAGGCTTGGCCGGATACCTTCAAGATCGCTACTACATGGAACTGAACGGCGCCATCATCGTTTCGGGAGTGATCAATTTCCAGACACTTCGGTTTGGCGGCAGCAATGATCTGCCTTACATAACGTTTTTGCCAACCTATGCCGCCACGGCTTGGTATCACAAAGCGCTGCCGGCGGATTTGCAGAGTCAGCCGCTGGAGACAGTGGTCAAGCAAGCTGAGGAGTTTGCAAACGGACGATATGCTGCAGGCCTGTTGAAGGGAACGTCGTTGCCACCGGACGAATTTCGTGCGGTTGCTGAACTGCTGTCCCGATACACCGGCTTATCGAATAGCTTTGTTACGCGGGCTAAATTGCGAATCGACCAGGATCGATTTGGAAAAGAACTATTGCGATCCAAGAGCCGAACGGTGGGCCGATTCGATAGTCGCTACGTGGGGATCGATCGAGACGATGCCGGAGATGGTTACGAGTACGATGCCAGCGGAGCGGCTATCTTCGGTCCTTTCACGGCCACGTTCAATGATTACGTTCGGCGCGATCTTGGCTTCGAGGAGGATCGTGTGTACGAAATACTTACAGGCAACGTGCAGCCGTGGAGCTACAAACGATTCGAAGGACGCTATGTGGATGCGACGGAAACTTTGCGAAAAGCCATGACCGCCAATCCTTACTTGAAGGTCTTTTTGGCTTGCGGCTATTACGATCTAGCCACGCCACACTTTGCGATGATGAATACGACCGATCACTTGCTGTTGGAGCCAACGCTCAAGAACAACTTGGAGTATCGCTTCTATGAAGGTGGGCACATGATGTACATTTACCAACCTTCGATGGTCAAGCTTCGCGAGGATTTGGTGAAGTTCTATGAGACAGCGGTTGTGCCGGTGAAGTAACCCTCCCCGAGGGAGCAAAGCTGTGCAGCATTTTCACCAACACTTCACTTAGGTTGAGCCAATTCACTTAGGTTGGCCAATTCACCTAGGTTGAGCGGGAGCTTGCCTCCCCTCAACCTTGTTTTGGCGTCCTACGTAACAGCCCGCGAACCGCCGCACTCCGCTGCCGCCACGACCCCCTAAAGCGGTCGGGGCGGCAGCGGAGTGCGGTACTTTAAGGTCTGAGCTGCACTTTTAGTACGCCAAAACGGCGTCCGTCGGAGGCAAGCTCCGACGGGACGAAAATGCTTCACAGCGTTGCAGAGGGAGGGTGACTTTGTTGCTCGCCCATCACGGGGGGGACCGCCGTGCTACACTGGCCGCGTTTCGCAAGTAGCCGATCAACGATGCCAGCTCAGCATCGGTCATTAACTCATCAAAGTTCCCCGGCATCAACGATAATTTGCTCGGCTTCTCGTGCTCAATATCGCTGAGCAAGATTCGCCTTTGCTTGCCGGTTTGATCCGTTAACAAGAGCGACTCAGTTGTTCTATCGCTAACAAGCCCGCTTACCGTTTCACCCCCATCGAGCACCATCATCGTCATCTTGAAGGCCTCGTCGACGTTGCGATCCGGCCATAGGATATCTTCGCAAAGCCTCAATATGCCTCGTGCACCAGCCCCTTCGAGTTGAGGCCCCACCACCTTGCCTTGTTCCCCGAGCTTGTGACACAATGCGCATCGATCCGCAAACTGCTTCGCACCGACTTGGAGGTCGACCGCCAAGTTCTCAACAGCCGACGCTTTGTTTTCCACGACGGAAAGTCGGCTAGAGGACAGGGTCGGTTCCGGGCGTAGTGCTTCCAGTCGAGCGACGCTTTCTTGCGGCAAGCTTTCCCACCAACTCTTTGGCAACACACGCAACGCATCGTGAGACAGAGCCCCTCTCTCGCAAAGCGAGGCAACGAGGCTGATGGCCGCACGGTGTTTGGACAGCCTAAGGATCAGTCGTTCCTGTTCTTGATACGAACAGCGTCTGCAAATTGCTTCTCCGAATTTGAGGATTCGTTCCTGCTCGATGGCCCAATCCCAAGTCGGTGTTGTTTTCGTGTCGATCGAAAGCAAAGCAAACAGATCGGTCCAGTTTTGTTCCACCGCAAAATCCGCCAATTCGACGATCTCGGCGTGGGCGTTCTTGTCGCGAAGACGATGAAGTCGAAATCGGCTGATCCAATCGGTGCTCTCGGAACGGATCAAGGTTGAGATCTTTTCGAGGCTCTCTGGTTGGCTAGGAAATCCACACAAGGCCACCACCGATACGATGCGTTCCCACTTGTCCCGAACCGGCCCGGGATTCAAACCAGTCAGGGAACTCTCGCCAATGCCGAGCCAAGCGTAGCTGGCGGCGGAGTCACCATCCACGACACGCAATTGAACGATCGCACCAGCGTGTTTCTGCAAATCCCATTGAACCCTTTTGCCAATATCGCTTCTTGGCGGTAGCTCGCGAAATAGTTCTTCGGCAACGTTGCCTGCTTCGTCGAGCCTCACCAAGGAAACGTAGTTTTTAGCGGCGGCCTCTTTGCCGGGCAACCCATTGTGCCCCACAAGAAAAAAATCCAATTGGCTCGGCGCGATGAAAGGGCCGGAAGTCCAAGTACCGGTATAGCTTTCGCCCAATGGAAAGCTACTAAAAAACAAGCCACGCTTGCCTACGCCATTTGTGTTCGGTGACAACGCTCGCGACTCTGGCAGCCAATCTTTGCGGTCATCATTTTTGGCCGATCTACCGAACCAGCTGATCAGTTTTAGCTTGCTTGAATCCTTGGTAGACAAATCGGATTCGGCCGACCATTGGCTGGCGAGATCTCCAACCATTTCTTGACAACGCACCACCAAACTACCCAGGACTTTTCCGCGCTGTTGCATTTGGCGACGAGCAATACGCAGTAATTGGTCAGCCCGAGCATCCGCATCCTTGCTCGTCGAATCCAATAGAGCCATGAATCGATCCATATTGGATTCGTCGACCACGTCGGCAATCGACTGAAGGGTTTCATCCAAGGCACGACGTTGATCAGCGCTTGTTTCGATCATGGCGGCTTGTTTTTCGCATAAAGAAAGTACACCGGCGGCGGATCTCGAGTCTTTGAGAGCTAGCAGCACGCGAGTCAGAGCCCGAACATACGGTGCATCGATGGAAAAGGGTTTTGGCTTGGTAGCAAGGTCCAGAACGCTATCGCTGCACAACTCCTTCACCGTTCGATCGTATTCGGCTTCATCCATTTTACGAATTCTGGTTAAGATATCTCGCGTCGCGATCAATATCGACTGGTTAAGAATAGGATCGTTCACGCTATCTTCGCGAGCCGTCTGACGGAGAAGCCAACTGAGATCGTCGTCTTTCGATGCCCCTAACTTTTCGTAAAGGTGGTATGCCTGCATGGCGGAGAGCGTTTGTTTAAGATCCGAAAACACAACAGTGCGAGCCATTGCAGAACCGTCAGTTCCGGAGGCTACACCGTTGATCGTAAACCCAGCGAACAATGATTCTGGATCGTTGATCGTTTTGGCTGCAACCTCCCGCTTTATGGTTTCTCCGCCTCCGGTCCATCGGATTCGCCAGATACGGCCGCTTTTCCGATCGCGATCGGGATGATCGAGGGGAACTTCGTAGTGGCCGATGACCTTGTTGTAAAAGTCAGCGACATACAAACATCCATCCGGGCCAAATTGCAGATCCACGGGTCGGAACCATGGGTCGTCGCTGGTAAGCAGATCGGGCATGGCATTTGCTTTTGCCGTAGCACCGCGGTAGGTCAAATGATTGCGGTCGATGCGGCAGGTCATTACGTTACCGCTAAAAAAATTGTCGTCGAACGCTTGTGGAAATCGCGAGTCTTTGGAGTGTGCAAGTCCCGAGATCGCAGTGCTTCCATGCAAGTGTTCCATCATGGGTGGGACAAATCCAAGCCCGTCATCAGGTCGACCAAAGCTGGGGTAACATCCACCGCGAATCAGTTGCGAGATCGGTTTGCTATGGCAATCCGCCGCGTACCAGAATCCCCATTTGTCCTGGGCCATTCCGAATGGGTTCACTTGCCCTTGTGTAAAGAGTTCTACACGCGCGCCGTCGGGCTTGAAGCGAAAGACATTTCCAGAAGTCATGGAAACCGAGTGCCCATCCTTGCCTTGAACGGTGGATTGGTTGTTGAATCCGTGGCAGGCATAGACCCAACCGTCTGTTCCCATCCGCAGTGAATTGACCATGCCGTGTGTGTCGCGACTGGTATCGAACGACCCGAGCACAACCTCACGCTTGTCGCAGACGCCGTCTTGGTCGGTGTCTCGCAAGTACAGAATATTCGGAATCGAGAAGCATAGAACGCCTTCGCCGTAGGGCAGGAGCCCGATTGGAATATTGAGTCCGTCGGCAAAGACACGAGACGATTCGAAACTGCCATCTTGGTTTTTGTCTTCCAAGACAACTATGGCGTCAGTCCCTTTTTCACCCTCTTTGGCCGGAAAGGGATATTGGGAGGACTGGGTAAGCCAGAGTTTTCCAGAGGCATCAAAAGCCATGTTCATCGGTTTGGTGATGGTGGGCTCCGCAGCGATCAATTCCACTTGAAACCCTTCTGGAACGTGAAACCCAGCCAGTTCTTCGGCTGGTGTTCGGAAGTTCGAAGCTCGGATCGTCTGCCCAAAGAGTTCCTGCGAGGTACTTGGTTCAGCCGGAGTAAATTGGTCCAAGCGGATCGGATCTGTGGCAGCTGCATTGAAACTGGATGCGAGCAAGTGGACATAAATGCAAAGCAACGGCACGTTGCGGTGAATCATGGTGGATCCAATTCGGAAAACTGGGGAAGATGAGGGGTTTTGGAGGGATTTACAGCAGTTTCTCGTTGAACGAAAGGTGCATTCTAGTCAAAAAACTTTGAAAAAACTAAAGTCATGATCGGCTGAGGTTGCTCTATGAAAGTTCTTTTGTGTATTGAGTGTGGCAGAACCGTTCCAATCGCGACCCGACCGAGGCCATACATGATCCGCCCAAGAGCAATGTTGATTCAAATGGTCATCCCTGCCAGCTTAATCGTCAGCGGGTCGATGGCCTTTGGCCAGATGGGTGGTGGTGCTCCGGGAGGCAATGCGCCAGCCTTTGTCGACCCGAAGTTCGCCGACAAACTGTACGAAAACGGTGGTCCACAGGGCCGTGAGACCAAAGACGGCGCGATCATTTTGTCGGTCAGTATAGAGGGTAACAGCAGCATCTCGCAGAACTTTATCTTGTCTACGATGCAATCCCGTGAGGACCGGAACTTTGACAAGGAAACGTTCAATAGAGACATCAGCACACTATACCGAACCAATTTGTTCAAAAAGATTACTCCCTACTTTACGGAATCCCGGGACGGAGTCCACATCCGCTTGATCGTGGAGGAGCGACCGATTATCAAAGCGGTCTTCTTTCGTGGCAACCAAAGGCTTGAGGATCGCCAGCTGAGCAAGCATGCGGGCATTCAAAAAGGAGATCCATTGGACCCGATTTCCCTCAACTCAGCCAAGTCGAGACTTACCGAACTGTATCAAGACAAAGGTATGAATCAAGTCGATATCCAAATCGCTCAAGGGCTCAAACCAGGTCAACGCGAAGTCGAGTTCATTATCAACGAAGGGCCAGTCGAGAGGCTCAACAGCATTCGATTTATCGGCAATCAGGCCTTCTCCGCAGAGATTTTAAAAACAAAGATCAGTAGTCGAGATGCTCGTCACGGGCTGACCGCGTACATGTTCAACAAAGCCTCGGACTACAAAATCGAAGCGGACCGCGATGCCCTGATGGGTTACTATCGATCGCTAGGATATTTTGATGCTCGTGTGGAATTTCGAAAGGACTACAACACGCGTGGTGATTTCATCGATTTAACCTTCGTCGTGTCCGAAGGCCAACGCTACAAGATCAAATCGGTTTCCATTGTGGGTACCAAACGCTATCAACCCAGCGAACTGCTACCGTACATGAAATTAAAAGCCGGTGAGCCCTTCCACCAACCCAACAAGCAAAACGACGAAAAGTTTTTGCGAGATGTGTACGGCGCTCAAGGTCACATATTCTGCGAAGTCATTGGGGAATTGGTTTATCAACCTAACAACGAGGTGGATGTCGTCTACAACGTGGGGGAGGGGGACGTTTACCGAGTCAGCGAAGTGCGTGTGCACATCGACGGGGATCACACCAAGGAACGTGTTGTCATGCAGCCTCTTGGCAAGATTCGTCCCGGCAGCATTGCAAATGGTCCTGAAATTGATAACGCAGAACGACGTCTAAAGTACCTTAATATTTTCAACAACGACCCTAGTCAGGGAACAGTCCCTAACATTCGAATCGAACCGCCAGCCGGCGTAGACAGAGAATTTGGTTCCAATCGCTAATTCATTGCCTTTCGGACTTACTAGTGAGGCTTGTTCCTGTTGCGAGCATTGCCTTCGAAGCCAACCGTCGACTAGATCCAAACTATGCCAAGCCCAATCCAACAAATCAATCCTGCCTTGAAGCCTTGCGATCATCGAAGGATCAGCATTGTTGCAGCGTTCTTTGCATCGATTGGCCTATGGGCTGCTACTTGTACACCGATTCTGGGGCAAGCGGTTGGACCTGGCCTGGGGTATGGCTATGGCCCTCAACCTAATGCTGGAAATGGCCCAGCGTCTGGCTATGCGGTCGGTTCACCCTATGGCTCGGGTCCCGCCTACGGTTCCGGGCAAGCTTATTCGGGCCAACCCATCCCAAATCCAAACCTGCCAAACAATGGCTATGCACCCAACATCAACGGGCAGCAGCCGGTCGGCCAGCCGATGTTTGGTCAACCAACGGGCAACGCACCGTTCGTGGCTCAGCCACCCATGAATCAGCCTTACTACGGTAATCAACAAGATGTTGCGCCACCAACTTACAACAATCAGCCATTGCCTCCACCAGGGATGCCCTTACAGACGGCACCTCCGCTGGAAGAGCCATGGAGATTGGGATCCACCTCTCCCTTCATGGACAATTCACCGTATGGTTACAACCCACGCATTCGGGACATACCAGTCGACGTGTATGTTCAAGAAGGCCAAACCGGACGTTTTTCCGTAGGCGGTTCGGTTAACAGCGATTTAGGAGTTGCTGGAAACTTCGTATTAGAGGAACGCAATTTTGACATTCGCAAGTTTCCGAGTCGTCCGAGCGATTTGTTGAATGGTGCGTTTCGAGGGGCAGGCCAGAACTTTCGGGCCGAGCTTGTGCCGGGAAATCGAGTGCAGCGATACACCCTCAATTGGACCGAGCCCAATTTGTTTGGCTACTCACCTTTTAGTTTGTCCGTCGGCGGATTTTATTTTACGCGGATCTACCGAGACTGGACAGAACAGCGGCTTGGGGGGCGAGTGGCCATCGGTTACGAAGTGACCCCCGACTTGTCTTTGACCACCGAGTTGCGCGGTGAGGATGTCAAAATTTCCAATCTTCGCGTGGCTGGTTTACCAGCGTTGGATCGCGTGGCTGGGAGCAACGACATGTATACCGGTCGCGTTCGACTGGCGCACAACACTCGAGACAGCCCGTTCCTGCCGACCGAGGGCCACTTGCTCGAATTGATTTACGATCAAACGATTGGTGAATTCGATTTCCCCAGAGGGCAAGTCAACTTTAGTCGTTACTTTTTGGTTCGACAGAGGGCTGATGGGGGCGGTCGACATACCTTTACAAGTTCTATGCGGTTAGGCTTTACTGGCGTTGATACGCCGTTGTTCGAGAACTTCTTTGCGGGTGGTTTCTCAACCATGCGTGGCTTTGCTTTTCGAGGAGCAAGTCCTGTCGATAGCGATGTTCAAGTTGGTGGGCGATTCCAAATGCTCGGTACCTTTGAATACATGATGCCAATCACCGCCGATGATATGCTGCGCATGGTCGCCTTCGTCGATTATGGAACCGTGGAGAAAGACATTGAATTAAATGCAAAAAATTTCCGCGTCGCGCCAGGTTTTGGAGCTCGTATTGCGGTTCCTGCTCTCGGGCCAGCACCGCTCGCATTCGATTTCGCTTTTCCAGTTTCCTACGCGGATACCGACACTCGCCAAATCTTCTCGTTCACGATGGGGCTAACGCGATAACGTTGGATCGAAGCATGGTCTTTGGAGTCGATCTACCCTGTTACCACGGGCCATTGGAACTGCTGTTCTATTTGGTCCGCCGCCAAGAGTTGCCACTCGAGGAGCTTTCTCTCGCCAAGATCACTCACCAGTACCTGGAGTACTTGGAGATTCTGGAGATCTTGGACCTGGACGATGTTGGTGAATTCATTGACATCACAAGCCAATTGATTGAGCTTAAGGCTAAGACCGTTTTGCCAGTTTCCGACTTGGAGTCGGCTAATGAGCTTGGATCGATTGGTCAGGACACGTCCATGCCTCAGTTGGTGGAACGCTTGCTGCAGTACAAACGCTTTCGAGACGCGGCCTTTTTGCTCGATGAGCAGAGTCGGCGATGGCAGCTTCGATACTCTCGACTTTCAAGCGACCTGCCACCGCGAAGAATCGATGCAAACGACCTGCCGATTGCAAAACTCGAAGTGTGGGATTTGGTCAGCGCGTTTGGAAGGATTTTAAGAGCCCGGCAAAAGGCACCACAACACAGCATCCAATTCGATGACACGCCAATTCACGTCTACATGCAACGTATTCACGAACGCATTCAACTATCGCACCGGGTCGAATTGCAAGACTTGTTCGAGGTAGGAATGCACAAAAGCGCGTTGGTTGCGATGTTCTTGGCAACGCTCGAGATGACGAGGCACCATGGCCTGCATGCGATTCAGGAAACAGCAGATGGCCCGCTCTATCTGCAACCTGGACCAGATTTCAAAGAGGAATTAGACGTGGCGCAAGTGGAGAATTTGCGCCTCGGTGCAGTATCTAATTCCAACATGCCTGTCATGCCTCGGTAGAGTTGTGGTAAACATCCCCCGAGTAAAGAGACCGTCCGGTTTGTTTTGCGGGGATTTCTAACTAAAGTAACCCTCCCTCGGGCAGGGTTACTAACCGGACTGTCTTCAAGCTCGGGGGCATTGTCATGTTGGGGCTTTGACATGCCAACCATTCAACCTTGAATCTTTTTTGAAAAGTTATCATGATTCGCGACAGCTACTTTGGGAATGATTCCCGGGTAGAGGATGAAAAACCGGGAGCAAGGAAGCACCCTAACCATGCCGTATATGCCATATTGGTTTGAGTCGTTTGGTCCGTTCCTGACATGGGTCGTCCCTTGTCTTGCCTTGGCGGGATTGTGGATGGCAAAATGCTCCCACAACTTGCAGCTCCAAAGGACCGCGGAACGCATCTACTTTGCGGCCATGTTGTTGGTCGCCTGGGTAGCCTTGCGTACAGTCATTGCCAATGAAGGCTGCTGGCTAATTCATATGGCCAGCATCGGAGCGATGGTCATGGGTGCGACCTATCCGGCTACTGAGTATCCCAACGCGGAACGTGATAGCGAAACGGAACTGGAAGTACTAAGGTCGAACTGGTTTTCCTGATTCAATCAGCCTGATGTTCGGTCGTGGGGGTCCGACGAATAGCGAAGTCGGGCTACGAATTGTTTAGCCAGTGGCAGTCGACAAAAGTAGCAGGCGCGCTCCGTCAAGGTTGTGATTTTATTATTGTCGCCTTTCGCTCCGCGAAAGTTCGCCGCGTTAACACACTTTTGCGGAGCAAAAGGCGACAAACTTCTGCACCCTGCGAATGCTGGGATTCTAGGTGGACGGCACATGGGTGGCGAAAACAGCCGTCGCCGGCGGCTCAGGGTTTAGCGAAATGCCTCAAATCCGAATTCCCGTTTCCGAAAACATGAAAATGTGGTGAACTTGGCTATCTTGTTTTGCTGGACATGTCGTTAAAATAGAGTGAACCAGCGTTTTGCGATTTGCCACCGTGAGACCTCCCGCCTTTGTCGCTTTGTTTTCTCTGACTGTCGAAATGGTTCTAACCTTGAAGACTGTAATCCCTCGTCTTTTGTATGCATTTCCGCTCGTTGCATACCTGATTGCGGGGCCCTTGACTTTTTTGCAGGCCGTTGGAACCGTTGAGTTCAATCGAGACATTCGGCCGATTTTGTCGGAGAACTGTTTTGCATGTCATGGCCTAGATGCAAGCAAGCGGGCCGCGGAGCTTAGGTTGGACCAGCGCGAGGACGCCATCGCCAAAGCCGCGTTCCTACCTGGGAAACCGGACGAAAGTGAGCTCGTGCGCCGCATTTTCTCGACCGATCCAGATACCGTTATGCCGACACCCGATTCACACAAATCGCTCTCGGCTCATCAGAAAGAACTTCTCAAGGCATGGATCGCGGAAGGAGCCGAGTATCAAGGGCATTGGGCGTTTCTTCCGCCGATCAAGCCCGAGCTTCCGCAGGTTAGGAACAACGCTTGGATCCGAAATCCGATCGATCGATTCGTTCTGTCATCGTTGGAACGCAAGGGAATCGAGACCTCGCCAGAATCGGAACTGCGGTCTTTGTTGCGCCGAGTGTGCTTTGACTTAACCGGCTTACCTCCATCGCCAGAAGAAATCGAACGTGTTGTGGCAGATCCCTCACCAGAACGTTATGAAAACTATGTCGATGAATTGCTGAAACGCCCAGAATGGGGTGAGCATCGAGGTCGCAACTGGCTCGACTACGCGCGCTATGCCGACACGCACGGTATCCATTTTGATAACTTCCGTGAGATGTGGTCTTACCGCGAATGGGTGATCAAAGCCTTCAATCGAAATCTTCCTTTTGATCAATTTACGATGGAGCAGTTGGCCGGCGACTTGCTCCCGGGTGCCGATCTAGACCAACGCATTGCAACCGGATTCAATCGTTGCAATATCACAACCAACGAAGGGGGTGCCATCGACGAGGAATACAAAGTCCTGTACACCCGCGATCGTGTGGAGACGACAGGCCAAGTATGGCTAGGTTTGACGGTGGGGTGTGCGGTTTGTCACGATCACAAATTCGATCCCATTAGCCAACAAGAGTTTTATCAGTTGGCCGCCTTTTTCAACAACACTACTCAAAGAGCCATGGACGGGAATATCAAAGACACTCCACCTATCATCCCGGTCCCACGCAACGAGGATCGAGCCAGATACTTAGAACTCGCCCCGTTGACCGAGCAAGCGAATAGCGACTTGACAGCGCGTCGAAATAGCGCTCGCCAGCCATTCGACAACTGGATCGCAAAACCCGATGAGAGAGAAAAGATAAGCTGGCAAGCACTGCCTGCGAAGGAGTCCTTGGAGACCCACATTCCGTTGACTGGAAGCGATACCAAATGGATCGGCGGGATCCATCAAAATCAATGGTTTCAATCCCCAGTGCAACCTGATGGGACGCTGATCGCTGGTAGAGTATCCGACTTGGCATGGCAGGTCAAAGATAGTTTTCCGTCGTTGCCAGTCGGTGACGTCGAACGCGATCAAGCGTTTACATTTTCGCTTTGGGTCAAACCTGCGACGGATAGTCAAGGGGGTTCGCTAATCGCTCGAATGGACGATTCCAACCAACATCGCGGTTGGGATGTTTGGACGGAGAATGGGGCCGTTGGAATGCACATGGTGCACAACTGGCCTGAGAACGCTTTGAAGACCATTTCGACGACGAAACTCACCGCTTCCAGATGGCAACATGTCGCCATCTCCTACGATGGCTCCTCGAAAGCTGAAGGAGTAAAGATCTTCATCGATGGCAAAGAATCCAAGAAAATCAACCCCAGCAACAAGCTCACCGAGACAGTAAAAACAAGCGTGCCTTTGACCATCGGTCGCCGAACGACCGGTTCCCCCGCGGTTGGTGCTCAAATCCAAGACATCCGAATGTATCGCAAAGTCCTGGATGAAAAAGAGATCTCGCAGCTCTTTGAAATTCCGCGTCGGCAATACCTCGTCTCCAAACCGAGTCGCACCCAGGAAGAGACGGACGAGCTCTACACGTGGTATTTGAACACCCAGGACTCAGAGTACCCTCAACTCAGCGCGAAGGTGCAAGCGTTGATGGCTGAAAAGAACGAAATCAAAAGACGCGGCACTGTCGCGCATGTGATGAACGAAGCGGCAGAGCCTGCCAAGGCCTTTGTTTTGATGCGAGGCGACTATGACAAACGGGGACAGGAAGTGCAGCCTGCAACTCCCAAAGTGTTGCCTCCAATGCAAGACGGCATACCGCTAAATCGACTTGGACTCGCGCAGTGGCTTCTTCAACCCGCGCACCCGCTAACGGCTCGCGTTACGGTCAATCGATTTTGGCAGGAGGTCTTTGGAACAGGATTGGTCGGTTCGGCAGGGGACTTTGGTGTGACTGGTCAGATGCCGACCCATCCAGAGTTGCTCGACTACTTGGCGACCAGCTTTCGAGATGACGGTTGGAACATCAAGAATTTGTTTCGGTTGATTGTGACCAGTGCGACCTATCGGCAGTCATCTACGGTTACGGGCGAAAAACTCTCGTTCGATCCAACCAACAAATGGCTTGCACGCGGTCCTCGCTTTCGAATGGATGCCGAGATGATCCGTGACACAGCCTTGTTCACCAGCGGTTTGCTCGTGAACAGGATTGGTGGGCCAAGCGTTCGCCCCTACCAACCGCCTGGAGTCTGGGAAGCAGTCGCTATGCCAGAGAGCAATACCCGCAACTACGTTGCCGACAAAGGGGAAGGACTCTATCGCCGAAGCCTTTACACCTTCCTTAAGCGAGCGGCGCCTCCCCCAAATATGGAGGTTTTCAATGCGACCGCTCGCGAGGTTTGTACCGTCAAGCGAGAACGCACCAACACGCCGTTACAGGCTTTGGTAACGCTCAACGACGTTCAGTTTGTGGAAGCTGCAAGGACGCTAGCGACCCAAACGCTTTTGGACGCAAGTCTTGGAGCAAATGCAGGGGCTCGGGTTCAATCGATTGCTAACAAGATCCTCTCTAGACCCTTCCGTGCCGAAGAACTCGGGGTTGTTGTCGCGAGTCTAAACGACTTGACGGCCATCTATCAACAGCAACCTGACGAAGCCAAGAAGTTGATTGCGATCGGCGATAGTAAACCGGATCCGAGCCTCAATGCGAGCGAACTCGCAGCCTGGACGATGCTGGTAAATGAACTGATGAATCTGGACGAAGTCCTAACCAAATAGAATAGATCATGCATTCTGAAAAAATCCATCCGCTCTTTGAGCAATACGTACAAAGCGAAACGCGACGCCAGTTCTTCCGTCAGGGTGGCAACGCTTTAGGTTTGGCTGCTTTGGCCTCTTTGGGGATGCCTGTTGCGGTCCGTGGTAGCGATTCCGTTCCGTCTGTCGGACCGGCATCTGGAGGCCTGGGTACCTTGCCGCACTTTCCGGCAAAAGCCAAGCGGGTCATCTATCTGCATATGGTGGGCGGTCCCTCACAAATGGACTTGTTCGACTACAAGCCGCAGATGAACGACTGGTATGACAAAGATTTGCCGGAGTCGATTCGAAATGGTCAACGACTGACAACCATGACGAGTGGGCAGGCGCGTTTTCCAATCGCACCGTCGAAATACAAGTTTGCGCAGCACGGTCAAAGCGGGATGTGGATTTCCGAGTTGCTGCCTGAGACTGCCAAGGTGGTCGACGAAATGTGTTTTGTTCGATCGATGCATACCGAAGCGATCAATCATGAGCCAGCCATCACATTGATGCAAACGGGTAACATGGTTACAGGACGGCCATGCATCGGTTCGTGGATGTCGTATGGTCTCGGTTCGATGAACAACAACCTGCCGACCTTCGTGGTGTTTGTAGCACAGCCTACGAATACCGAACAAATCCAAGCCATCTCGGCTCGACTTTGGTCATCGGGCTGTTTGCCCGGCGAGCACTCAGGTTGTAGCTTTCGATCGAGCGGCGATCCAATCATGTACATCAATAACCCAGCGGGAGTCACTGCGGAAGTTCGTCGCAAGACTCTCGATGGTCTCAAGTCATTGAATGAAATGAACTTCCGGGCTGTCGGCGATCCGGAGATCCATACTCGCATTCAACAATACGAACTGGCTTTCCGCATGCAGTCGAGTGTTCCGGAATTGACGAATATAGCGAGCGAGCCTGAAAGCACATTTGAACTCTATGGGGACGAAGCGAAGAAGGCTGGAACGTTTGCCAATTCGGTCTTGCTCGCGCGGCGGATGGTCGAGCGCGATGTTCGGTTTATTCAAGTCTATCTCAACAACTGGGACCACCATGGAAACGTCAACGGTCGATTGCCATCGCAGTGCAAAGATATCGATCGCGCGACCTATGGTCTGATCACCGACTTGAAAGCGAAAGGTCTTCTCGATTCGACATTGATCATTTGGGGTGGCGAATTTGGTAGAACCATTTACTCGCAAGGTGGTTTGAGCAAGGACAATTATGGTCGAGATCATCATCCACGATGCTTCACGATGTGGATGGCTGGCGGTGGAATCAAGGGTGGTGTCATCCATGGGGAGACGGACGATTTTTCGTACAACATTGTCAAGGACCCTGTGCACATTCGAGACTTTCACGCGACCGTGCTGCATCTGCTTGGTATCGACCACGAACGCTTTTCATTCCGCAATCAAGGGCTGGATCTTAAGCTCACTGGAGTTGAACACGCCAAGGTAGTCCGCGAGTTGTTGGCTTGAACTTTGGAGTGCTAGGATTCATCCCAACGTGGGAAGCAAGGTGGAGTGTCGGAGTGAATCACTGAATTCCACAACTCCATTACTCCGATACTCCAAAAAAAATCCACCGATTGATCGGTGGATTTTCAGGTTTTCGAAAGGTGATTGTCTGATCAGACAATGACGGTTTCTTTGATTTTCTGCAGGAAGTGGTCGCCGGTGGCCTTGGTCAATTCTTTGACGTGCTTTTCGGCTTTCTTCAAGTCTTCGTACTCAAACACAGCGACGCGCTTAAGGTTCTGATTGAAGACTCCCCAATAGAGTTTGATCCGAGGTTCGGCGGCAACTTTGCGCGTCCGTTTGACTTTCGGTGGGGCTGGTGGGGCGTTCGGGTCGACTTCCTTGACGGCCTTCTTCTTGCGTGGGGTTTTCGGCGCGGTTGCCATGGAAAAATAGCTCCAGGTGGAAATGAAGAAAGCAATTATGGCGTTAAGCCAATCGCGAACGAAGAAGCATGCGGTGAGCAGTTGAGGCTGTATCAACTATGTAAACTCCGTTCAACTCGACAGTCATTCATTGTAAACCATTGGGGGCGTTTTCAGAACTCCCAGTGGCAAAGATGTTAGAAAAAAGAGGAGTGGCTATAAAACCCCTGCAAAAACGATGTTTGCTTGGCGGATAGTTGCCGTTCTACGATGCGTCCATCTCTAAATTTGCCGATTGTAGATCGCAAAGGATCGATTCGTGGGATTGCCCCGAGGTTAACACGGTCAAAATCGGATCGCCTTTTGCGACAGTTGTTCCTGCGAACGGGATGTCAGCGAATTGTCTTTCATCTCGAATAGCCTGCATGTCGCACTTCCATCGATTCGCCCACCAATGATCCGATTGAGTTTGGGTGACCGCAAATCCGTTTCGAGCATAAACAATTAACTTACCCAGCATTTCGATTGATTCTTTGGCTTGCTTGCAACGTTCCCCAGCAAACTGTTCAAAAGTAGTTCGACTCACGCTTGAACAGATACATTCGTAGTGCATTTTCACCAACCGAAGATCCAAGCAAATATCCAGAATGTCCATGCTCGCGCTCCAGCGCGGGTTGATCTCAAGCAAACTCAATAAACCCTCATGTACGAGAAAGTCGGCTTGCCATAAGCCCAGTAGACCAGACTCTCGTCCGACGACGTCCGCAAAGCACTGCAGCTTGTCAATCTGCTCGTCAGTCAAAGGGATGGGACCCCACGAACCGCGGTAAATGTAGTGCGACGTTGGCGGTTTCGAATCAGGCGGCCACGCGGCGGTCGCGCCAGCGAGCGTGCTGCCAAATTCACTGCTAAGAAAAGTAATGCCGACGGTAACCCCAGGCAATCGCTTTTGAATATAGACTTTGTTGAGCTTTTTGAGCAATTGGACGCTTAATGGAACTGCATCTGTTAAATCGATAATTCCAATGCCGCCAGCGCCGTGAAATGGCTTCAACAGCCAATCGCCGCCAGCGAAACGATCTTGAAGGATGGTGGAGTCTTGGATTTCACAAATCGTGACTGGCCACCCGAGTTTAGAGGTAGTTGCCCATTTTTCCCAGTTGTCCAGTGATCGCGTGCTGGAGAGCTGTTTCCCGTGGGGGCCACAACGGTTTGCTATCATGTGGCACCGGTCGACCCATTGCGTTCGATGTTCCATGCCTCCCGTCAGCAACAGAGGGACTTCGGGATGCAATTCATTGAGAGCATCCGGCCAATTGGGGTCGTCGAGCCGATAGTGCTTTTTGCATTGGCTAATCAAATCGCGGTCTGCACACAGGTCGACCGCAATAACCTCAAAACCTTGACGTATAGCGCATTGAGTCGCCGATCGCGCGCTAAAACCGACAACGGCAATTGTTCGAAGGTCTCGATTGCGGCCAATTACAGTGTTCATATTTAACTCAGGCACCCCATTCTACCGGTCCGTTGCAATCCTCAATGTCACACTGTGCTGCATGGGCACTTTTGGAATCATTCAATATTGCTTTGAATCAGTCTAGCAACCTGCGACTTGAAATCGATAGCATTGTCATTGACGGATCATGGGATGGAAGTTGCAATCGCAAGACCAATGGAGAGCTGTATGCGAATCGAACGAAATAGGCTTAATCGGCGCGCGCTTTTGTTGGTCATTGCCCTTGCCTTTGCTGGTTGCCAAGGGTCTCAACTAGGTTCAAAACGCTGGAGTGGTGGCATTTACGGCCAGGGGTCTGAGGAACGTCAGAAATACCGGGCGGCTGCCTTTGATCCGTATCCGCTCAACGATATTGGCCCCGAAGTCGTCGGAGGGCGCCCTCGCGGTTTCATGAATCCGCTGCCTGAAGCAAAACGAAATCAGATTGAGCCTCTGGCTGCCCAGCGACGTGCGATGGGAAGTGGTTGGTAGACTTTTAGTCAACTGACAGCTGGAGAAGAGTCTATTTCAACTGGAGCAGGTTCTTGAATGAAGATGAGGAGTTCGTTTCAGAAGAATCGGTGATGATTTTGGTTCAACCTCTCCGGGAATCCAGGTTACTTGTTTGCCGAATTCGAGAATGGGATTCGGTCCTCGAACATGGAACTTTCCATGAAAGAGTTTCCTATGTGCTGGAAGTCAATCGTCGCTACGATGGGTTGGCGAACTCCGTGTGCGCCCAAGATCTAGTCGAGCTAAGACTCCTCCGATCTCATTGGGCAAAGAGAATAGCTCAGGCGTTGTTGCTGTCCGTACCAATTGCAACTTCAGTTGAATTGCTGCAAGTCAGCCAAATATTGGCGGCCTTACGCACGCTTCTTCGACGGGAAGCCGTGAAAAGTTTGATCGAACGACAGTCTCAAATTGGGGATGCTTCGAGCAGTCAAGCGATTGCTTCGCTGCTCGCCGAGCATGCTCTCCCCGAAGAGGCTAGGATTGGACTGCAGGAATTGGGTGCTCACTCGGATTGGTATCGCCGACTGGGCCCCGAACGCATCTCGAAATTCCGGCCTTCTCGAAAGACGGGTGGCTTCGATCACGCCCATTGGCTGTTGGAAACGGAAATGACCGAGGTCGATTTTGTAGATGGGAATCCAGATCGCGTGCGGGTGCGGGGAATCGAACTTCGTTCGGGTGACATCGGTATCGTTGAACTAAACCACCCCGGCGACGGTCTTCTGGAAAGCTTTTTGCAGGAGCCTGGGGTGGCACCTCATGCCATGCTATACGTAACACGCCGGGTAAGGAATCCGAAGACTAAGGAAGTGCTTTTTCAGCCATCCGTCCTTGAAATCTATGAAGGTGGCTGGCGATGCGTTCCCATCACGACCGCACTGCATCCCGACTTCTCTTGGTACTCGGAATGGGTCAGGCCCATGATTGACGGAAAAGGCCTCCGTGATGACCTGGGACGTTCGTTAAGCGCGGCGATCGACACTATGGAAACTTTCGCCTTTGATTTCCAAGCCCGCCGAGTTCCAACCGGCGGCTATTTCCCGACGGATTTTGGCGCGTCGTGTGCAAGCTGCACGAATCTATTGCGAGTGCCCTTCGAACGAGCAGGCATCCACGACTTGCCCTACCCGACGACTAAGCTGGTTCCGAATGCCGCTAAAAATCTAGCTATCTTAGGAATTCCCGAAATACCCGGAATTCACACACCGACGAATATCCTAAACGATTCCGGTTTTGAAAAAATTGGCATCGTTGACAACGGGGAGCCGGAGTATGCCTACGCGCAAGCGATCGTGATCGGCCGCCCCGATTTGCCAGAGACTTTTGGCGGGTGGATGTCGCAAAAGGTTCTGCAACTCGAGAATCTTCCCAATTGGAAGAGCGTTACGAATTGGAAGAGCGCTTGGGAATCTCTTCGAATCCGAATTGGACAATCCGAAGGCCGTTTGGGAATCGCCATTCGCAGGTTGATGAATGTGGACGACGACGAAGTCCCCAAGTCGGCTTCGGATACAACGATTGCCTTCTATTTGAGATCTGACATGGAAGCAGGTCATATTATAACGAACCGCGTCTACCCTGCGATATCATCACTGTTAGAAAACGCACAGGAGTTGCCGCTGCTGTCAGAGCTCCAAGCCACCCCAGAAATAGTGGAATTGGTTCGATCTGGACTTCAGGACAGTGCACTGAAGAAAGAGAATTGGTACCGCGACTTATAGGAAGCGGCGATGTGAAAACTACCCATCATAACCCGATACGTAAGTGAAGGACCTGCAAAATTGTCCCTCGCTTACGTTTCGGGTTGGGATACTCCACCCTGCTATTCCCTTTAGTTCCTCAACGCAAACGCCACCAGAGTTCCGCCGCGTGGCCGACCGCTCTTGCCTCCGCCAGCTGAAATGACCACATACTGCCGGCCGTTGACGATGTAAGTGCTAGGGCTGGCGTTGCCACCAAACGGCAGTTTCGTTTTCCAAAGAACCTCGCCGGTCTCCTTGTCGAACACGCGAAAGGTTTCGTCAGCGGACGCTCCGATGAAAATCAGGCCTCCGGCCGTCACCAGTGGGCCGCCGTAGTTCTCCGTGCCAGTCGGCGGGATTCCCCGGGCTGTCAGCTCGGGATATTCGCCTAAAACAACCTTCCATTTGATTTCGCCCGTGTTGAGATCAACCGCGTTAAGAGTACCCCAGGGCGGCTTTATCGCGGGATAACCTTCATTGTCGAGCCAGCGACGGAATCCGCCAAAGGCATAGGCCGGTCCTTCGTCGTCAGCGTCTGCAGTCGCCGCCTTGCGCGTCGCTGAGTCATCGCTTTTTGGCGTCTGCGGCCCGCCTTTGCTGAGCACATAGTCGAGAATCGCGCTGCGCTTAGCCTCCGGCATGTCGGCGTAAGAGGGCATCCGTCCCCCACCCTTCCGCGTGATCTGCTCAATCTCAGCGCGTGTTTTTCGCTTGTCAATGTCGTGTAGCGGCGGAAACTTCAGGTCGAGATTGCCCTTTAGCTCCAGGCCGTGGCAGACGCCGCAATAGACCATGTAATCGCGCTCACCCGGTATCAGTTTGGAGCCATCTGCATGTCGTGTCTCGATCATCTGCAGCAGCCACGGCATCTCGCTGACGTTGGCATAGTATATCCCGTCAGGATCAGCCGCGCCGCCGCCCCACTCCATGCCACCGTCGAATCCCGGGAACATCACCGTTTCATTCAGACTCGGCGCCGGGAAAGGCCCAAAGTTGGGCGCGGCCAGAATCCGATCCCGAGTCAGCTGATGGGTCTCGGGCGAAATGTTCGAGGCATCGTCTTGCGTGTAGCGCTGCCGCATCAGTGGTGGTGGCTTGGTGGGGAACGGCTGAGTCGGCCAAGCCTGCTCGCCGACCAAATCGGATTGTGGTACCGGCAGCTCTTCAATCGGCCAGAGCGGTTCGCCCGTGACGCGGTCGAACACGAAGAGCAGCCCGTGTTTGGTCCCCTGTGCAACCGCATCGATCGGCTTTCCGCCTTGGTTGACGGTCAGGAGAACTGGCGCGCAGGGCAAGTCCTTGTCCAGCAGATCGTGATGCACGATTTGAAAATGCCAAATCCGTTCTCCGGTGGTTGCGTTCAGCGCGAGGACGCAGTTGGCGAACAGATTCATCCCATGTCGTTTGCCCCCATAGAAATCCGGCTCCGCCGTCTTGGTCGCGACGTAAACGATGCCCCTTTTTTCATCGAGCGACTGACCACACCAGGGCATCAGACCGGTCGCGGTTTCATAGGCGTCGGCGGGCCAAGTGTCATTGCCCTCCTCGCCAGGTCGGGGGATCAGGTGAAAGATCCAACGCTGCTTGCCCGTCCTGACATCGAAAGCCCGAACCGCTCCCTTGCCCCCGACTCCGCCAACGATCAAGACGTCTTTGTAGGCGACTCCCGGCGTGTTCAGGCCCGAGCCAAGATTGATTGAGCCATTGTCACCAAAACCTCGGATTGTTTTTCCGGTTATCGGATCTAACGCAAAAAGGAAGCCATCGACCGCGGTGAACAATCGCTGCTCTTCGCCGGTTTCATTTGCCCAATAAACCAACCCTCGCTGCCGCGCGCGGCCCGGTCCCGTTTGTTCATTCGCAGGATCCCATTTCCAGAGTTCCGCGCCCGTGGCCGCGTTGAGTGCAACCACCTTGCGCGACGGAGTCGGCGTGTAGAGCCGGCCGTCTATAATAAGGTTGTTCGCCTGATATTCGTCCGCATCCCCCGTCTCATAGGTCCAAGCAACTTCTAGTTGGGAGACGTTCTCGCGATTGATCTGTTCGAGCGTCGAATAGAGATTGCGCTCTTTACCCCCAAGATACACCGGCCAATCGGCGTCCTCAGCGTAAGCCGAGCTTAGCCAGCAGCTGCCAATAGCGATCAGGACGATTTTCTGGGCGAAAGTAGTTGGCAAATCTTCGATCTTTCTGAAGGCAATGAATGCTCTTTTTATAACAGACTAGAGGGCATTTTGGGCCTAGGAGTGGGGCTAAACCTGATTTCAACCTTATTCCAATTGGGCTAACGCGAGACAGGGTGTAGCTATTTTGACGACATTCGGCGCAAACGCGAACGCGGTGAAATTGAACAAACTCCCTAATCCCCCAGTTTTTCTTTGCTTGCGAGTCACAGGCAAATCGAACAGTAGTATTGTTGCGAGTGAATTTGACAGCGAAGTGGCGTAGAATCCGTTTGGGTTGAATGCCCGATGTGGCGCAATTTTAGCATACTACGGAATCGTTCGCCCGATGGACCGCAGAAATGTCCTTTTTCGGCAAGTGTGCGTTTCAGGTCCACTGTTCGGCGGAAATGAGTATCATGAATTGCATATTCGTTCCTTTTTGAGTTCGGTGTTTGTAGCCGAGAGGATTTGAACATGAGTCGCGCTTTCTACTCGAACGTTGGTTTTTTTGTAGGCACCCTGTGCTTGTTCGCTACTCTGTCACCAAAAGCTTCCGCAGACAATGGTACTGTTGTTTCGGGTTCCGTGATTGCGATCGATTCGTTAAATCAAATCATGCGGGTGTACGTTACCGGCGTTAACGGCCAAGCGCTCTACGGAAGTCCTCAAACCAATTACGTCGATTATTTGGTCTCGCCTAACACAGTTGTCCTTGGATCGAATAATCAGTTGGTCAGTCAGTCCAGCGTGCTCGTAGGATCTCAAATTCAAATGCAATTCGCTGGCCCTCTAGCAACAACGATTTTGCTCTTTGGGAATTATAGCAATGGTGGATTTGTGTCCTACGCTCCGTTGAATCGAAACCTCGGGTCTACCTTCGTTCCAAGTTATTCACCCGTTCAGAGCTTCTCTAGCAGCAACCGTTTCGTATCCCATCAGATCCATATTGCCCATCCGATATCACCGTCGATATACCATTCGTTACCTGCTCTGAACCACATACAACACATAACGCATCCTCATCATATGACGCATCCTCACCAACCAACGCATGCCGATGTTGGATTAGCGACTCACTTACACTCTGTGACTCACCCTCGATAACTTCGAAGGGTCGGACATCACTAACTTCACGCGAGCGTTCACCTTGAGATCCTGGATTCCTGTAGCACTATTGGTCGTAAGCTTAGTGGCCGCCTACGCAAAATCCATTCGCGGCGATGAAGTGCCATGGCGGGTTGGGACGGCAACTTCCGAAATGCTTGCCGACGATTCGATGGTGATTGGTGGTGGTATTGGACCTGGATTCGTTCAAGGCCAGGAAGGGAAATTACAGGCCACAGCCACTTTCATTCAAGGAAGTCTTTCCATATGCATCGTTGCTGTCGACGTTCTGATGATGCACCGCGACAACATGGACGAAGCCACCCAGCGGATCGGGAAAGCCTGTGAAATCCCTTTGGCCAACATCCTGATCAATACCAGTCACACGCATCATGCTCCCTCGACCGTTACCGTCCATGGTTATCAACGCGATGAAAAGTTTTGTAGGCGAACGATCGATGCCATCGTGGAGGCTGCGATCCAAGCCAAAAAGGTAGCTGGGCAAGCGGACACATGCCGGGGACATTTTCGTCTAGGACAAGAAGCGACCGTTGGTCAAAACAGCCGACAATTGCTCAAGGATGGTCGCATTTATTGGATCGGTCCACGAGATGAATTTGTACGGCCCACCGATCCCTTCGACGTGGATTTGCCTGTCATCGCCTTTCGTTCCGTCAACGGTAAACTGCATGGAGCGTTGTTCAATCACTCGACACACTGCATCGGAACACGCACGGGTAAGCGATCCGCTAGCTTCTACGGACTCGCCGCGCAGGAACTCTCTGAGGAGCATCAGGTCCCTGTCGCATTTCTTTCCGGGGCTGCAGGTTCGACTCATAATTTATCCCTTGATTGCAATGAAATGGTGATTCGCATTAAGGATGCGTTTAACCAGACTCTTCGGCAAGCGACGCCAATGGTTTCCGAAAAACTTGCTGCGATTCGCCGCGAAGTGCCGTTTGCAATACGGACTTTCGACGAACAGGCCGAGGATCAGAAAGTTGTCGAATACTGTCGCAAGTACGCCCCCGCCGGCGCGGAGGCAATTATCGAAGTCTTCCGTGATAGCCGACGTAAATTGAAAGCCGATCAAGGCAAGAACCGTACAATGTGGCTACAAGCCATGCAAATTGGTGATGTCTACTTGGTCGGCGTTCCAGCGGAATTCTTTACGGTTTTGGGTCTGGAAATCAAACGAAGATCGGCCCATCGAAACACCTTTGTTTGCGGACTTAGCAATGACTACGTTGGTTATCTCCCAAGTCGTGAAGGCTTCCAAAACGGCGGGTACCAGACTTGGATGGGACTACACAGCTTTGCAGAAATCGGCACGGGCGAGATGGTGGTTGACGAATGCGTGAAAATGCTTAATGAACTAAGGTGATCCACCATGTCCTCCGTCCCCTTTTCTTCCCGCGTGAATGGATCGACTTTTCGTACCTTGCGCTTGTGACTAAAGGGACTCCTTGGCATCGAGCCGATCCTCTCTGTACGGCTCATAGCCGGACCGAATTATGTCCCACGGCCCCCGAATTTCATATTGGACTCCTCGCCATTTCACACTTCGCATAAACAGACAGCCGAAAAGAGCACTGGTATAGACCACTTGGGTGGCGAAAATGGCGTGCGACCAGCTCAGCGCAGCACTTAGCGAAATCCACTGAACCGATTCCCCACGTCCACGACCAACCCGTCGGACAGCGAACTCCAGTGGCAGAATCAGCAATGAGAGCCCAAGCTGAAACAGCAACATGGCGCACAATAAAATCATTGCCTGCTCCAAGTTGCCTACCACCAAATTGTACAGGCACCAACCGCAACCGATCGCCAGAACACCTGCTGATGAAACACCGTGTCCGACGACAGCGAACCAACTGGGGTGGTAGAGTCTGGCAGCCAGTAGCTGCCGCTTGACCCATGAATAATACCCCTTTAAGTTACAGTTTTCTCGGTTGATCATCATCAAGCTGGGAACAAATGAAACACGATAGCCCGCTTTCTTCAGTGCAGAAAAGGACATCGTGTCTTCGCAAAATGCAGTACTCCATCGCTCTATTAGGCCGGCGCGATGGACCGCTTCAAGCTTGAATGCAAGCGTTCCTCCCCATGCAATGTTATACCAGTACATTTGTACTATGGCGGCTGCGTTCCAAAGATAGCGAACCATTGATGCAAGGCTTAAATCTTTGGGCATGTACCACCGATTGCCCGTCGCGGCACCAACTTCGTCCGGAGCAAGTGCGGTGACCAGTTCTCGCAACCATGTCGGGTGCGGGATTGTATCTGCGTCTAGCAGCGCCATCACGCTGACCTCATCCTTAAGAAAGCGAACGGCTTGTACCAAGCTTGCACATTTAAGACTGCATCGATCATTAGTCGGGTCCAGAAAAATGGTATCAACGCGACACGCATGGGGCGCTTTCATGGCTTGGGCGAGAATAGCATTGGCAGGATCATTGGAATGATCCACCACTAGAACGGCACGGTAGCTAGGGTAGTCCTGCCGAAGGAGACCTTCGACAGTGCGTTGCAGGAAGGGATCGCTCCCGCGAAGACACAACACAATGGCCACCGAAGGGCAAGCATGGTCTTCGATAAGAGGGACACGATATCTCCAAACACGTATCGCGAACCCAAGAACCATAAAAGCTTGGATCGCAAACGAGCATGCTAGTATGGAAACAAAAATCCAGTGCATTAATTCCAAACGTCCATTCTTTGTTGAGCTATTGCGTGCATACCTGACGGATCGCTAAAAGAGCCTGTTAGGATCAAGTGGTGAACAGCAGCCACGAGCCAGCCTAACAACTGCCTTGCGGCCTTCTCGTTGATAAATCGCGGATCATATCGTAATGCCAACGCGAGTTTGCCATCGAACGTCGTCGCAGAAAACGCTGCATTGACGAACGGAGCTAAGGGGGGCACAAAGCTTATCGCCTTTACGGAACAGCATTTCGGGCCCGAATTTCTATCCTCGGAGGCACCATCTGTCCACACGCGGCCCACATTCGAAAACACAAACGATGTCGAACACTTGGTCGGCTTGCTCCCCCCGGCGATTCCGCCGGGCAACCAGCGACGAATCCAAAGCATGATGGGCATGATATAACCGAGTTGATTATTTCTTGTTAAAAGCATTTCGTCGTGAATGCTATTCGCCAATTGTCTCGGATCCGCGATTTGCGCGGGTGTGCGATCCAGGAATATAGTACTAACACAATTCGAAATACGTTGATCGCCCGGTTCACGTAAACTGACCGGGACCATCATGCGCCACCATGCACTAGTATCATCCTGCGTAATATTACAATCAATCTCGCCGTCCTGTTGTTTCGAAAAACGGTGGACTGCAATGAATACCTGGGCTGCCAAAAAATCATTGAGTGTCCAATGATTGTCGCGAACCAAGTCTACCAGCCTGCCCGTTGAAAGCGGATCAAAATGCGATGATAAAACGGCTATTTCACACGATTTCGAATGCTCCTCGGTCACCGGAGAATGATCGACCAGCGGTCGGGGTGTTCGCATCAGGAATTGACGGACACCAAGAAGGCCAATCGCCATCTTTCTCGCGTTCGTGAGGAGCATTCGAAAAGGTGGCTCCCCGCGTCGAAACTCGTTGTCATGCAAGCCCAAACTTCGGCCGCTTTTTCTCTCATTTTGGCTTAGATTCTGATAGGTCTCCATCAACTGCCTAGCAACTGCCAAGGCGCCGATTCCGTCTACGCAGGCGTGATGGAAAACCAAATAGAGCACACATTCCGTTGTCGATGGCCTCAGCAACAGCTTCCACCCGGCATGTTGGTTTAGCAGGATGGGTTCAGCCAGAATGGGTTCATTGCTGTCTAGGAGTCGAAGGCTGGTCTCAGCCTTTTCCTTGACAGACCAAGTCAATCGCCTTCCAACACGTTCGGCATGTGCGCGAAGGATTGGATGCGCAGCAGTCACTTCGTTGGCACAAAAACCGAGCAAATCAGGATTAATCTCTCCAGCAACGTCCAAACGAAGGAGGATATGACATGGGTAGGCTCGCGAGTCATGGGCAAGCATTAGTTCCTCAAAAACTCGAACCTGAGCCATTCGTTTGCCTTTACGACAGGAGTAATTCCAGAATTGAAATCTGCCTTTGCTCCTTCATAGTCCGTTCCATTGCCTCTGCGTAAATCAGCGATGAACCGGCGATCCATACGTTTCCCGAATCATTGTCCCGAATCATTGTATTGAAACATGTCAGCTGTCAATTGCAGTATTGATTCTATATGAAATCCCGCGATAAGTGCCCAGGATCAAAAAAGGAAAAGCGGTCTATCCTTCCTATGCAATTCACCTGTAAAATAGCGAAGGGTTCATCCGATAGGACCCATCGAAAAGCTGACACTTTGGCGTTTTTGCGTCTGGCGCGATACTAAGATCCTTCAGCAAAAAATCAAAACCTAACAAAATATGCAATCGCCAAACTCCAATTCAATCTTGGTGAACGAGTTACTAAAGGATGCAGCAAAGATTGTTCAATTAACTTGTGAGGCAACTGGATTATCGCGAGACCAGGTTGCCCGCCAGTTCATCGAGGAGAATGCGAGCATAGGCTATACGGTTTGGAGCGAACTGACCAAACGTGGTATTACACCCTACCGATGGTCCGGTGAACTAGAAAACTTCTACGTCGAAACGACCGCTTTTCTGTTCGAATCAGTGGTTTGGAATCGCAGTTCACTCAAGCATGAACTTCGACAGTGGATCACTGCATTTCTCAAATCCAATTATGATCGACCAATCAAAATTCTAGTATTTGGTGACGGGCTCGGTTTTGACAGCGCGCATTTCGCCGGGGCGGGACACAATACGAGTTACTTCGAAGTCTCAGAACGGGCAATCCTGTTCGCATCCAAAGTACACGAGGCCTGTGGACAACAAGTCGAGTTACTCACCTCGATCGAACAAGTTCGATCCAAGTCTTTCGATGTGGTTGTATGCTTGGATGTGCTGGAGCATGTGCCGGATCCTGCTGGGCTTGTTCAGCTTCTCTCGTCGATCTTGTCTCCAGATGGCCGCTTGATTTCGCACGCTCCATTCTGGTATCTAGCACCGAGTGTTGGAACGCATTTAGCTGCCAATCGAAAATTCAGTGGCGACTGGAAGAGCCTATATCATCCCGCAGGACTACGACCGATCGATGCCAGTTTATTTTGGAGCCCAATCGTATTAGCAAAGGACCCTGCGACTATGAACCTGACTTCGCGACTGCGTGTCACGATGGGCGGATGGTTGCTGTCGTTGGGCCGATTCTGGTCTGCTCCGCATGTGTTTATCGTTAAGAAAATGCTTATGCAGTCGATAGGTCCTTGGCCAGAGATGGAGCGATTATTGATTGAAACATGCCGACATTAGTCTCTATCCTTACACTCGTATTTATCGCAATTCATGTCGCTATTCAGACGATCTGTGTCCTCGTCTACGTTCGAGTCCTTCGCTCCGCTGGAACCAACAGCATACGCCCCGAAGGATCGGTGAACTCATCGCTTTTCAAAACGGCAGTCGTCGTATCCGTGCGTGGCAGAGATCCGTTTTTAAAACAGAATCTGTCAGCCTTATTGAATCAGAGCTACCCCAACTTTAGTGTTTTTGTTGTTGTAGACAGTCAGCAAGACTCCGCTTGGCCAGATGTAATGAGCGTCCAGGAGCTAGCACCAGATCGAATCCATGTGTCCGCTCTCAAGACTCCACTTACAACTTGTAGTCTCAAGTGCAGCTCGTTGGCCGAAGCCATCGAGAGGCTAGATGAATCATACGAAGCTGTCGCTTTCATCGACGGGGATGCGCACCCGTATCGCGAATGGCTTAGTGATCTGTTGGGACCGCTACAAGAACGCAAGGTGGGCGTTGCCACAGGAAATCGATGGTATGCGCCAAGCCATGGCGAATGGGGATCGCTTGTTCGATACTTTTGGAACGCTGGCGCTGTCGTGCAGGTATGGCTCCACGGCATTACCTGGGGAGGAAGCATGGCATTGCGCACAGATGTGATCCAAGAGATCGGTTTGCTCGACGCGATGCGCCATTCTTTTTTCGATGATGCGGCAGTCGTTCGGCAAATACGCAAACACGGATACCGAACTGCTTTTGTGCCCTCGGTGATGATGGCCAATTGTGAAGAGATCGAATTGTCGAGTTTCATTACTTGGTCTGAACGCCAAATGATTGCCGCAAGGTCAGCCGACGCCGGACGCGTTATGGTCGCTGGACATGCTTGTTGCATCCTAGCATGCATCGCAATGCCATTTCTTTCTATATCAATGGGTATTTGGGCGAATGATGGCATGGCGATCGGTGTCTCAGTTGCCTCCTTTGCAGTTTACTGGACCGCGGCGTTGCTATCCGCCATGGGGATTGATCGAGAGGTGCAACGAATCTTTCGCAAGAACGGCGTGGACGCAAGGTGGAGCAGTTGGCGAACCACTCTTCGTTTTTTTCCCGCCTTGGTGCTTTCGCATTTCGTCTACTTTAGAGTACTCTTCGGAGCCCGCATGCGAACTCGTGTATCTTGGCGAGGAGTAGAGTACTTGCTATTGCCGAAAAATGCTGTTCGCATGCTTGAATACCGGCCGTTCGTACCCAATCCAACCGAGAACGTGGCTGAATCCATCGTTTAGAGAAAACAGCTCGAGCGAGACTGAGGACGTTATTCGGCGGAGCGACTGACCTCCGCACGCTGCAGCAATGGATTACAATCGGAATCTGTTCTTCGTTTCCAACATTTGCCAATTCGGCCGTCCATCGATTGCTGAAGGACCCACCTATGCTACTTTTCCGCACGTGCACAATTTGGGTTCTTACGTCATTGGTGACAATGGAAAGCAACTTCGGAGCATGCCAAGCTGCTGACGTTAAGTGGCGTGCAGGTGTCTCCAAAGTGGATATCACACCTAGCGAAGCATTGCGGCTTTCTGGCTATGCCGCTCGCCATGGCGTTTCTGTCGGTGTAGCCGATCCACTCTTTGTTCGTGCCCTGGTTCTTTGGCCCGATAAGGACGCTCCGATGGCGATCGTTTCGATCGATGCCACCGGCATCCCCGGCAGCATGACCAATCGCATCTCCAAAGTCGTGCAGGAACGTTGGGGCATCGGGCGTGCACGGTTTGTTTTGGCCGCAACCCATTCGCATTCCGCCCCTCAACTCGACGACTTCGCTCCCAATCTTTTTCCCACTCCACTTCCGGATGATCAAAAAGTCGTAACACATAGATACACCGAACTCGTCGAAAAATCCATTTTGGACGCAATTGCCAGCGCAATGGAGTCACCTCAAGATGCTCGATTGCGTTTCGGCACCGGCATCGCGACTTTCGCGGCCAATCGTCGCGTTCTTGAAAACGGGCTTTGGAAGGGCTTCGGCCAGCAAGGCGACGGCATCGTGGATCATCGGCTCGGCGTCCTAGCTGTCGAAGGCCTAGACGGCAAGTTGAAATCGATTGTCTACAACTATGCTTGTCATGCAACTTCGATTCCACCTAACGACAATCGAGTCAGCGCGGACTGGCCAGGTTGGTCAGCATCCATTCTCGATGAGTCGCTCGGCGCAATCGCGTTACCCATCATCGGCTGCGGTGCCGACATTGGCCCAATCCCAACCGGATCTTACGAACTCGCCAAGTCGCACGGCCAGGCCTTGGCCAAGGGAGTTGCGGACACTCTCAATGCACCCATGCAAACGCTTGACTCGAAACCTCAAACGGAGTTCGGCTATGCAGGGCTTCCTTCCGAACATCCCTCGCGAGAACAACTGAACACCTGGCTCAAATCCTCGTCGATTCATTACCAACATTACGCTGATTCCCAAATTGATCTGTGGGATCGCCGCGGCGTCCTTCCGGAAACCTATCCCGCCCCAGTTCACGCTTGGACGTTCCAAGACCAACTGACATGGGTTTTTCTAGGAGGCGAAGTGGTTCTCGATTACCAAATTCGATTGGAAAAAGAAATTCCCTCAAAGAACGTTTGGGTTTCTTCCTATTGCGATGATGTGTTTGGCTACGTTGCGAGCGAACGCATGCGAGCCGAGGGAGGGTATGAAGTCGATGAGTCTATGATCTACTACAACCTCCCTGGACGGTGGCAGACTGGCACTGAGAATTTGCTGGTGCGACGGGTCCAAGAGATTCGACAGGGAAGCGATCGAGAACGACTGCCATTGTCGCCGGACGAGGCTCTCAAGCAAATCGCGGTGGGCCCTGAATTCATCATCGAACAGGTTGCATCGGAACCGTTGATTCAAGATCCTGTCAACTTCGCTTTCGATTCGCAGGGTAGGCTTTGGGTGGTGGAAATGCGTGACTATCCGCTAGGCGTCGAAAACGGTGGATGTATCAAAATCCTGACAGATACCGATCGGGATGGGCGAATGGATTCGGCTACCCTATTTCTCGATAATTTGAGTTATCCCAACAGCGTCTTCCCCTATCGCGATGGAGCGATCGTTGCTTGCGCGCCGGAGGTGTTCTTTGCGGCCGATCGTGATGGGGATGGCCGCGCGGAGTACCGAGAGACACTCATCTCGGGCTTTCCAGCCGCGAACCCACAGCATCGAGTCAACGGTTTTACTTTTGGACTGGATGGCAAGCTCTATTTATCCTCCGGTAGTGAGGCAGCCGAGATTCAAATGGTAGGCTCCACGGAATCGTTGCGAGCCTCCGGCAGAGATCTGGCATTGGATCTCTCGCGACGTCGGCTCGAATTTGTATCGGGGCCAACTCAGTACATCCGGGGGCGGGATGATTGGAATCGTTGGTTTGGAAACGCCAATAACGAACCCATGTATCAATACGTGATCGACGACCGCTATCAACAGCGCTCTGGCCGTTCGGTTGATTCGCTTCGCCAGTTTTTGACGACACCAGCTGTCGGCCCGAAAGTGTTTCCACTCTCCTCGGCGGACGGCCGTTTCAACGATGTGTTCTCAGCCAATCGATTCACGTCTGCGTGCAGCTCGGTCATTTGCCGTACCCCTGGTTGCGGGCCCGAGATGCTGGGTGCCGCGATGATTTGTGAGCCCGTACACAATTTAGTCCATCGCACCAAGCTCCAGCTTAACGGAGCTGCACTCCAAGGAGAGCGATTCCCACAGGACATTCAAAGTGAATGGGTGCGATCCAGCGATCCATGGTTTCGACCGGTACGTGTCGACACAGGGCCGGACGGCGCCGTATGGATTGCCGATATGTATCGGTTGGTCATTGAGCATCCACAATGGATCCCAGAAGCATGGCAGGCAAGAATCGATTTGCGAGGGGGTGCCGACAAAGGGCGTATCTATCGCATTCGCCATCGTGATTTCCCGGCCCAACCTCTCCCTGTTTTGGATGCCAAAGACCATGCGAGCATTTTAGCGGCACTACAAAGTGCGATAGGTCCACGAAGAGATTTGGCGCAGCAATGGCTCATCGAGAACAAACCAATCGACCTTCGCGGCAAAATCATCGCATCGATGCGGACACACAAAGAACCGCGAATTCGTCTTCAAATGATGGCGACATTGGATTGTTGCGACTGGCTCGAGGACTCCATGCTGTCGGATCGCATTCAAAAAGAAGAGTCCGCTCGCGTGGTTCAATACGCGCTCGAAATCGTCCGCGCACGGTGGGACAGTTCGCCAAACCTTCGAAAAACTGTTTACGGGCTCAACTCGGCTGCAAGCGAGATGGACGATGAACTCGCATTGCATTTGATTTTGCTTCTTGGAATCGACGAGTCCAGAGAAGCCACTTTGGCCATCGTAAAATCGGCTCGCAACCGAGAGCGAAATTCATGGATACAGCGGGCCATCGAATTAGCATTACCTGTCCATCAACGTGCCATCATCGTCGATCTCGGCGATCGGCTCCTTCAACCTGTTCGTTCCGATTCCGACACGGCGGATGACTCAAAAATCGTGATCACGCGTTACATTAGCCGATTGCTCAAGCGGAGCAGCGAGCCGCTGATCGATATGGAGTTAATTTCGGATTGGGTTCAGCGGGCTTCGCGAGATACCAGCCGCCCATTCACGTTGCTTCCGCTCGTTGCAGCATGGCTTGAGAACCAAGATGCTAAGTTCGTTTTTTTACCGAGCTCCGTCCGCAGCTGGATCGAGCGAGCCGAACCGATTGTTTCGAACAATAGTCTACCAATGGAACAAAGAGCGGCCGCAGTTCATCTCTTGCGTTGGGGAGAACAGGCACCGGCTCGTATCGAAAGCTGGATGACATGCCTTGCAGCCAATATGCCTCCGGCTGTTCAAGAAGTCGCGTTGGATCTTCTTCTGCAGGAATCCAACGATGAAGTGCTCGATCAAGTGCTTGAACGTTGGAGAGGACTAGGCCCTTCGATGCGGGTGCGAATCTCGAGCAACCTGCTGCAGCAACCCCGTTGGACATTACGTTTCTTGAATGCGATTGAATCCGGCAAAATTCGAGCATCGGATATCGACGCTTCGAGTGTTCAATCGATGTTGAACACTTGGGACCGTGACGTGCAAACTCGAGCGGTCAAGGTTTTCGGCGGCAGCGAAAACCGAGATCGATCGAGAGTGGTCGAATCCTATATCAAAGCAGTTTCGGAAGCCAAGCCAACGTCGGTTGGTTCGGATTTGGACGAAGGACGAAAAATGTATCAACAGTATTGTGCGGTTTGCCACTTAGGCAAGGATGACCTTCCGGCCTTGGGCCCAAATCTATCTTCGTTGAGCGATCTGTCCATTCGCAATCTGATGATAGGCATCCTCGACCCCAATCGCGCGGTCGAAAGCAAGTACAAGCAGTACATCCTTCGTACCGACGACGACGCGACGCTTGCAGGCGTTATTGTTCAGGAGTCATCCTCAAGCGTCACCTTGGCCACCGCTGACGGTAAACGTCATGCATTGGAGCGAACGTCGATTACGGAGATGAAAGACCAGGGGATTTCGCTCATGCCAGAGGGCTTAGAACGCCAACTATCCGCCGATGCGATGCGGCAACTTGTTTTCTTCCTACAGCAAAAACAAGATCCGTAACGAATAGACCTCCGGGAGTGGAGATAGAGGTCGGCATCCAAGACATCAGGAACGATGGCCACTTTATGCAGCGTTGGCTTTTGGCTGGTGCCGAGTATGGCGGGGTGCGATCACTTCGGAGGCTAGTCCTAACTTTTCGAGGATTTTGATCTCGTAGTAGCTGATGTCGATTTCCCACCATCGATGTTGAACGCTGGCGGAGGAGGGATCTTCGTGATGGTTGTTGTGCCAACCTTCGCCGACGGTGAGCAATGCGACTAGCCAGTTGTTGCGGCTGTGCTCACCTGTTTCGTAATTGCGGTAGCCAAACATGTGACTCAATGAATTGACCGACCAAGTGATATGCCACACTGCAATGATTCGCAGGTAGACACCCCACACCACCATGCTTAACGCAAGCTGCATCGCGCTGGCTTGTCCCCAACCGATCCAGCCTATCATATAGCCGGCCACAAAAAAGATTGGCAATTGCGACAGTCCAATGAACAGATTCGTCAGCGGCCTTTTTTCCATGTACATGTAAAATGGGTCACGCAGGAGGTCTTTCGAGAACTTTTCAATTGCACTGATCGAGTGAGTTTCTCGGTTATTGACCATTAACCAACCGAAGTGAGACCAAAGGAAATTGACCAGGGGCGAGTGTGGATCAGGTTGATGATCGGAATGCACGTGGTGAATACGATGGATAGCCACCCAGCGAGCCGGAGAATCCTCTAGGCAGCAGATACCGAGGATGGCGAACGTATGTTCCACCCATCGCGGGGTTTTAAAACTGCGGTGCGTTAGCAATCGGTGGTAGCCGATAGTGATCCCTTGACCAAAAACATGGATGCCGATCAGCATGGCGATGAAGCCGACCCAGGAAAAGAAATACGGAACCAGCGCCATCAGCCCGAGCAAGTGAACAACCAAAATTGTCCCTAGATAAAGCCTGTTGATGGTAAACGGCTTGACGGTTTCGGGGACGGACATTGTCATTTAGGACATGCTCCACAGCAAAAAAGGTTTGATTCAGTCCTAGGATTGTGTTCAATCAAAACGCAACCGCTAGTGCCATTGTTCGAAATGCGCGTGTTTTACGCAAGACGTGAATTGGCGTTACCCGCATTCTGGGGAGGAAGGCTAACGAAGATTATTTAACCCCGAGCCACAGGCGATCGTCCGATTTAGTTACCCTCCCTCCGGAGATCACCCTCCGCGGCCTACGGCCGACCCTCAGCGAGAGAGCAACGCTGTGAAGCATTTTCGTCCGATCGGAGCTTGCCTCCGACAGACGCCGTTTTGGCGTACTAAAAGTGCAGCTCAGACCTTAAAGTACCGCACTCCGCTCCCGCCTCGACCGCCTACGGCGGTCGCGGCGGGAGCGGAGTGCGGCGGTTCGCGGGCTGTTACGTAGTACGCCAAAACAAGGTTGAGGGGAG
>JANMHA010000034.1:0-15992 GCA_031374925.1 Pirellula sp. | reverse complement strand
CGGACAACTCAGAGGCATCGAGTTCATATCGACCACTCACGAGCCGATAGGCTCGGAGGGGTTTCGAGCTCAAGTGTTCTTCCGGATCGTAGATGATATAGAAAGTAATACCTAGCTTGGCATATCCTTTGAGTTTGATCGAATCCTCACCACCTTCGTCATTCGAAACGATGTCCACTACCAAATCTGGGGCCTTCCCATACTCCCAAACAAAATAGGATCGATTTTTTTTCGGGAACGGGTCGGTTGGCGATGAAACCCCCAAGCTGACCAAGACATCGGGAACAAACGGGGGCGTACGTATTGCAAAGAATAGACCCACGTTGCTCATCGCAACAAACGGCTCGCCTGGTTGCCATGAACAATAGAGAGTCTCTGCCAGTAGACGCTGTTGCTTCTCCGAGAATTGGTTATCCACGGGTGCACCATCCTCCGTAACAATATGATCGATATTCGGATGCAGTTCGACCGGCAATAGATGATGCTCTGAAACCGTCATGGACGGCTGAACAGGCGCTTCGCTGGACATGTTATGACTCCCAAGCTTGGGTTACGTTCCTAAGCCATTATTGTAACAGAAACTAGCTCAAAACGACAACAAGACTTGACCACAGGAAAACTCAATCATCACAAGCAGGCAGCTGCAATCCGTTCTTTCACAGAGATTCGAGCAATTGCTTTGCGTCGATGAGATCGGGAGTGTCGAGGCCCTCTTGGAACCAACCGTAGATTTTGGCCAAAGCGGTGCGTGCGTCCTCCATCCGGTTCTGCGATTTCCAAAGCCGGCATAAACTCATCGTGATCCGCAATTCCCAGGACTTTGCCTGTTGCGATCGCGCCACGTCCAACGCAAGTTGGAAACAAACTTCCGCCTCGTCAGGCAGTTTTCTTGCAAGTTGGATTTCACCGCGAAGGCGATGAACTTCGGCGAGAAAAAAGATATTTCCGTTCGCGACCGATGCTTGGACCGCTTCGTCAATGCGGCGAAGCGCCTCGTCCGTATTGCCCCCAAATAAGTGGGCTTGCGCGAACATGGAATAGAAATGGCAGAGCGAGAGCTTCGCGCCTGTCATGTTGAATACATCCAGACCCGACTGAAGCAGCCCGAGGCTCTCTTCGATCTTTTCATCGAGCAGCAGACTAAATCCCTTATGCAGCAAACCTTCGGCCAACCAGAAAGGGAAGCCTTGTTCTTTCGCGAGTACGATTCCTGCATCGGCCACACTTTGCACTTCGGCGCTTAAGCGGCAATTATGAAACGTCCAACCGGCATGACCAAGTGCGTACGCCAGACTGAACGGATGTTTCAATGTACGAGCCATGTCGAGGGCTCGCCTGATGCGATCTATCGCTTGATCCGGGAACCCCAGATGCCAAAGCGACAGTGCCCAATAACACTGCATCGTGATGCCAACGTTTTGGCCAGTGTGTTGCGAAAACACTTTTGCATTGGCTTCATCGTAAAGTGCGAAGCCTTCCTCACAAACTTTTCGCGTGGCCTCGAATTCGCCCAGGTAAAAGGAAGTTAGGGCTGGAATAAACAACGCTTCCATCTTAAGCCCTGCCACGCCGAGCGGCTCGACCATGCTCAGTCCTTCGGCGGTCATCTGATTGCACAGCTGCAATTCCTCGCGAACAACTCGCCATGCCCAAGTGCCCCAGTGGATAAAGAACTGCTCGACAGGTCCGGCCAATTGCGTGCCGAGTTCCCGCGCTCGTTCGAAGACGGGGCCAACCTCCGGCGCTGCGTATCCTTTGGCCGTTAGATAGGCGACGCCAAGGGGGATTTGAAACTTGAATTCAAGCACATCTCGTTCCTGTGACGGGTCGAGCGTCTCGACTAGTGCGAGCCCCCGAAGAAAATGATTGAGGGCCTCGTTGGTCGCGGATCGTTCTTGCGCTTGCCGCCCTGCTTTCTCCCAGAATTCAATGGCTCGAACGGTCTGCCCGGCTTCGGTGCAATGATGTGCCATCAATGCAGCATCGGTCTGAGCAATCTCAGGGAACTTGGATGTCAGCACGTCGGCAATGCGACCGTGCCACTGTTGACGATTCGTCCGTAGCAAAGATGCATAGGCGGTGTCCTGAATGAGTGCATGTTTGAAAGTGAATTTTGTCCGCGGAAAAAATCCGCGTTGAAGGAGCAGCTCTGAGTTCACCAAACTGTTTAGATGAGTTTGCAGAGCCTTTTCATCCAACGGTGCAATTGCAGCCAGTAGCTGAAACGTGAAATCGCGACCTATCACCGAAGCAAGTTGTGCCACCTCCTTTGCCGGACCAAGTTTGTCCAATCGGGCCATCAATGAATCCTGAAGCGTACTTGGAATAGCCACCGAACTCAGTGGTCGCGCAAGTAGGAATTCGTTCCCTACTTCCTTGAGGATGTCTGATTCCAAAATCAACTTGGTCAGCTCCTCTGTGAACAAAGGTACGCCGCCAGTCTTGGCGACAATATGCTGTACAACTTCAGCAGGCAAGCGCCTGCACGCGATTCTCCTGACCACATCGGCGGTTTGTTGGGACGTTAAGGTTCCGATCTTTAATTGAGTAAGCTCATTCCGCGTTGGCCAGGGCGCAACGAATCCAGGCCGAAAGGTCAAAAGAAGAAGAATGGGGGCAGACGGGATCTGCTCGATAAGAACAGTTAGCAGCTCTATAGTCGTCGGGTCGAGCCAGTGTAAATCCTCGATCGTGAACAACAACGGCTTGGATTCCGATGCCGCCAACACGAGTTCAACGATCCCTTCGATCGTCTTTTGCTTGCGACGTTCGGGGGTTCCGTCGAAGACTGGATAACGCGGGCCAAGAGGAATCGAAACCAAATCGACAAACAAGGGAATCAACTGCTCGAGCGGTAGGCTGTAACGATCTAACAAGCGTTCCAGCTTGCTAAGCTTGGCTTCATCCGAGTCTTCGGGGGTCAGCTCAGCCAGGCGTTTCAAAAAATCGCTGATGGGATAAAAAGCGCTATTCTGATGAAACGTAGAGCATCTCGCCGTGAAATATTGTGCCTCATTGCCAAGAGAGGCGCGAAATGCGGACAACAATCGTGTTTTGCCAACCCCTGGCTCAGCGCTAGCCAATATGACTTGGCCTTGGCCGCTGATTGCAATCTCCCATCGCTGTTTGAGCAGGCCCATCTCGTGCTCGCGACCGATCAATGGCGTCTGGTATTCGTCTCCACCACTGTCCATGGAAGCCTCACTAGCTCCCAAGACTGCGAAGACATCTACGTTTTTCCCAATGGCTTTACTAGATTTATTTCCAAGCGACTGATAGACAAATCCGTCGCCGACAATCTGTTTGGTAGTACCGCTAATCACGACGGAACCAGGCTCCCCAATGGCGGCCAATCCGGCGGCGACTCGCGGCACATTACCAACGATGGAGTGCCGTTCGCTAGAAACTGCACCATCGAGTTCTTCTGTTACAACGATGCCGGTATGTATGCCGATGCAAAACTGAATCAATGGTGTCGACTCGTGCGTCCGCGCCTGCAGTTTTTTGATTTCCGAGTTGATCTCCAGACCGGCCAAGACCGCTCGGCGTGCCGAGTCCTCCATGGCAAGTGGATACCCAAAATAGATTTGAATTGCCTCGCTCGTACTAGGCGAGAAATGACCGCCGAAGCGGCTAATAATTCGATTCGTTAACTCGCGAACTCGCTGTACGACTGCGTGCAGATTTTCAGGATCCAGATCGTCGGCTTCGATATCTGAGCTATCTATTTCTACGTGAAGTGTAGTGATCTGACGTCGCTCGGCCTCGTGCATGCGACTCCCTGAAGCCTGAGACGGAGCAACAGGGACCACCTCAACAACAGGAGCAATCGAAGCTACACTAACGTCGCCAGCCCGTTGTATGGTCTTTCGCAATGCATCCGCCAGATCCGAGGCCGTTGTATAGCGGTCTTTGACCTGTTTGGACATCGCCTTGAGACATACTTGCTCTAATTCCAACGGAATGTCTTTGACGATTTGACGCGGTGGCTGTGGATCATCTTCGCGAATCTGCCGAACCAATTCAATCGGGTTATTAGCCGCAAAAGGTCGCTTTCGACAAAGCAGCAAATAGAGCATGACACCTAAGCTGTAGATATCGGTCCGCCCATCAATTCGATGGGCTTTGCCCAAGGCTTGTTCGGGTGACATATAGCTGATGGTTCCAGCCACCACTCCGGGGCTCTCGCGTTCCCCTTGAGTGTCACTAATGGCCAGGCCAAAGTCGATCAAGACGGGCTGATCATCCGATAGCATCATCACGTTCGAGGGTTTGATGTCGCGGTGGACCGTGCCATGTGAATGCGCATGTGCGAGAGCATCCGCAAGTTGTGCCGTAATGAGCGCGGCTTCTCGCCATCCGTATTTCATGGAGTTTATCCAGTCGGCGAGGCTCAGTCCTTCCAAGTAGTCAGAAACGATATAGCATCTGCCATCGAACTCACCGATATCGAACACGGTAACAATTCCAGGATGACGCAATTGAGCAAGCCGCTGTGCTTCCTCCAAAAACTTGTCCAACGCGACTCCAGAAAGGACTCGATTTGGCACTTTGATGGCCACTTTGCGTTTTAGTCGATCGTCGTAGCCCAGGTAAACTTGGCCAAACCCTCCTTTCCCCAACATTCCATGTATTTTGAAACGCCCAAGCGTCGTTGGAATATCGGAGGCATCCGTGGACCGCGCTGGCTGTTTCGTACTCGACAAATGCGATTCATCGAAAGAAAATGTATTTCCCGTAGGATCGGTCACAGACTCCGATGCCAAATCGCTCGGTATGTCCGTATGGGATTTAGATGGGTCAGCCACGGTATTCTGAACCGTGTAACTCTTTGGCGGCTCGTCTTCGTGGTCCGTTCCCATGATCGGGTTTCAACTTCTTGTCGAATGAATTGGTGAGGGTAAAGTAAATAGGCGGGGGGTGCGCTGTCACCATTGTGCATGCGATGCAACTAACCAGCGATTCGTTGCATCACCTTGAAACGACCTCGCACAATGGCGTGATCGGACTTGCCGATTCGACTAAGTCCTTAATCGTGACGCTGGCGAATGCCCTCTCCGTCGCTGCATATGCTTTATCGAGTTCGGTGTGCAACGGACACAAGCTTTTATGAGATTTCAAACCCAGAGGGCAAGAACGGATTCGCTCAATCGGTGCGACGGTGTTGACCACGTCCAAAATGGTTATCTCGTGCGTGGCTTTGCAAAGTTCGTACCCTCCTCCAGGCCCTGGCCTAGAACGTACAATTCCAGCCGCCGCCAAGTCCTGCAAAACTCGAGCTAAATAGCGCCTCGGAACCTTGGTCAGGTCCGCCATATGGTCAGCAGAAACAGGAGAGCCAGCTTGGCTACCCATGCAGGCAACAGCGCGAAGCGCGTACTCGGCAGTCTTGGAAAGCATACAACAACGCTTCTAATGGATACAGATACAATCAACCATCAGATCTAATTGTACACTCTTTCGTATAGAAATGGATTCAGTCTAATCGCTTTGGGTGAGCAACGCTGATTTGACTGCCGTGGATCCGTCGCTCCGCCGACGGATGTCCTCCCTCACCGATTTGCCATGGATTAAACCACGCATTTTACCGCTGGAACGGATATTGCATGCGTGTCACGAAAGCACCACGAAGTTTAGTGTGAGGCGACGATCCTTTGGGCATGAGTCCGCGCTGACGGTCAGTCGCGGAGCGACTGACCTACGTGGATCCGTCGCTCCGCCGACGGATGTCCTCCCTCACCGCTTTGCCATGGATTAAACCACGCTTTTTACCGCTGGAACGGATATTGCATGCGTGTCACGAAAGCACCACGAAGTTTAGTGCGAGGCGACGATCCTTTGGGCATGAGTCCGCGCTGACCGTCAGTCGCGGAGCGACTGACCTACGCTACGAACTGCACGACAGCATCGAACATCCCGCTTTATGCCTCGCCCACTCAGGACGCTTCATGGCGTAACTCTCCATTCCAGCTTGGATTTCGTACGGTTTTCTCAGCAATTGCAGGAGCCTTTTTATTTCATCGAAATCGCCTTGCTCAGCCAAGTCAATGGCTTGTTGTGCCAAGTAATTCCTTAGTACGTATAGAGGATTCATTGCGTCCATTTGCAAAGACCTTTCCTCATCGCTTCGCCGTTCTTTGATCAATCGGCGCATATACAAATGCATCCACACTTTGGTCTGCGTCAAGACAGCAGCATTAACTTTCGATAGTTCATAGAATGCCTCTGAAAAGAAGCCAAGAACCCATTCATTCGTCACCAACTCTGGCACGTTCTTCCCTTCGATTGCGTCTATCTGAATCTTGGCCAGTAGCCTATAGAAGATAGTCATGTCTGTTTCGACCAGTTGCAACAAACGGTCTAATTGCTCCAACAACGCTGTATCATCGGGCTCCACAAAACACTTCAAACCAAGTTTCCTTGCCATCATCGTTTGATACGACGATTTGAAGACTCCGACGAACTGATTCAAGCCTTCTTGCAGAGGGGCTTCCTGCTCAATAAGCGGCCAAAGTGCGTTAGCAAGTTGCAAGAGATTCCAGTGCGCGATCTGCGGTTGTTTGCCAAATGCATATCGGTGATGAGCAGTATCCGTAGTATTAGGTGTCCAGTTGGGTTCGTACCCTTCTAGCCAACCGTAGGGACCGTAATCGATTGTCTGTCCTAGGATCGACATATTGTCGGTGTTCATGACGCCATGAACAAATCCAACTCTCATCCAGTCGACGACCATCTCAGCCGTCCGGACGCAAACTTCAGAAAACCAGTTAGACAAGGCGTCTGGAGCCTTTGGGTCCAGGTGCGGAAAGTCAGTCGCGATCGTGAAGTCCACTAACTTTCGGAGGTTTTCGATTTCCTGACGTTCAGCCAATATTTCAAAGTTGCCAAATCGAGTAAAGGTCGGAGCAACTCGGCAAACAATTGCTCCCAGTTCTTTGCGAGGCCGGCCATCATAAAACATATCGCGGCTTACTTGCTCACCGGTTAGAACCAAGCTCAGGGCTCGCGTGGTAGGAACACCCAAATGGTGCATGGCTTCGCTGCACAGGAATTCGCGAACGGAAGAACGAAGGACAGCCAATCCATCACCGGAACGAGAATAGGGAGTACGCCCTGCTCCCTTCAACTGCATGGTCCAGCGTCGGCCATCCGCAGCGATGGCCTCTCCTAAATTGATCGCTCGACCATCCCCCAATTGCCCTGCCCAATTGCCAAATTGATGGCCACCATAACAAGCCGCATACGGTTTCATGCCCGGAAGCAATGCATTACCGCTCAAGACATCCGCCGCGTCTTTGGATTCCATCCAAGCGGAATCAAGTCCTAATAACTCAGACACTTCGCAAGAGTAGGCGACCATGGATGGGTTCACCACCCGAGTCGGCGTTACCAAGGAATAGCACGCGCCGTGAACTTGCCGGCAGCGATTGCTAGTATCCTTATCCGGAGGTAAGCAATCCACAAATCGACTGTCGAATGATATCATTATGCGATGCGTCAACCTGCTGTTTGTTGATCCGGATATTTGATCCGTCCATGATAGATGGCTGTTAAGCTCTTAATCAAGGATCGCTTGATCGTGTCCAAATGCTGCAAAGTCAGCCCGCATTCGTCGAATTGACCATCGAGCAGTTTCTTCATTGCAATCTGTTCGACCAAATTTTGCAGTCGTGACGCTGTCGGTTCAACGAGCGCGCGCGAAGCACTTTCGACGGCATCAGCCATCATCAATACCGCCGCTTCCTTGGTTTGCGGCTTGGGACCTGGGTAGCGAAATGAGGTTTCTGATATCTCTTCGCCATGCGGATCCTGCTCACTCTTTTTGGTGGCCAATCGATAAAAATACTCTACCAAAGTTGTTCCGTGATGCTGTTCGATAAAGTCGACCACCGGGGTCGGCAGTCTGTGCTGTCGGCCCAAGTCGGCGCCGTCTTTGACGTGAGCAATGATGACCAACGTGCTCATGGCTGGTTGCAGTGTATCGTGCCGGTTTGCACCCGGTGTTTGATTTTCAACGAAGTAGTTTGGTTTGAACATTTTGCCAATGTCGTGAAAGCAGGCCCCAACTCGAACAAGCAAACCGTTCGCTCCAATGCTTTCCGCTGCGGATTCGGCCAATGCAGCCACCGAAATACTGTGATTATAGGTGCCTGGAGCTCGCTGGGCCAATTGACGTAGCAGTGGATGGCTCATGTCGCTCAGTTCCAGTAAACTCAAATCGGTCTGAACGTCAAATAACTTTTCAGCAAATGGCAGCAGGCCCGTCATCAAAGGGCCGCACAACAGAATACAGACCGCTTGCCAAGTCGCTTCGGATACCAGTTGCATCGGGAAGATCGACGCCGTTGATGACTGAAAACTGCTAACTGCAGGACCATCGGTCACGACTCCGCCCGTTTGGCCAGTCATGACTCCTAAACCCAAGACGGTCATGAAGACAACCACCGACACACCAACCCCGACATAGATTAGGCGCGTCCTAGTTCGAATACGTCCACAAAGAAGAATCGATCCGGCCGCTGCCGCTGCAAGTGTGATGAATTCAGAGAGGTCGACTCGCGTGCTAAAAGCCACCAACATGGCGAGGGCTGCCATGAGCATCAAAGCCGTCGGCCTACCAAAGGCAATTGTCGCAATGATCGCTGCCAATGTGATCGGAATCACCTCAGCCCGGAACGGATCCTTGGAGGCCAAAACGGCTAGGATTACGCATGTAACACAAAGCGATAGAACTCGTAGCAATCGCCAAGTGTGGATGACCAAGGTCCGGTCCAGCGACTGGAAAATAAAGAAACCGCAAAGCATGTACAAAGCGGTGATCAACCCAACGAACGCGGCAAGTCGCTGCACTTTTTCTCGTAGACTGAGATTCTGCGTGTAGGCGTCATGTTCCGCGCGTAATAGCAGCAACTCTTTCTGATCCAGTATCCGCCCTAGTGGAACCAACGCTCCAAACGACGGATCGTATGAGATGGTTGACGGCTTTACGGCGGATATCGCATCGAGTCTGGCTTGGTTGCTAAGATCCTGTCGTAGCGTCAACGTTTCCGGCAGTTTAGCAGCCAAGTAATTGTGCACCATGTCCGCTAGGAGCAATGCTTCAGGCGTACCGAATTGATTTCGGAATTCGCGTTCTAAAGCTCCTCGCAACGTGATGGCAACTTCAGCAATCCGAATTCGCTGCAATTCGGCTTCCAATTTCTTGGACTCGTCCCCTGCTTTGATGACGCGGATGTAACGTTGATTCCCTTGTTCGAAATCGTGAGCCAGGGAACGAAGCAAGCCTTTCTCCTCTATTGGGTCGATCACTTCGCGCATGCCGGAGTCAAACCTCGAAATATCGGCATCGGTCGCAAGTGTCTTTTGAATCGCTGCCAAGGCTTGCTCGTGCGAGGGGGGCTTTTCATCGGGATTCAGGGCAGATACGCCAAGAATCCCAATTATTTCAAGTTGCTTTTTGGTCAAGGAGGATACGTCCGCGGCCTCTCTAACGGCGAACAAAGCATCTTTTACGGCGTTCCTCAATTGAACAATGGGTTCTTTGTTGTTCTCATAAATCGGCAGGACTTCGCGACCTGCCTGAATGCGCAAAGCGTCGGTTTTGACTTCATCCACAACTTTGAAAGGGATCCGAGCGAGAATAGCACGTTGGGGGATATAGCCTTTTCGATACGCGAACGGCGGTTCCCAACCTCGAACGAAAATGGTCAAAATGGCCGCGGCGGCTATCGCCAAACCCAATCGAGCAAACGCATCCAAAGAAGTGATGCGTTCAAACAGCCGTCGCCAAGGATAGCGATCGACTCTCAAGTTGGCAGCTCGTTCGCTGCGGGTTTTCGCGTTGGAGGTGGTAGACATGGGCCTGGAGTGCGCTTAGCGATCGTCGGTTGGAAATGGGCGGATGCCTACCGAATTCCCACCTGTGGAACGTCCGTGACTTGGACCATCGTAAGCCGCAACAATGCGTCGAACCAAAGGATGCCGCACAATATCACCTTCATTAAGTCGAACAAAGCTGATTCCTTCGATACCTTGCAGACGCTGCACAGCATCACGCAAGCCGCTCGAAACACCCGATGGCAAGTCTACCTGAGTGATATCCCCAGACACAACAATCTTGGACCCCTCACCCATCCGGGTCAAAAACATCTTCATCTGAGCCACGGTCGCATTTTGAGCTTCGTCCAATATAACAAATGCTTGGTTGAGCGTTCTACCACGCATGTACGCCAGCGGAATAACTTCGATCAAGTCTTGCTCCATCAAAAACTTCACCTGATCCAAATCAACCATTTCGTTGATGGCATCCATCAAGGGCCTAAGGTAGGGATTTAGTTTTTCATGCAAATCGCCAGGCAAATAACCGAGACTTTCACCGGCTTCGACCGCGGGCCGAACTAGGACAATTTTGCGAATTAAACGAGCCTTAAGCGCCTCCACGGCCGTAGCGACGGCCAGATACGTTTTTCCACAACCCGCTGGCCCAATGCAAAAAGTCATGTCGTGACTGCGAATGGCCTCGACGTAGATAGCTTGTCCCTCAGTCCGCGGTTTGATGCGTCGGCCAGCATTGCCGATCTGCAATTCCTGCCGTTCAAAAGCCGGCGTGTTTCCCTTTCCTGTCGCAAAAGTGAGCGCGTCGGAGACTTCGTCAGGCCCGAGTGTGCCCGAGCGCGTGACTTTGTCCTTGAGCCGTTCCAGAATCTCCGTCGCCACTCGAACCGAATCGGCAGGTCCTGATATACGGATTTGGCCACTGCGATGTGTTATTGCGACTCCAAGCTGGTTTCGCACCAAGCGCAGATTGGTATCCTGCGGACCAAACAGCTGAAGAGCCAAATGGGGGTCCGACAGAGTCAATGTCGATTCAGACATACGTTTGATTGATTACTTCTACAAAAGGCATCGTTGACTCAAATGACGAAGAGTTTCGATCATGCGAGTTTGGCGACTATTCCAAGATACCCAACAATTGCTGTCGGCAACAAAGAATCTGTAACATCCCAGACTCCTCCGAGACCAGGCAACAGGCCCCCGCTATCCTTAGCCCCCACGGTACGCTTTACCATCGACTCCAGCAAATCTCCTACAAGACCTACCATCGTCAAAAGACAACCCAACAAGGCAGGTCCCCAAATCATAGTTCCACCTGGTACTCCACACCACGGCAACAACACCCTCAGGAAAAAATACGCAACGACCACGCTTAAAAGCAGACCTCCAATCAATCCTTCGGTCGTCTTACCTGGACTGATCGACGGTATCAACTTATGTCGTCCGAACGTCTTCCCCGCAAAGTAGGCACCCGCGTCTGCGAACTTAATTATCGCAAGCAAAGCGATTAAGTGAAGCATGCCACTTAGCGAACTACCTTGCATTCGAACCAAAAACCAAAAACTGAGACAACCGACAACGTACGCAATCACGAAGGATGACAACAACCAACTCAAGGTAGTTCGCTCCGTTTCCATAGCAATTTGTTTAGAATCCAATGACAAAGACATCTTGCTAAACCGCCACATGGCTTGCAGGCCACTGGTTCCGATTCCACTCAGCAAGCCAATAAGCACCCATCCAGCTCTGCCGACCGGGCAATCGATCGGATAGGTTTTGCTCAGGGCGACACTGTACCAAATGGGAAAAAGCATGATTGCCGACGCGACGCAGCAATGAATGAGGACGCTGCGAACGTCGACTGGCCACCGTTTGGCCAGTAGCTGACTCGCTTCCGCTGCTGTCCCAAGCGTCATGAATAAAAACAACGGAATCATCCAAACGCCCGGCTGCTTAGCAATGGGATACCAAAGATCCAAGCCGATCATAAAAAGCGAGACCGCGATGAGTACAAAGGCAGAGAGGAGCCTACGATGTAGCACGGTCGATTGCGTCTTTCACTGGAACTAGGACAGGCTGCCAGCCTGTCTAATCTAGGAAAGGACGGGCTGGCAGCCCGTCCTGCGGAAACTACACGTTGAACAAGAAATGGCAAATGTCCCCATCCTGCATAATGTACGTTTTCCCTTCGGTCCTCAGTTTACCGGCCAAGCGGATTTCTTTTTCCGAACCGTACTTCTCCAAATCCGCCAGCGAGAACACTTCGCAGCGAATAAATCCTCTTTCAAAATCACTGTGGATCACGCCAGCCCCTTGCGGTGCGGTGGCGCCCACTGGAACCGTCCAAGCACGCACTTCCTTTTCGCCAGCGGTGAAGTAACTCTGCAATCCCAAAGTTTGGTATGCCTTGCGAGCAACCGACTGCAGGGCGGGCTCCTCAAGCCCCACGGCCGTTAGCATCTCCGTCCGATCCGGCTCGTCCAATTCGGCGATTTCCGCCTCCAATTTGGCGCATACCGGTACGACTTGAGCCCCGACAGTCTCCGCAAACGCACGAATTTTGCCTACCAACTCGCTGGTGCCGTGCAGATCCGAGTCATCGACATTGGCAATGTAAAGGATCGGTTTGGCGGTCATCAGGCCGTAGCTTGAGATGGCTTTGGCCTCTACCTCATCCATCACCATCTTCCTCAGGGGCAACTCTTTGTTCAATTGTTCCATGCAATGCTGAATAGCCGAAACTCGCAACTTGGCTTCCTTGTCACCGCCGCGGGCCGCTCGCTCTGCCTTGGGCAACGCGTTTTCCAAAGTTTGGATATCCGAAAACATCAATTCCATTTCGATCGTTTCGATGTCGGATAGCGGATCCACTTTTCCACCGACGTGAATGACATCTGGATCCGAAAAACATCGAACAACTTGCAAAATCGCATCCACCTCGCGAATGTGACTTAAGAACTTATTACCGAGCCCTTGTCCCTCGCTTGCACCTTTAACGATCCCCGCGATATCCACCAACTTGAGCATCGCCGGTATGACTTTTTGTGGGCCGACGAGTTTCGCAATGCGATTCAATCGATCGTCCGGCACGCTGATGATCCCTTCGTTGGGATCAATGGTACAAAACGGATAATTTGCCGCTTGAGCCGATTGAGAACCGGTCAATGCATTGAACAGTGTGCTTTTGCCTACGTTGGGTAGACCTACAATTCCAGCTTCCATTTTTAAGTCGGTTGTCCTAGTTTTCGTGACGTAATAGTGGGAACAAAATAACGTCGCGAATACTGCGCGAGTCAGTGAGCAACATAATCAATCGATCAATTCCGATGCCAAGCCCGCCAGCAGGCGGCATTCCGTACCGAAGAGCGCGAACAAAGTCGTGGTCCATCTTGGCCATCGAATCCTCCTCGGCCATGCCATCGAGCTGAGTCCTGAACAGTGTCTCTTGTAGTATCGGATCGTTGAGTTCGGTGTAGGCATTAGCCAATTCCATACCATGGATAAATAGCTCAAATCGTTCTGCAATCTCAGGATGTCCATCCTTGCGTTTGGTTAGCGGGCAGATGCTCGCCGGATAATCGATAACGAAGATTGGACCGATGAGCGAATCCTCCACTTTTTCTTCAAAGACTTCGCTCACGACAACGTCGGGGTGTTTGCCCGTCGGATTGATACCGATTTTTCTGGCCAGGTTCGCGATGCCCTCAGTGTCCGAGATCTTGAGGCCTGTGTGCTCCTCAAAGAGGCTGCCATAAGTCCTTCGCTGGAATGGCGGAGTAAAATCGATGTCGAGATCGCCCCACTTGAGCTGGTACCCTTGGCCGGTTGCTTGGATTGCTTCGCAGATAATTTGCTGCGTCAGATCCATCATCGTCTCGTAATTGGCATAAGCCCAGTAGAGTTCGATCATGGTGAACTCCGGGTTGTGCTTTGGGCTGATCCCTTCATTCCGATAGACACGCCCCATTTCGTAAACGCGTTCAATACCACCAACCAACAACCGCTTGAGATGCAACTCCAGCGCAATTCGGAGGAAGAGCTGCATGTCCAGCGCATTGTGGTGCGTCACAAACGGTTTGGCGGCAGCACCGCCGGCGATGGTGTGCAGCGTCGGCCCCTCAACCTCCACAAACTGATGCGATGCCAGGGTAGATCGAATCGAATGAATGATCTTGGTCCGCTTGAGGAATGTTTGAAGCGATTCGGGGTTGTAGGTCAAATCGACATATCGCATGCGCTGTCGTAATTCGGCGTCTTGCAAGCCCGCGTGCTTTTCCGGAGGTGGCTCAAGCGTCTTGGTCATGAAGTGAAGCCGGGTCGCAATGACGGTAAGTTCACCTGTATTGGTTCGACCAAGCCGGCCATCGACTCCGACCAAGTCACCGAAGTCTAGTAGTTTGGCGAGATCGAAGTCCGCATCCGGCACTTGGCCTTTGGCGATCATGATCTGGATGTCACCGGTCCAGTCGCGAATATTCAAAAAGTAAAGTTTTCCGGCGGTTCGCAGGAGCATGATTCGGCCAGCGACACGAACAACTGGGCCAATTTCTTCCCCCGCACCTTGGCTAGCTTTCCAAGCTTTGTAGTCGATAGGTTCGGCGCCGGGCAGTCTTGACGCATCCAAATCGGGAAGAGGAACGAGCGTTCCATCCTCTTTTTTGAATTGCACTTGATTGGCCATTTCGCGGATAGGGCCGTTGAAGATCCGGCTGTCGAACCTTGAGCCCCACGGGTCCAAGCCGAGGGATTCGATTTTCTTGAGCTTTTCGAGCCTTGCAGCTTGGTGAACCCCTAAACCGGTGTTGTCTTGATCCTGAGAATCGGCCATGTTTGAGCAATTGAGAGTGAATTGATGGTTGAGAAGGTGCAGATTGTAGGAAAAAGTGATGGAAAACCAAGCAGTCAAACCGCCAATGATCCTAATTGTCGAGAGCGACCCGCTTTTGCTGACGGGAATGTCTGCAATTTTGGATCAAAAGGGCTACCGTTGTTTTTTGGCTAGAGACACGACCGTTGGCCTCAAAGCGACGCAGGTGATGGAGTTCGATCTGATTGTGTTGTCATTTGGACGAGACGTGCTCCGTGCGGCCAAGGACGCATGCCTTTTGCGAGGGGCTGACGCGACACGCGACATTCCTGTTCTTTTCCTGGCAGAAGCTCTAGAAGCGAAGTGGATCGAGCCGCTGAATTTAGCCGGGGGCGTGTATTGCTTGCCGAAACCATTCGATCCGGAGGTTTTTCTGGATTTGGTGGACAAAGCATTGTGCTTGCCTCATTTGGCTGTCGCCAAGATCGCCCCACCTAAAGCACATTTTGCCAAAGACTGGGTTCGACTCAGTTAGAAAAGTGTGGAACGGTGGTCCCCACCGTGATTCCTAAAACGGTTTTGACACCCGTTCTCCAATGGGTTTCCTCAAGCAATCGGTTCATTGCGTCGAAGTAAGAACCATCTTGACCGAGGGGAGAAACTCCACTAAAACCCTTTAGTCATCTAAAGTCGTTTGTGGCTCCGTAGCCAAGTGGCTAAGGCAGCGGATTGCAAATCCGCCATCGTCGGTTCAACTCCGACCGGAGCCTCTCACCAGAAAACCCCGCTTTTCCCTATGTATTCTCAGGGAAAAGTGGGGTTTTTTGGTTGACGGACCCATGGTGGTTGGAAGTCGCTAATGGCATGGTTTCGCACCTTCCACGCACTGAGTCGCACCCTGAGTGCTGTTGAAATTGCTGTGAGTCTGCTGTACCTGTTTTCCGCGTTTCGACCTGTTGGGTAAATGCCCCGCGAATCCTCTCAATCGCTGCTGCCTCACTGCCTGGGAACAAATGACCGTATCGATCCATTGTCAAGCGAATGTCACTGTGCACCACGATGGACAATCCGTATCCAAGTCAACCCAATATTCTCGTTCCACCGATTTGACCACAATTCGAAGTGATTGACGGCAATTATCTATTGTGCCGTTGGCAGGCATCCGCGCTGCTCGATCACGTAAAGAATATTGAAAGATGGACGACAAAGATCGTACGTGTTTACCGGGGGTAAACTGATATTTTAATTGACCGACGGTCTGGGTTATGTTGTAGCGATGGAAACAGACTCGCCACAACCGGATTGTACCCGCTGCAAGGAACTTGAGAAACAAGTCGCTGAACTTGCTGCC
>JANMHA010000467.1:0-3977 GCA_031374925.1 Pirellula sp. | reverse complement strand
GTCTGCTGGTTCGACGATTTTCACATGAGCGGTGCGATCCTTATCAGCGAAGGGGACGCGATCGAGCGTGGTTTTTCGGTTTCAGGAAAATACGACTGGGAGCTTGGAAAACCTCAGGGTGGATGGCGAACGGACTATGAGTTGCATGATGCGGATCATTTGACGATCATTGCCTACAACATCATGCCCAATGGGCAGGAGTCAAAGGCAGTCGAAACGGTTTACGAACGGGTGAAGGAATAGTGCCGCACAACACACCGGGCCACGGAATTGCACGGATGAAACACGGATTTGGATTCTTTAATCCGTGTTGATCGGTTTAAATCCGTGGCTAACAACTGTTGGAGTCCGTGCAATGGACTCATGGGTCTGCTATCATCTGTCGACAGGATGTAAAATTACATGGACTTTGCCTGAGTTCCTGCCGGACATCGTTGAATGCGTAATACTTGAATCCAGCGCACGATCAACGACACGGTCATTTTTTTGGGGTACATGATGCTGGCAAACGAAGACGATTCAAACGGTTCATGGAAAGCTCGCGTTGCCAAGAACGCGATTCATCGACGACAAGCCTTGCAAGCTACGATCGCTGGCATTGGATTATCTGCACTTTCGTTTGAGCCAAGCTATGCCGCCGAGAATCCAAAGCCTGATATTCGACGCGGAGCAAAAAAACGGTATTCGATGAAGAAATCGATCAACCAATGGGCGTTTCCTTATCCGCAGCGCATGAATTTGAAGGAGTGTTTGCAGCTTGCAAAAGATGCTGGCTTCGATGGAATTGAACTCAATTATGATTTGGAAAATGACCTTTCGCCCAAGGCAACCGAACGGGATCTCATTGCGATTCGAAAGTTGGCAGATGAGATTGGGATTCAGATTAGCGGACTATGTTCTTTTCTGTTTTGGCCTTACCCGTTAACCTCCAACGACCCTGCAAAAAGTTCTCGTGGATTGGAACTTGCGAGTCTAATTGGTCGAGCCGCGCAGGTCCTGGGAGTTGAGAACGTGTTGATTGTACCGGGGGCTGTCCATATTCCATGGCGCGATGATCATGAACCCGTCCCTAATGACGTTTGTGATCGACGGGCACGAGAAGCGATCGGTAAGCTTGTTGTAGAAGCCGAGAAGAGCAAGATTTGCCTGAATATCGAAAACATATTTTTCAATGGGTATCTGATGACGCCGATGGAAATGAATGCCTTTGTCGATACTTTTTCAAGCCCTGCTGTCCGGGTGCATTTTGACACGGGAAACATTTCGATGTTCCAACATGCCGAGCATTGGGTGAGTATTCTGGGCAAACGCATTAAGAACGTCCATTTGAAGGAGTTTACGAAAAAAGGAACCGACTACTCGCTCGAGACCTTTCGTCCTCTATTGGATGGTACAACCAACTGGCCAGCAGTTACCGAGGAATTGGAAAAAGTTGGGTACGATGGTTTTTTGACGTTTGAGTACTTCCATCCCTACCCGCACTACCCTGAAGCATTGATTTGGCAAACGTCGGATTCAATGGATCGCATCTTAGGACGAAAGTCCTAGTCGGGTAGTCGTGACCAACGTTGCGGACTCGACTTGGCTTGTCTCTCATCAACCTTGTTTGGCGAACCCGCAAGCTCGGAGGTTTTCCAGCTTATTGGCCTCCCTCGCAATCGCTGGGCCGCTGGAACGGCCTTCGGCAAGTCCGGCGGGCCTGCAAAAATCGTGGAAAATCGTCTTGGTTACAAAAAACCGAATTGTCTCTATTTCTTGGCGGACGCCAGCTGCTTATTCGACTCTTTAGGGTAGGGAATCTCAATTCCCACGTACTCTTGGAATTTCGGAAACTTCATTTAGGACCCAAGCCATGGCAACGAATGTTGGAAAAAGAACGAATTTGTCACGAAAGCTCTTCACAGAAGCCTTGGAACCACGTGCCATGATGGCCGCGGACGCAATGCATAATTTTTTGTTTCCGCACGATGTCGATGACGATGGCAGCGTGACGCCGCTCGATGCATTGGTAGTCATCAATCACCTAAATCGAGGCGCCGACGACTCCTCGTCGATCGAACGCCAATTCCATGACGTTGACGACGATTCCCAAGTTACTCCCTTGGACGCTTTGATTCTGATCAATGAATTGAACTCCAAATCAGTTGCCCATAGTGGGAATAGCCCTATTATTTCACAGTCATCGGTGCTGAGTAATCCAGCTTCCGGCATTCGTGTTCGCGTGGAAATGGAAACCGAAGGTGCCGAATCCGAACTGAACATCCGAATCGACAATGCACCCGTCTCCAGCTCATTTGCGGTTTCGTTGAACGATATTGCATTGGGCCAACTGATGACAGACGCTAAAGGCCGTGGCGCGATTGTCCTTGGTCACGGTGAAGACCATCGAGCGAATTTGCCAATTCCTGCTGGTCTATCCGCTCTATCGCCGGAAATGGAGCTTGTTATCGGGGACATCGTCAAGGGCAAGCTTTCGCAAGTAGCTAAAGTCGAAAGCAACGGTTCAGGAACTGCCACTCCTCCCATTGTAGGAAGCCAGGAACAGCATTTCGCTGCCAAGTTTGATTTAGTCGATGGCGCCAGTCGCTCGGCTGAGTTTGAACAAGAGTCCGAACACGGCGCAATCAAACGCAAGTTTGAGGCCGAAATCGAAAAGGCAACACCCAATTCGAGTTTTGAAGTAAGCGTTGGTGGGGTCGTTGTTGGGAGCATTGCCACCGATTCCAAAGGGAAAGGCAAGCTTCGTTTAACTAGTAACCCGAAGGATGCAAGTGAACAGTTAATGCCCGCATCGTTTCCGGTAGTTGCTGAAGGAATGACCGTTAAGATCGGTACGGTAGAATCCACGCTCCAGAAGGTTCTTCGAGATCGATGAAACCCCGTTTCGCTTTACTGGGAATAGTTGCCCAGTCATACTCGGATAAGAGACCCACCGGACGGTCGGCATTTCAGCGTAGTTTTTTCAAAGTACAGCCATCGTTAGCCATGACAGAAGATTCAAAGGTACAAGGCAGCGACGTAGTGCTTCTCGACCGTTTTCGTTCGGGGGATGGAGATGCGGCGTTGCAGTTATACTACCGGTATGCGGACCGGCTCATGCGTTTGGCGAGTAAAAGCACGCCCGCAGAATTGGCGCCGCGTTTTGATCCAGAGGATATTGTCCAATCCGTTTTTCGAACCTTTTTTCGTCGCGCAGCAAAGGGGCAGTACGAAGCACCGGAAGGGGATGAACTCTGGAAATTGTTGCTCGTCATGGCACTCAACAAAGTTCGCTCCAGAGCTGCATTTCATCGGGCCGGAAAGCGAGATATACGAAAGACGCATTCTTTGCCGGACCGCATCGAAACATTCAACGATCAAAATGCAGTGGAAGCCAAGAACATACTTTGCATGTCCGTTGAAGAAATAATTCAAAAACAACCGGAAAGCCATCGCGGAATCATTCGACTTAGAATTGATGGACTTGAGGTGCAGACCATTGCTGAGCGCGAAAAACGTAGCAAACGAACCGTCGAGCGTAGTTTGCAATCCTTCCGGACCAGGTTGATGGAATCGGCTTTGCTCAACATTGGAGAGCAGGACGAATGATGAACCTCGATATGTTTGTCGATGCACTCGAGGAAGATGTCGCAAGCCGGGGCGTGTTGGCCATCGATCTGAAAAGTCTTGCTCCAAAGCCAGTTATGGACGGTCTAGATCGCGAACGATCGAGCATCTTGATTGAGATGCTTCGCGTTTGGATGGAGCATCGCTGGCGAGCTGGCCACCCGGTATCTGCACAAGACTGCCTGATGGAATTTCCTGACGAAAACTTCTCGGAGGGTGAAATCGAAAGCTTAAGGCGTCGCTAAACAATAAGTTACCGAATTGAGGTTGATTCCTGGGGTGCATTTCCGCCAAGATGGATCGCATGCCGGATGCACAAGTCGTTACATGGATCGGAGAGAAGTATAACGCAATCCAAGCTGATTTGGATG
>JANMHA010000437.1:0-48645 GCA_031374925.1 Pirellula sp. | reverse complement strand
AACTCCCACTTTTATTAACCGCCCACCGCACCCGCCCCCCCCGGGGGGCGGCGGCGCTAGCGGAGGGCGGCGGTTCGCGGGCTGTTACCTAGGACGCCAAAACCAGGTTGAGGGGAGGCAAGCTCCCGCTCCACCTAAGCGAATTATTGGTGAAAATGCTTCACAGCGTTGCTCCCTTGTTGAGGACCTCGCAGCCAGTCGAACCTTGTTCTTCCCGTAAGTGTCAAGCTATTCGGCTAGTTCGAGTCGGTCGCATCGAGGATCCTTCCTCATTTTGCAACTGTCTGATAACATTTCATTTTGCACAACCCGCATAAGATCCAATTCTCAAAAACACACCTATGCCACTTCAAATCTATATCGGCGGCCAATTCTTCGACAAGGAAAATGCAAAGATCAGCGTCTATGATCACGGGCTACTTTACGGTGACGGCGTTTTTGAGGGAATGCGGAGTTACTCTGGCAAAGTTTTCCGCATGCAACAGCACCTAGATCGACTTTACGAGTCGGCGTTAGCGATTTGCTTGACGATCCCGATTAGCCAAGCCCAATTGGAAGCCGACGTCAACAAGACGCTTCAAATCAACTCGCTCAAGGATGCCTATATCAGGCTGGTTGTCACGCGCGGTTCAGGCTCCTTGGGCTTAGACCCAAATCGAACGAGCGATCCTCAAGTCATTATTATTGCCGATTCCATTTCTTTGTATCCAGAGGAATTCTACCAAAAGGGTCTCAAGATCGTCACGGCGGCCACCATTCGAAACCACCCCGCCGCTCTAAGCCCAAGAGTCAAATCATTGAACTACCTCAACAATATCATGGCCAAGATTGAGGGCCTGCAAGCGGGTTGCGTTGAAGCGTTGATGCTCAACATCAAAGGCGAAGTTGCAGAATGCACTGGCGACAATATCTTCATTGTGAAAAACGGAGTACTACAGACCCCTCCCAAAGATGCAGGCATTTTGGAGGGAATCACTCGCAACACGATCCTGAATCTTGCTAAATCGCTGGGCATTCCCGCCGAAGAAGTCACCCTGACAAGACATGATTTATTCGTTGCCGACGAATGCTTCCTCACCGGGAGCGCAGCAGAAGTAATTCCAGTGGTATCCATCGATGGTCGATCCATCGCAAACGGAACCGTTGGGAAAGTCACCTCAACGTTGATGGCCGAATTCAAAAAACTGGTCCACCAATAAAACGAATCACCGTTCGTGCCATGATGAATAGCCAAAACTCTTCCGCGAGCAACTTGAACAAGCCATTTATCTATGGAACAGCTTGGAAAGAGGACAAGACCAAACGCCTTACGACCTTGGCCCTAGAGCAAGGCTTTCGAGCCATTGACACCGCCAACCAGCGCAAACACTATCATGAAGCAGCCGTTGGCGATGCAATCCAGGATGCGATTCGGAGGGGTCTAGTCGCTCGCGCGGAACTGTTCTTGCAGACCAAGTTCACTTTCCAGTCAGGACAAGACCATCGGCTTCCCTACGACCCATCGGCCTCGATTGCAGATCAAGTCGAACAGTCTTTCGCCAGTTCGCTCGAGCACCTGGGCGTAGACTATCTCGATTCCTATGTTCTTCATGGCCCCAGTCAAGGCTTGGGGCTTCATGCGAGGGATTTGGAGGCCTGGAATGCTATGGAGCGGCTTCACGTTTCGGGGCGAGTCCGAGCACTAGGCATCAGCAATGTCTCGGTCGAGCAATTGAAATCCCTTCTGGCCAATACCAGTACCCCACCGAGTTATGTACAAAATCGATGCTATGCGGTTCAAGGCTGGGGCCGTGACGTGCGGCAAGTCTGTCTTGATCATGGAATTACGTACCAGGCTTTTTCGCTTCTTACCGCCAACTCGAGAATTCTGTCCCATCCTACTCTGGCGGAAATTGCAGCACGGCACCATCGAGACACAGCTCAAATTGTCTTTCGATTTGCGATCGAGACCCAAATGATTCCATTGACCGGCACGACGCGAGCCGAGCACATGCAAATAGACCTCCAAGTGTTCGATTTTCAGTTGAGTAGTGAGGAACTTACTAAGATTGCGAACCTAGTTTGAATCTCAACAAACCGCATCCGTTCCGTCGTCCTTGAGCCAAATGACCGAACCTCGCAAATCCATCATAAAGCAGCGAACCTGGACGTCCCAGGTCTCCGCGTCGCCACCCTCATCTACCTTACTAGCGCAATGCGATGTTATGTGATCCCGCAGTTGAAATGCGAACTTGCGGTGGTCCTGTTCCTCTCGCATTAATTCCGATGGCGTATCACCGTACTTCCCTTGCGTGCCTAAAAACTTGGCATACGCTCCACAGTCGCGATGTTCCATAATGTAAACGTCTTGGATCTGATGTAACTGCACCGCGATATCCAAGTGCTGGAAAAAAACATCGTACCAGGACTCGTGATCTTGTTGAATAACACCTAAGGCCGAGCCAGCAAAGACAAGTTGATCGTACCGATTGGAGAGGTTGTCCCCCTCCATGAATGGAACCAAGTCATCGATCAACCGCAAGTCCATGCAGCTGAGCAACAGTACGTTCTTGCGGGGAGGAGGATAAGGACGATAGTTTGATGAACTCCGGTGGATTTCCATGTTCGATTCGTTGAAAGATGTAGGTCGAAAAAAGCTAGTAATTCAGACACTTCTGGCTGAACGCACGGTTTTTGCATAAAAAAACAACGAATTGGTAGTGTTTTCGTACTCGTGCTCAGCCCGATAGGGCGGTGCTCGTGCTAGTGCTCGAATAGGAACAATCGATTACGAGCTCGAGCACCATTTCACTGAGCACGAGCACGGTTGTCGGTTTGTGGGCACTGGCGATTGGCGAGGAGTGTCGTAATTCACGAACGTGTGGGCGGGCCACACCCGTGACTCTTGGATTTGAATTTAAACGAAGCAAAGAGCCAGATCGTAGCATGAACCACAATACCTGTCCGCTATACTAGTGGCTATTATTGAGTTGATAGAAACCTTCCACGCCCCCGCCGATGCATCCATGACAAACAAACCTCCAAGCATCATTCACGCTGCCAGTTATGCGTCATCATTGCTGTTCGGACTTGGTGCTTGCTCCCAACAACTTCACGCTCAGAAGTCGATCGACTTCTCTCATGAAATCGTTCCCATTCTACGAAAACATTGTGCGGAGTGCCACGCGGGTGACAAGACCAAAGGCAGCTTTTCAATCAACACAAAAGCTGAGCTCCTGAAGGGCAGCGAAAATGGGCCGGTGCTTGAGGTCGGCAAAGCCGATGCCAGTCGGATCATCGAGGTGGTAACATCGGATATGGAGGACGAACGCATGCCACCGAAAGGACCACGACTTCAAGAAAATGAAGTGAAACTGCTAAAGCGATGGATCGATAGCGGTGTGGTATGGGAAGATGGTTTTGCATTCCAAGCCCCAGCGTACGAACCGCCTCTCAAGCCGCGAAAACCTGAATTGCCGGCGGCCCGTAACGGCCGAACGAATCCAATTGATCGGATCATCGATAACTATTTGGCTGCGTCGGAATCGTCGATGCCCAGTGGTATCTCGGACGCGACCTTTGCAAGGCGCGTGTCTTTGGATCTGAATGGTCTGCTTCCAGAGTCGACTGAGCTCGAGTCTTTTTTCGCAAATAAGGCATCTAATCGACGAGCAGTTTGGATTGATCAGCTGCTTGCGGATGACGAATCCTACGCAGAACACTGGCTCACCTTTTGGAATGACTTGCTCAGAAATGACTATGGCGGTACAGGTTTTATCACAGGTGGTCGCAAACAGATCAGCGGATGGTTGTACCAATCGCTGCTTAACAACAAACCCTACGATCAATTTGCGCGAGAACTCATCGCACCGCCTACCGAGGAAAGCAGAGGTTTCATTGAAGGGATCAAGTGGCGTGGCGAAGTGAGCGCTGGCCAAACAGTTGAAATTCAATTTGCCCAAAGTGTGTCGCAAGCGTTGCTAGGCATCAATCTGAAGTGCGCTTCGTGCCACGACAGTTTTGTGGATCGATGGAAACTGGACGAAGCCTACGGTTTGGCGGCAATCTATTCGTCAAAAGATCTTGAAATTCACCGTTGCGATAAAGCGATTGGCCGAACAGCAAAAGCCAAATGGTTGTTTCCTGAACTAGGCGACATCGACTCGAATGCAAAATCCGATGAGAGACTTCGGCAGCTTGCAACCCTCATGACGCACCCCGAAAACGGCCGATTCACCCGTACTATCGTCAATCGATTGTGGCATCGCATGATGGGACGAGGAATCGTTCACCCAACCGATTCGATGCAGACGGAACCATGGAATGCGGATTTGCTGGATATGCTGGCGAGCGACTTTACGGAGCATGGCTACGATTTGAAACACACACTTCGGTTGATTGCGAGTTCGGCTGCTTATCAAAGCCAATGCGAGGTACTGACCGCGGATGCGGAGACTCGCGCGTATCGATACCTTGGTCCTAGGGCAAAGCGAATGACGGCAGAACAGTTCGCCGATACAGTATGGCAGCTAACCGAAGCGGCTCCTAATCGCATGGATGCGAACTTTCTGCGGGGCAAGGCAAATCCGGAGGTTGCGAAGTCGCTAGCCCTGAGCGCAAGTTGGATATGGTCCAGTGATGGCCAAGCCACGCCGCATCAAGCAGGCGAAAAGCGATCGTTCCGCAAGCGATTCGAACTGGACAAAGGCTTCGGCCAAGCCGGAGCAGTCATCACTTGCGACAATCGATTCACACTTTTCGTCAACGGCAAGAAAATGGCCAGCGGCGACAATTGGGAATCACCAACGGCTGTTCGCTTACTCGGCCTAATCGCAGGAAAAAACGAGTTGCTAGTCGTTGCCGAAAATCAAGGCAGTACACCGAATCCCGCTGGTTTGTTTTTTGAAGCCAAGGTTTGGGCTGATGGCCAGTCGCCGGATTCTAAACCTCCCTTATTATCGATAGTGAGCGATTCGACATGGGAATGGACGGAGAGAATTCCTCGCGACGATGGCAAGCTTGCGAAAGAGCCTGACGATTGGCAACCAGCCGTACCCGTTGCGGCTCAAGCCACTTGGGCGGCCGTCCTGCCTAAACTTCAATTCGAACTGACACGCTCTGCTTTTGCAAAATCTTCGATGGTGCGAGCCTCGCTGCTCAAGAGTGACCCAATGATGCGAGCATTAGGTCGACCCAATCGAGATCAAATTGTCAGCATGCGACCTAACGACCTGACAACGCTTGAGGCCATGGAATTGGCTAACGGATCGATCCTAGCCCAAGCACTTTCTACGGGTGCTGAAAACTTGTTGAAGCGATCTTGGGCCAGTAAAAAAGCATTTACGCATTGGTTATATGGCTTCTCCTTCACACGAGAACCGAGTAGCGAGGAATTTGCGATCGCTGACGAGTTGCTCGGCAATCAGCTTTCGGCGCGAGGTATAGAGGATTTATTGTGGGTTGTCATTATGCAACCAGAATTTCAATTGGTGAGGTAATTTGCGATGGAAAACGAAAGCGATTTTTGCGGCAATCGGCATGAGATTCGCCGTGAGTTTCTAAAGAAGCTTGCGGTAGCCGGTTCGGCTGCTTTGATGACCGGTCAGCCACAATTCGTTCGGGCTGCTGACACTTCCTCTGGCCATCCGCCAGCCAAAGCGGATGCTTGTATATTATTGTGGATGGCTGGTGGCATGGCAGCGCCAGACACCCTGGATCCGAAACGCTACTCGCCCTACAAGGAAGGGCTTGAGATCAGCTCTATGTTGAGCACTTTTCCTGCCATCGACACGGCGGTTGATCACATCAAGATTTGTGAAGGGCTCGAAAACATAGGGGGAGTCATGGATCGGGCTACGCTCATACGCAGTGCCTTTCAGCCCGACTTGGGAAGCATTCTGCATTCTCGTCATCAATACCATTGGCACACCGGTTATGTTCCGCCTCAAACTGTCGCCTGTCCCCATATCGGATCGTGGATGGCTAAAGTGCTCGGTCCTCGAAATCCGGTGATACCAGCCTTCATCAACATTGGCCAGCGGCTTGAGGGGATTGGAGAAGTTGAGGAACTAAAGGCGTTTACCACGGCTGGATTTTTTGGAAGCGAATTTGGACCGATGAACCTACCGTTTCCGGAGGAGGCAGCGCAATCGGTTCGCCCCCCCAAAGGCATGGATGCAGAACGGTTTGCCAATCGCGATCGACTCTTTCGGCGGATGCTGGACAAGAATCCGAATCGAGAGTTGATGAGCGATTATCAACAGGAATCGATGCTTCGCAGTTTCGATAATGCTTATCGTTTGCTGAGTTCCAAGGAGCGAGATGCTTTTGACATCTCGCTTGAGCCCAAGGAAGTTTTGGAGAAATATGATACGGGACGATTCGGTCGTGGATGTTTGCTGGCTCGTCGGCTGATTGAAGCCGGCGCGCGTTTTGTCGAGGTCACGACGGAGTATGTTCCGTTTTTGTATTGGGACACGCATGCGAATGGTCACGAGACCTTGGCGGGCTTACACAAGGAAATCGATCAGCCTATAGCCACTCTGGTTCGAGACCTGGAAGAACGCGGTTTGCTAGAGAGGACGCTAATTGTCGTAGCGAGCGAGTTTAGTCGCGACGCGATCATGGAGGGCAGACCTGGATCGAACGCAAACGATCAAGCGACTTTCAAAGTTGATACGGTTTCGGAGATGAAACACTATGGCTTGCATCGGCACTTCACCGGTGGAACCAGTGTTCTCATGTTTGGTGGCGGAACCAAGAAAGGGTTTCTTTATGGCGAAACCGCAGAGGAGCGTCCGCTTTTGGCAATCAAGAATCCGGTGAGCGTGATGGACATGCATGCCACGATGATGACCGCCATGGGTATTAGCCCAAAGACTCAGTTCTTAGTTGAAAACAGGCCGTTCTATGTGACAGAGGACGGCAAGGGGCAAGCGGTGATGGAAGTGTTTGCGTAGATCCATATCCGTGTTGATCGGTGTAAATCCGTGGCTAACAACTGTTGGAGTTCGTGCAATGGACTCATGGGTCTGCTATCATCTGTCGTCCGGATTCCAATCACATGGGCGTTACCTGAGTTTGACCCAGGGTGCGCCGCCTTTGCGGCGACCCTGGGCTCTGTTGTTAAACCGTTTCACGGTGATAAACACAGGTGCGCCGCCCTCCCGGCCACCCCTCGTCCTTGGCCAGTTCTGCTCGAATCTCTGCAAGTTCCAATATGGAAACTGCGCCAATCGCTTCTTTGATCCTGCTTCGGTCAATCGCTCGTATCTGAAACACCAGGTCAATCGAGTCGATTCGCAGTCCCGAACTTTCTGCAGTCGGAATGAACTCTCCAATCACTGTTGCATTGTACTCGATGCAGTCGAAAATGATACAATCGACGAACCTCTTTATCTCTATGGCCTCTAAAAGGATTTGAAGCCTTCGTCGTGTGTAGAGTATCCTGGCCGTTGGATTGGCTGGGAGTCGCTCGCGATGCTAATCGCGAGTGCTCCAAACTATCGCTAGTCTTCGAGTGCATAGGTAGCTCGGAGCGTCGGCCACGATTTGCAATTCCTTAGGCTGGAACAGGTGAGAGCTGTTCCTTGTCTCGCAACACCCCACGTAACCTGAGTTCGCAAACGATGCCCACCAGCAAGATCGGCAGAATGGGGACGCGGAAGTAGTTTTGAATGTGACCAGCCAACGCGACGCCAATCGCCAGAATCGCAAAATACGCAATTCCCCGTTGTGTCGAGGTTGCGGCTAGCCAAAGGATTGGTAACAGCAATACACAAAGATCGTAGTGATACGTGTGTGGGCTGATGAGGATGGTCGAGCCGAGAAGCATGAGAGCCTTCTCTGGTGAATCCACCGCGTAGTGTCGATCTTCCAAGACGCAGTAAAGCAAGTAGATCGATAGTGGCAAACAGATCGCCAATTTGCACCACTGCGTTAACCCCGGGGGCAGACTGTAGGCCATGGTCATGAGATTGCAGGACCATTCGAGTCGGTAGCCAGCGTTCTCGGCATAGCTTCCTGCTGTACCAAGCACTTTGGCAAACGCCACCCATGTATCGATTGGGACAAGGCAAGCGGTGGCTCCCCAGTTGCTACAAACGCTCAGACTGGCTCCGGCAAAAAAACGCCATCTACCATTCCGTAGCAGTACCAACGGCATCAGAAAGAACAACGTCGGCTTGATCGAAAGAATTCCAAACACCATACCGGCTGCGTAGTCGCGGTGGCACTGCAGCAAACGCCAAGTCAAACATATCAACAGTAGCCAGCAAACGCTTTTTTGGCCGAGGGTGATCGAAAACAACAGCGACGGAAACAAGATCAGTCCAAGCCACAAGTACTTTGACTTGGATCTAGTTTCTGTCAATGATTCACGGTTGCCCTTGGACGAAGCATGGTTTGCAATTTCGGCAATTAGTTTCGCCGAAAAGAATGCCGCAACGATGAGTACGAAGAGCCAACAGACGACTGCCCAGCGATAGGACAAGCATGCGAAAGGGCTAAACAGGAGGTAATGCGGAGGAGGGTAAACCGGCGGGAAATACTGGTCTGTCTCCCAATGAAAGCCCACAATGTTCGGGTTGTATTGCCACTCGCGAAACGTATCGACGTCATAAACTTCCGAGACGTGCCCGGACAGAATCATGCGTGCTCCTACCCATTCCTGCAGAAAATCAGCACCGTAGGCCGTTCCTGTCTCCTCGTGAGTCCATTTGTAGTTAGGGGCAAAGAATAGATAGACGAGTGCAATACTCACAAAGACCAAACACGGAAGCCAAATCGAAGGTGTTGGTAACTTGGTTGTTCGCATTGTTAAGTGGCGTTGATAATGAAAAACGAAGACAAGTGGATCGTTATTTGAGGTTGCTCTGAGGTTTCATCACAGGAAGTGCGGTTCGTAAATAGGCTCGTTGGATCATCAAACAAAGCTCGATTAGGTCCTGTAGCATGGGAAGCAATGAATCCCAGTCCGCTACCGCTTTTCGGTCGACTTCACCGGCCAGTTCGTGAATGATGGCCGCAATCGATGGCATTCCGATCGTTTTGGCGATTTCTTGCAGTGTTTGCAGTCGAGACTTGAGCACCAGCGGATTGCGAGAGTCAAAACTATGAATCACACGTTCTAATTGATAGCCAATCATAATCGCATGTTGATCGTTCATGTCCGAATCGCTTACTAGGCCGGGGGCACGCCAGCCCAACGGTTCAGCCGCAAATCTCTCGACTAAAGCTGGATCGTAGAGCGTCCCGGATTCGTTGCGAAGCCTTGCAATCGCATCGTCGTGACTGCAGGGTGAGGCAGCCAGCACGCTCGTCATCGCGTCGTACGCGTTGACGATCGCGACAATCCTGGCTCCCAGCGGTATGGCTTCGCCGACAACTTCGCCCGGGCCGGAATATGCATTGCTTTGGAACTTGAGGATGTCGAGCAATTCCGGCGAGTGAAACGCAGCACCTGCAATTTTGGACCCAACTCGAACGTGGTTATCAACCAAATTGTTGTCTTGAGGTTTCAGCGAATGTAGTTTTTCAATGGAATCGGTATCCACTGTTCCCAAAACGCCAATATCATGAAGCATGGCTGCGATTTCAAGCATGTACAATTGGCCAACGGACATCAAGCTGCGGCCTATAACGACGCTCATCTCGGCAACGCGGTGGGAATGAGCAGCCAACTCGGGTACCCGCAGCGACATGGCTGCATTAAGGGTTACAACCGAATGATAAGAGATCGGATGCTCTTCGATATCAATCGAAGATAATATCGGTGCTTTGTTGCGTTCCGCTTCATTCGCTTCGATTTCCATCTGCGGATTCCAACAGCGAACGGCGTTTCTGCCGCCATGCTTGGCCGCGTAAAGTGCTCGGTCAGACTGCTCGATTTGTGATTGAAGGTTGGGAGCGCCGAAGTTGCTGCTGGAAACGCCGATACTAGCCGTAACTTTGTAGGGTTCAGCCAAGAGTTCTTGGATGCCAGCTCGAACGCGCTCTGCCATCGCTATGCCCTGTTCGACCGTTGCCGAGTCCATGGTCACGCAGAATTCTTCGCCGCCATAACGAGCGAGTGTCGCACTGCTTCCGATAAGATTTTGAACCGTTTTTACCAAGTCTTTCAAGACTGCGTCGCCTGCAGCGTGACCATATTGGTCGTTGAGCTTCTTGAAATGGTCGACGTCCATCATAATTGTGATGATTCCGCGATCATCCTGATTACGATTTGACCAAATGGATTCGAGTCGTTCGAACAGCGCCCGGCGATTCAATGCACCTGTCAATCCATCCCGTGACGCCAGCTCCTGTAGCACATCGTTCTGGCACCGAATTTGTTCCTTTGAGGTTTCGAGGTCCGTCAGTGCTTTTAGAAGGTCTTTGCGTTGCGACTCCATTACGGTGATGTCTTCGAAACTTATTAATGCGCCAGAAACGCGTTCATCTCCGTCTAGGACCGGGGTAGCGTTTACCACAAAGCTAAGCTCTTTTTCCAGCCCAACCGTCAAGTGAACCTTGACGGCTGTCTTTTGGGCGTGTTCCCGAAGCGCGTAGTCCCATGGCCACTCTTCGTTTGTTTCGCGTCGCCAAGGTAATTGGCTCAAGCACTCACCTAGCAACTCATCGGTTCGACGACCAACGCTTTTGGAAAAAGAATCGTTTACCAATAGCATCTTGCCTGCCGAGTCCAAAATGACAACACCACCAACGATGGTATCGAGAGTGTTACGCACGCGCTTTGGCACAGCACTTTTCGGATCCAAAACACTTAACGAACGGGACAGAAAGAATGAGAAACTCCCGAAATTCAATGCAAATCCAACCGCCAACAAAATCGCCCATTTGATCAGGGTTGGACCTAAGCTTTGTGAAATCGGTTCAAAAGCAATTTCTAACTCGGCGAAGGTCTTGTTGCCGCGATCAAGCGGGATTCGAACCTGGTTCACATTGGATGGCTGATCGGGTCCAAGAGTCCAGTGCCGATTGTGATCTGGACTGGCGTATAGAACCATTCCGTCATACCGGATGATGCTCATGCTCTTGAGGTCGGCAACTTGAATTAACGCCGCTCGGCACGATTTCTGAAGCCCATTATTGTCTTTGTTCGATAGGTAAGACGAACAGCCCGCCGCCAATTGCCGGCTAATGTCCTGTCTTTCTCGTAGAGTTTGGTTACTTTCAAACGGAATCATTCCAGAGATACCTCCAGCCAACATCGGTCCAAACGACATAGTCGCAAGGATGATCGCCATTTTATAGGTGATCTTCAGCCGAGGCATTGAAGGGGGTGTCCACGATGCAAAAAGGATTGAGTAAGCGCGTTGCTTCCGCCAAAGGGGGGGCTTCTTGGTACCTTGGGGTACAAGCCACATTACTGTTGCTTAAAACTGAGAATCAGCTGGTTAAGACTGCTTGAATGCATAACTTAAATTGGCGAGGCACATAAGAAACACCGATATTTACGTCTTTGACGGAAGCAACCATTGTTCGGGTTGAATGAAAGTCATTCTGTTCTAACGTCTGAAAGGATTGTGCCGAGCAAAACTCGTATAGGGGAAGGATCGAAGGTGCTAGTGGTGACTTGCACTTATAGGGCCCCAGCAGACTATATGATTCATTCTGGCACCTTGAAAACTCGATACCGAGGAAAACCGCACTTCTAAAGTGGCTGTCTACGGATGGATCGCCCAGTCGCGTTGGTGCATGGAGGACACCTCTTGTCGGATTTCGCACGAAGACTAGCTATGCAGGGAAAGGCGTGGGTGATTCTCCTCACGCTTTGCTCGGGCGCGCTGAATGCACAAATCAATCCGTCGCGATCGACAGTGCCTTCGTACGATTTGCCCAAGGCCTTGCCTAGCCAAGGGGTTTCTAGCGAGGAATTCGAACGTCTCATTGGACTTCATGGCCAAGCACCATCAATTTCGGATATGCCGATTATTCCGAATGCTCCGTTTGCGCCGGCGATAAACGCTTCTGCACCCATCGGAGGTCCATCACCATTTCCCGGAAACACGGATAACTCGCCGGTAGGCAGTTCGATCCAACCTCCCTCGCGGGTCGCCATTGTTCAAACCATTCCATGGTGGCAAGAGCAGTGTTCCAACGCAATCATGACGGAACAATTGAATAAAGTGTGTCCAGTCGACTTGGAACAGCTTGTATGGCAATCCATGCAGTTTTCCCCCAAAGTTCAAAGCATCTTAATTGCCCCCAAAATTCAGCGGACTGACATTCAGATTGCATCTGGTGAATTTGATCGAAGGAGATTCGCACAAACGAATTATCACGACACATCGGACCCGGTGGGTAATACGTTGACAACGGGAGGGCCGACTCGCCTTAACGAACAATTCTGGGAAAACTCGGTCGGCATTCGGGATCGCAATACGCTCGGAGGAAAAACTGAGCTGACACAAATGTTCAACGCGCGAGACAACAACTCTTTGTTCTTCAAGCCAAACAACCAAGCCGACACCAAGTTGAGTCTTAATTACACTCAGCCGCTTATGCGAGGGTCTGGGAAATACTACAACACCTCTTCCATTCGACTTGCCGGACTAAAAACCAATCAGGCAATCGCCACGGCAAACAGGGAACTGCAGAACCATGCGATGGATGTAATAAACACGTATTGGGAGTTGGTTTTGCATCGGTATTTGCTTGAGCAAGCGAGGAGAGGGCAGGAACGCCTCAAGGCCATCAAAGTGCAACTGCTGAATCGACAAGGACGCGATTTGGTTAAGACACATGTGTCCAGGGCGTCGGCAGCAATTGCGATCCAGCAAGGTCAGATTGAAACTGCGAAGAATAACATATTGGGATTGCAGCAATCGCTTCGACAACTAGTGAATGCCCCCGAGCTAGACGACCTAAATTGTTTCGAGATTGTTCCGTTAACGCGACCCACAACCGAACTGCCGAATTTCCCTATCGAAGACGAACTGGTTTCAGCCTTAAATCATCGTGGGGATATTCTAGCTATTCAGGAAACGATCCAAATCGCAGTCGTCCAAAAGAACTTGGCCGTTAACGAGCTTCGCCCACAGCTAGATTTGGAGACAAGCAGTTATGTTCGGGGCTTACGCGGAAACAATGAGTTCGCACGGGCTTTTGGAAATGAATTCGACACTGGCAGACCTAGTATTCAAGGCGCAATCATCTTTCAAAACCCCGTGGGAAATCGTTCTGCAATAGCAAATCAAGCCAGCCGTCGGTTGGAGATTGCTAAATTAAAACACGACTACGCAAACGAACTTGGGAAGGCACGGGCGGATATTATCACCGCCTATCTTAATGCGCAGGCTTCGTATGAAACAACCATGGCAGCCATCGAAAGCACGTTGAACTCAAAAGAAGAAGTGGACGGCCATAAGTCCAAATTTGAGGATTTCTATGGAGAAAACCCATCGCCTAGCAATATTCTAAACGATCTGCTGGACGCCGAAAATCGACTCATCATCGCCGAAAATTCTTGGGCGACAAAACAGATTCAGCACATGATCGCATTGGTGAAGATCAAATACGAATCCGGAACACTGATGACCATCACAGCAGAATAGCGGAACCCTTTCCGTATTAGGAAATCACTTGCCGCCGATTGCATTGACCAACATGGACGTTAGACCTGACGTGTAGTCGTTTTGACCTTCCCAAGCCCACATGTTCCGCATCAAGTCCGAAAGCAACAAACCGCCCAACCCCATCAATAATAGAATACCCAAAAGCAGCATGACATCCAAAGTACCATAGGGTGTTTCGGGCACACCACGCATCGCGGCACCTGAAGCGAGCGCACCGCCGGCCAGAGCCGCATCGTCGCCAAATCCTTCTCCCCCGAATCCGCCTTGCTCGTCTATCGGGTCAAAACCGCCCATGCCTCCGCCACCTGGAACGGCGCCAAATTCGCTTGAATCTTCTAATTCAATGACTTGGGACCCACTATCGTCGTCTACTTCGATTCCACCGCTGGAGGGTGTCAGTTGGAACTCTTCGCCTTGTTGGAAATCGATCAAGGCACCGCTACCGAGACCACTCATTCCACTCGCGGAACCACCACCTGAACCCGAGCCAGATGCAACTTCACCTCCTAAGTCGAGTCCAGAGATACCGGTTCCGGCGAGGTCAAGGGGTTCGTCCTCCAAGGACAAGCCACTGTCCGAAGGGCTCATAAGATTGATACCGCTTTCGGAAGCCAGTCCAACGCCTGAATCCGATCCCAGCACCAGATCATCTTCGTCATCGCTGGCCAATTCAAGATCAGCACCCAGACCAATACTACCACTGCCACTACTAGATCGAGGCCCCTTGGAGTCTTTGCTCATTAGGTCGAAACCGCTTTCGTCCGGCGATTCATCCCCCTGCAAGTTCAAGTCGCTACCGAGTTCGACTTCGCTGCCCGAGCCGCCGTCTTGCGGCAATTTGAGCTCCGGATTCTCGCTAACGCTTTTGCTCTCGCCATCCAATTCAAGGCTGCTGCTGTCTGGCGATCCCGGTTTTTTATTTACCAAGCGTACGCCACTTCCACTCTTTGGGTCTGGAACCAATGCGACATCGCTCCCCATTCGCTCGTTACCATCAGCTAGATTGAGATCGCTTCCAAGCGCTAAGTCACTGGCGCCCTCTTTGCCAATGGTCGATCCGCTCTTGCTGCCAGAGGGTCCCACTTGCCGCTCCGAGATTAAAATAGACGATCCACCCGCTTCCTCATCCAAAGCGTCGCCGTCCAATTCCGACTGCACCCGTTCGATTTCCTCGGTTTTGAATTTCCAGGATTTCCCATCGCGATAGCCAAATATTTCACCGCGGGATCGCATTTCAACGAGTTCGTCAGGAGAAATGCCGAGAATCTTTGCGGCTTCATCGAGCGATACGTAGTTTGCCATGCCGGTCGTCACCTGGAAAGAGAGAGTACAAACGAAGGAAAGAGCTAAGCTATCAGACTAGTCTACGCAAAGCACAGATTCCAGTCATGTAAGAAGAAATCAAGATGCGATCGGAAATTGTGATTTCTATTCCTGGTCAGATAGAAACGGTCATATCGGTTAGCTCCGTTGCAAGGAGATCGGCCGTACGGCCAACCTATCCATTCGCATGCCCTTTCAGCTCGAAAACCAATTGAGCGATCGCTTGCTCGATATTTCGCCCCCCACCAAAGTAGGGGGTTCTTGCGTTCCGGTAACGGGAACATTTTCACCCTGGGCATGTGTTTCTGGTCAAAGAACAAAATAGTTCATTGCGCAGGTATGCACAGGTAAAGGAGTTCGACAACGTCATTTCGCATTTACGCATCGACTTCGATATCGCTTTCTGGCACGCAGACGCAGGGCAATATTTCGCATGACTGCGTTGGAAACTGAGGTTCACGCGTGTAACGGATTTTGCCTCTCAATAGCTTTACCGCGCAGCTACCACATGCACCTGTTCTACAGCCGCTCTCCATGGAAACGCTATTCTTTCCAGCGCATCCAAGGAGACTCTCATGGCTTGATTCAAATCTGGCGTTGGCGTTGGATTGCTTAAAGTGGATATTATGCGGTGTGAAATTTTCTAGTTTGGATGTGGGTTTTTCCTTTGGTTGGAATAGTTCGTATCGAATGCATTCCGCTCCTACGCCAGCTCGCAACAATCCCTCCCGCAATTGATCCTGCCATTCCTCTGGTCCACACAAATAAAAGTCACTTCGGTCAATCGCACCTTCATGGTTCAGCAATTCACTTGCTTGAAACTTGCCTTCGGAAAACAAACTTCGAGTTTTGCGACGAACACCCTTAGGAAAGCGACTAATCCAAATATTCATCGCAATCTGAGGGTTTTTTACAGCTAAGTCGGAAAGTGAATCGGCAAAAGGCATGTGCGCTACGTCGCGAAACTGAGCGTAAAAGTGAATGGAACCTCGGGGATTTCGAACGGCTTCTATCAGCATAGGCAGCATCGGACTGATGCCAATTCCCGCGCTGACAAAAACCAAATTGCGTTCTGCTGCAGGTCGCAAATAGAAGGCTCCAGACGGACCCCGTACTTTGAGAATATCTCCGGCGCCTATTTCGTCGTGCAGCCAACGGCTGGTACTCTGGGGGTGGTCCGAACTTTTCTTGACGGAAATACGCCAGTGACCAGCCGCGCAATCGTCCGAGAGAGAATAGCAGCGACAAACCGCTTGCGTATCGGTTGGTGGTGTTCGCTGAACTAAGATATGTTGCCCAGGCAATGCTATCGGCAAAGGTTCATAGTCCTGGGCCACGAGGTAAAAGGATCTTACATCTTCCGATTCCTTAACTACCTTGACGACCATGACCTCCTGCCAGCGGGCATGCCGCCGACTCAAGGAGAGGTCTTGGTAGGTCTGCTTGAGTCTGTTCGAAAGTTCAAGATCGGCGCAATGTTGTGCCTCAAGCTGTCGTTTGTTTATCGAGCGGTTTTGCAAAATATCGGTAAAAACACCGTATCCAGCCTTCAGCATGACCACCGTCAAGCAAATTATGAATGTGGCAACTGCGATGAGGATTGGCTGCATCATCCACTAAATCAAAGGCGGTACTATTCAGCAGCCATCCTGGCAGATCATCTCAATCCATTCAGCACCAATTTCGGCTGGAGTGACATTTAACAGTTATTCCAATTCACCCTTTTCTCAGATTTTATTGCACGGGCTAGTCATTAGTGCAACAACCTGCGATAACTGAAAGTACCCAACCTCCTGACCGATGCGATTTGGACCTTATCTAGCGGCCATGAATGACCTAACTCCACCAGACGACACTCTCAGCGTGGACGAAAAGGTGGAGCGTTGTCAGACGATTATTGGATATCGATTTCGAGACCCAACCATCTTGTTGTCTGCTTTAACGCATTCCAGTGTTGCCTCGACACGTACCGAGTCGAACGAAAGAATGGAGTTTTTGGGGGATTCTATCTTAGGTATGATCGTTTGTGAGAGGCTCTTTCGCTCTTATCCTGAGTATTTAGAGGGGGAATTGACCAAAATCAAGTCTGTGGTGGTCTCCCGTCGTGTTTGCGCTAAGATTTCCCGTCACCTCGGCCTGGATAGTTGTTTGATTGTCGGTCGGGGGATGTTGAGAACGGGGATGCCTCGATCCTTGTTGAGCGACGTGTTTGAATCCATCGTTGCCGCAATCTTTCTTGATGGCGGAGTTGATATGGTTGGTAAGTTCATTTTGGAACATATGGAGCCTGAGATCCGCTTGGCAGCCGATGGTCATGGTGGTGGAAACTACAAATCTCTTCTTCAGCAACTGGCGCAACGAGACCTTAGGGGAACCCCTGTCTATCGATTGGTGGATGAATGTGGGCCGGACCACAGCAAGCACTTCCAAATCGCCGCAGAGATAACCGGACGTCGATTTGCACCCGCATGGGGACGAAACAAAAAAGAAGCGGAACAGCGAGCTGCAGGAAATGCGCTTTCACAGCTCCGAGGGGAAGAAGCCCCTTATACCACCATGTAGCTGGACGAGTCATAGGGACCGAACGAGCAATGGGCGCCGCTCGCATACATGCAATCGTCCAATCGTTGCATTTTGAACCGCAAAAGTCGTTACCGAGGCCACTTTCGTAGAGCGAATGCGGACAATTCGAAGGACTAAGGTACAGTTTTACGCAACGATATGGAATAAAGCAAAGTGATAGAACCGCTTGCAAGTAGGGACCACGGAAACCACTCGGATGGTCGAAAAACCCGGTCCATGGTTGTCTGAACAGGTGCGGAAAACAACCCGCCGGATTGTTGCTGGATTTGGTTGTTCGGTTCGTCCATAACGCCAGCTACCAATACGGCACTGTCGATCATAAGGCATTCCAGGCCCATGATAATCAATACAATTCCCACAGCACAAAAAAATGCTCGCCACATAGTATTCGGACGAATCAAGATTCGTACACCTAATTGAGTCACGATCAAAATGCTATTTCACTTGCGACCATTCGCGTAGCTTCGTTTCGGCAAAGAACCCGGTCGAACAGGACTGCGATTTGTTTTTTTCCCGACATTGAGGCTGGTGCGGAGTGCGTCCGTTGAGAAACCAGAAAATACGGTAATTCCGCTAACCCACTATTTGGGCGAGCGGCAGTCGGCGCCCCTCCAAAGCAAACGGCTTGTTGCTTGGCAGTTCGGGTGCCAGTATACTGGGGCCGCAGCGCGGGTGGGGCATAGTGAGTCCCAATCGTACTGTAGTGGTGGTTTTTTGTAGAATCACCAACCGTTGCCCACCCAACGAATCATGATGTTGACCAAAAATGATTCGTCGTATTCGTCATGTGTCACGATGGCTCGCCGTGCGGTTGGACGCAGTTCGCCGTCGCTGCCGCACTCGTGCTAACACTTTTTTTCTCCAATGATGGGAATAGCCAATGTCGAGAACAACCCGCCGTCAGTTTATCCAGAATACTTCAGTCGTTAGCGCCGGATACTTCGTCGCTGCCGGCGCTAGTTCGGCCATCAGTCGATCGCCAAATGAAAAGCTTAACGTCGCTTGCATTGGCGTCGGAGGCAAAGGAGGCAGCGACTCCAGCAACGCAGCCAAATTCGGCAATATAGTCGCCATCTGCGACGTCGATCGAAATACCTTGGATGGCAAGGCCAAGTCGCCGGAGTTTGCAAGCGCCGAGAAATTTACCGACTTCCGAGAGCTCTTCGCAAAGTATGGCAAGAATCTTGATATCGTCACGGTCAGCACTCCCGATCACATGCACGGTCCAATCACCCTCGAGGCCATGCGACTCGGTGCAAGTTGCTACACTCAAAAACCTTTGACTCGCACCATCTATGAAGCGAGACTCTTGGCCAAGGTCGCCAAGGAAACGGGAGTCTGTACCCAGATGGGCAATCAAGGAACCGCACTCGATTCCTCGCGTGAAGCGATCGCTCAATTGAAGTCGGGTGTGCTCGGTACGCTTAAAGAAGTCTATGCCTGGTCGAACCGGCCTGTTTGGGCGCAAGGGCCAGGACGACGAATGAACATGGAGAAATTCGCGGCCGCGGCTATGAAAGAGGATGCCGCGGAAGGCGCCAAGCTCATTGGCGGCAAGCATAAAGAGATCGTACGCGCCCTCGAGCGCTTGGATTGGAAAAGTTGGATCGGTGTAGCCGAAGATCGTGAATACTGGCCAGGGCTGTACCACAGCTTCCAATTTCGCGGTTGGTGGGATTTCGGAACAGGCGCCCTCGGAGATATGGCCTGCCATCAATTGACAGTTCCATTTGCTTCCTGCGGACTGCGAGATCCAATTTCGGTTGTAGCCAAAACGAGCGGACATGATTTCGATAGCTTCCCTGCAAGTTCCGTGATCAAGTTTGAATTCCCCGAAACGAAAGAACGTCCGGCCATTCCGTTTTGGTGGTACGATCGCAAAGGCAACAAGCCACCTGCTGCTGTTTTTGAAAAATGGGGCATCAACAAAGTGGCAGACAGCGGAGTTCTCATCGTTGGCGAAAAGGGAGCCTTCTACAGCTCGGATGATTACTGCGGCAAGTACGAACTCAAGGGAGTCGAAAAGGTCAATGTCGACTTTGAAAAAGCTGAGAACAAGGGGGACAATGACACTAACAACATGTACGAGTTGTTCCGAGCCAAAATGGCCAATGACCCCAAGATCTGCAAGTCGAACTTCATCGATCGCGCCGGTCCGCTTACCGAAACCATTTTGCTAGGAAACCTTGCCGTTTGGGCAGCAGCCAAGGGTGGCGAGAATGGCGAAATGGGTGAATGGGGCGAGAAGGTCGAATGGGATGCTAAGAATCTGGTCGTTACCAACCTAGCTTCCCTCAAGACGCCACGCGTCGCTGACTTGATCAAACCCAAGTATCGCGATGGCTATCGACTGGATTAACTAGCCGATCGGCGCTGGCCACGGCGTTTGACGATCGTTAACCACTTAGGCGAGCGGCAGCGTGGCATTATCCCAACCCGAAGCGTGAGCGAGGGATGACTCCACAAGTCCCTCACTTACGTATCGGGTTATGATTGGTAGTTTTCACCTCGCCGCTCACCTTAGTGCAATCAACTGGCAGGAGGGTAGTTCGCTACTCCCCTGCTTTTTCTTATTCAGACGTAGACATAGACATAGAGAGGGTAACGTGATGAGCTTTCGCCGAATGTGGCTTTGTATTGTCGGGAATTGCTTGATTTCGACGGCGTGTTTTTCTGGATTCGCACATGCGTACCAAACGACAAAAACGTCGGAGACCCAAGAAACGGCCAAACCCGCGGATTCCATCGCTGCCAAAAAGCGATTGGAATCTTTTGGGACTACCGCGAAGGTAACTATGGATGGAGCGAGACTGACCGAAATAGTAATCCAAGATGGCTCGCTTTTAACAGCAGATGACGTTGCCCTGTTCGGTCGATTGTCCGATTTGCAGAAACTCCAAATCTTCAATTGCCGGACCCTCAATTCGGAAATGGTGTCCCATCTGAATGGGCTCAAGGATTTGACTTCACTCGCGATCACCAACACCGTGATTGATGATGCCGCAGTGGACACCATCGTGAAGTCATTTCCAAAACTCATCGCTTTAGATCTCTCGTCCAATGCAAACATGTCAAGCCAAGTTCTCAAATCGATCTCGGAACTGAAAAACTTGCAGCAGCTATCTCTGGTTCAAAATCGATTCAACGAACTGAGCACACGGCGACTTTCCAAATTGCAGGATTTACGCGTGCTCGATCTTCGCGGGAACATGGAAGCGGGCGATATGACACTTGAAGTGATCGCTGACTTGCCAAAGCTAAAAGCGCTCAAGCATCGCAGTACGGCGGTCTCGGATTACGGCATGCAATTGTTGTCTCGCAATACCTCACTCGAGAATCTGCTTATCCAGGACTTTGCTATAACGAACCAGTCGGGCGAGCATTTGGCGAAACTTCAAAAGCTCACACAGCTGGAGATTTTCCGTTGCCAAGGATTCGGGAGCGAAGGTGTATTGGCTTTGAAAGGACTCAACCTGCAACGATTGACCTTGCGAGATTTGCCTACGGTAGATGATCAGGCCTTGGAAGTATTGAAGGAGTTGCCGAAGCTTCGACGGTTTTATTTGCACGAAATCAGCGGCATTAGCGACAGCGGCTTAAAGAACCTAGGTTCTCTCACTGTTTTGGAGCTGCTCGATATCTGGAGCATTCCGCAGATGACCGACGCGACGCTTGATGTGATAGCCACATTGCCAAATCTGAAGGAACTCACGATCCGCTCCACGGCGGTTACCGACAAAGCCATCGAAAAGATTTTGGCGATGCCAAAGCTTCAGACCCTGACGTTCAAAGAAAATGGTGGCGTAACCGAAGCAGGACTCAAGAAGCTATCGAGCAAGAAATGGACCAAGCTCGATACGGGTTCGTCGACAGCCAGTTCCGGCGACGAGTAGCACGTCCAAACTAGAGCTTTAGATTCAGCATACCGTCTAGGGAATCTCGGATCTTGGCTTCGGTTGTGCCGCCTCCGCCGACAATAACTTGTTTTACGTTTCCATCGCGATCGATGATCACGGTTTGTGGGATCGCTTGGGCTTGATAAGCTCGAGCCACGGAGCCATCGGAATCCAGAACGACGACAGGGCTCAACTTAAGACGGTCTAATAACGCTCTGACTTCGGCGGACGTTTGTTCAATGTTGACCATGATGACATCCACTTCGGCCCCTTTAAACTCTTGACCCAATTCCGTTATCTTGGGAAGTGAAGCGACACAAGGACCACACCAAGTAGCCCAAAAATCAAGAACGACGACTCGTCCTTTCAGATCCGACAGCTTCACAAGTGTGCCATCCAGTTTCTTCAATTCAAAATCTGGAGCTGCTTTACCGATCATGCGTGCATGCGGAGAATCCGCCGCGTTGCCTCCCTCCCCATCCGGAGAATCCAGGTCATTCACAAACTTGGGGTCGACCGCATTCTCTAGCGTCCACTTGCCAAATCGGTTGCGCTTGGCATCGTCTGCGATCGCTTCACCTAAAACGATTTTGGATATCGTTGAGAGATCCACATGGCATGCACCCAACTGAGGATGCTGGCCGTACAGAATATCACCCTCGACCCGTTCAGGTACGATGCTGATCCGCGTTCCCGAGTTGTCCAGTGCCTGGCAATTCAAGTCCCCTTTTTCAGAGACACCATGGACTGCTTTTGTATCGCTCTTTTCCGTCACCGCCGGCGCGTTTTTCCCGAGCGGAATAATCTCGGGGGCATCCTGAAGCCAAATGATCTCCGCAATGTTTTTCATCTGGATTTTGCGATCTTCACCTCGAACCTGCAATGTTAGTTCGTCTACATCCATGCTTTGCAATTGGCCACGGATCGCATCCCCTTCGCGGGACACCACCAAGTGCGTAGGTGGATTGCTTCGCTGTGAACGAGGAAGAGTCAAGAGCCGTTTTCGACTCCCTTTTTCCATTGTTTCGGTTCCAGTGTATGCAAGTTTTCGCACTCCGCGAACCAAATCCACATCGATCTTGTTCGTGCTGAACAGGGTGGATTCGAAGACCATCTGGCCGTCGATGACACTCTTTATTTCCGCAGCAAAGCAATCACCGCTTTTGAGGAATAGGGACGGTTCGTCTTTTTCTAACGGCCTTCCAAAATCAGCGCTCACCTTTGGCTTGACAAGCTTCTCGGCTTTCGCGCTCGTCAAGATAGGCTCGATCGTACCAGTGACGCCAGCCGCAATCGCGACGGGCAAGCGTGCATTGACGGGCTTCCAGTTTAATGTCCTAAAATCGAGCTTCGATGTCGCCGCAACCTCGGCATCCATGGCAACTATCTTGCCGTACGAAACGACCCAGGGAGAGACGAATCGCATCGTGAGATCTGCAGCCGTCTTATCGCTTGTTTCAGAATCCGGTTTGGTCAATCCGTTTTGTCCGACAGACATCACATCCTCTAAAGGGATTTGAACCGTAGCCTGGGATTGTTCTAAAGAAAGCAGGAGCCGGTCGGCTTGAATCGAAATCGATTGACCAACATAGCGAGCTCCGGACCACAACTGCGCGGAATAGAGCTTTTTCGACAATGCTTTCGAGGGGTCGTCGGCCGTGAAAGGAAACTCGATACGATCCACTTGCTCCAAGGATACACGTCCGAGAATTTCGGCTGTGGTCGCAAAACCAAAGGTCCTCGTTGCGGAATCAAACCCGGTTGGCTGGCCGACGAACGTTTGTCCGTTCTGCAACAGAGTTTCTGGCGATCTAATATTACCACCATCCGTCGGTTCTTTACCCTTGGTAAATACCGGCGATGAAAAGATCGAACGGTAAATCTTAAGTGAGCGGAGTGAAAGGCGTCCCGCTACATTGTTGGTGAACAATACCGTTTGTCGCCCCGTCAATCGAAGACTTTTGTTCAGACGAAGTTGAGCAATTGCTATCCCGTTTTGCATCACGACCAAGCGTCCTCGAACCGAATCGCAAAGCACTCGTAGTGAAAGGGCATTGGAGCCATCTAAAGGCAATTGTGCTGTCGCAATGTCTGCTGTGGTATCGTCCTCAACCAGTACTGTGATTGAAAGTGTGTTTCGATTTTCAAGCCTTCGCACGTGCAACTCGAGTTTGCGTGGCTCACCAATTTGAACTATCCAGTTCGGGGTCGTCGCCTGCCAAGAAACACTCACGTCGATCGCCGCCAAATCAGGAAAAAGTACGGACTGAGAAATGACTGTTCCTGCCGTTTCCGTATCGAACGAACCGAGTCCGTCAAACCAATTGCCACGACCTCCGTTTTTGATCCTGGGCTCGATTTGTTTCCAATCCGAGAGCTTGAGTTCGCCGCTCTCGGATTCCGTCGTCGCAGAGGTCCTGAGGATGCTGCGAACCGAGCCGATCGGAAGGCGTTTCTTGCCTGCTAATTCGCTATCCACATCGACAAATTCTTGACTAATATCGGTGATTTTGCCGGTGATCGCTTCGCCGTTTTGCATTTCAACAATGAAGGGCGTTTCGGCTGCCGCTTTGCCGTTGCTGCGTTTTTTTAATGGCTGAACGATGCTTTCGACGGCGTTCCACGGGACAACCAAGTCCGATACAAAAGAAGGGCATCGCCAAACCAGCAAACCGCTTGCATTTGTTGTTTTTCCAAACTCGCCGCGATACACATCTCCGCCACTAAGCTGGAGCTTGCCAAATGAAGAATCCGATTCGACCTCGCGAATCTTGATTGGATCGACAGCGCCGCAAATACTTGCGAGAACGATCACAGGCAAAATAGCCAAGACATATCTTAATAGTTGCATATCAAAACGGATTCGCTGATCTATCGTTCATAAATGGGTAAGAATCGGAAATTCAATGCAAGCGCCAACAAAGACATCGAGGTGGCGACCGCCGGTCCAAAATTTCCATCGAAATGACCATCTGACTTCTGCTTCTGCTTGAGTTCAATGATCAAGTTTTTGTTCCATTTTTCCCAAGAGCCGATGTCCGACTGGAAGAGTGCCTGCGCCTTGTAATAGGCCGTGTATTCGCCGTAGTGATCGCCAACAAGGTTTGCGTCACTAGCTTTTAACAAGCTCGAAGTCGCTTTAAATTGCTTCAAGTCCTTTCGGCCCGCAATGGAATACACCAAACAGGCGATTGCCGTTCGAGCGGGTGAATCTCCCATCCCACCCATTCCGCCGGCGTATGCAACTTGACCATTGTCCGACGTCATGCTGGTAAAGTACTTGATCGCAAGATCGATGTTTTTGTCCGGAACTTCGATGCCTGCGTTGCGGGCTGCAAGCAACGACATGAGTACGGCCCCCGCAACCGAAGTGTCTGCGTCTGATCCATCTGGGGAATATCTCCATGCACCATCGCGATTCTTATTCTGACTCGTAATGGATGTTCGGACTGCAAGCTCAAGCGATTGGCCAATGGTTCGTACCCGTTTTTGGTCCACTCCCTCAGGCCAAAAGTTGCGTTCGTCGACAGCCCCATAGGCTTCCGCAAGAGCGAGTGTGGCAAAACCATGGTGATACATGCTGCCGCCAAAATAGCCTGTAGCGGAACTCTGGTCCCGAATGAGAGCTTGAATGGCTCTGCGAACTGGAACCGTGTATTGACCGAAGTTTGGATCTTCACCCGATGCAAGAAAGGCCATTAAAGCAAGACCTGTACCACCAGCACCGCCACCCTCGCCACCGGTCGACTTCCAAGTCCCGTTCTCGTCTTGATTGTTGGTGAGCCAACTCAGTCCTCTATCGTACATCTCGCGAACATCGCGAGAAACAGCTTGCCCCTGTACGGCGCCAGCCTCACGTCGTGTGGGCTGGGCAATTGCTGCTTGGATCGAGAACAGAAAACCTAAGAAAACAAACAATGGCAACCATGTTTTGTTCGGCAATCGCCACCTTCTTTCCGATGTTAATCGCTTGGAAAACAAAGGGAAAGCGATGTTGCTTACAGGAGCCTTGGATCGAGGTCCATTGTGTTGACGATCGCCGAGATGTGTAAAAAAGAAGCTCATTTGAAGGGATCAATTTGGACTGCGGGTAGGATTCGTTGCAATTGCTGGGGTGCTGCTTGCAATTCCATGGGTAAAAGGACCGGGGATTCCTTGAGCGCTCTTACCTGCGAGGGTCTAAGTATCTGATGGGAATCTGAGGATTCAAGCAGTTTCTTGCCGAGTGATGGAATGTCCAATCCGCGGTTCCCGTCTTGTTTGAGCCACTCATCCAATTTTACGCGTTGACTTTCGGTCAATCCCAATTTGCGCTGCAAAATCAACAGGTTCCTTAGGTGGTCCGTCCTAGTACGATTGGCCACTTTCATGGTGTCATCCAATTTGATCTTTTCGTATTGCTCTTTGGTGAGTTGGGAATTCAATACCTTGTGCCAGACCGCATTCTTATCTGCTTTGTCGGTTTGTATCGAGGACGCAAATTGCCAAACTTTTTGCTGCATCTCCTGCAGTAGTTGCGGAGTCATTTTCCCGTTGTAACCACTTAGCATGGATGTGATACGATTTTCAATGTGCTGAATGTCGACTTCAATGGCTTCGTTAAGTTTGTTCCACTGGTCCTCGGAAAGAGAGCAGATGCTATTGACTCGATCCAATTCCCTACGAATGCTCTCGCGTTTCAATTTATGAAAGGCTGCTTTGGACCCGCCCAACGAACCATACATGTACTCCTCCATCTGCTGCCGGGTCATCCGCGGCAAGGCTCCGCGCTGCGCTGCGTCCTCCGGCGCCTCGTCGTCCTCTTCGATGCCGTCAGCGACCCTTTGAGCCACGGATTTATTTGGCACCGTGCCGAACTCAAGCAAACAAAAAAACAGAACGCACTTTGCAGCCCATCTCCAGTCGATAGTCGCAGCTGCCCGAAGCACATAGGAACGAGGAGTCATATCAAGGCTTCTTTGCATCCGCCGCTCCTACATCTTCATCCGCTTTCGCTTCTCTCAGAATGCCTTCAATGATTCTCTCGCTATCAACTGCGTTAGCTTTTTTCGGAGCCGATTCTATTTCGATGGAGTCTGAACTCGGGATCACTCCGACCATAAAACGACTGTCAAGCGCCAACGAAGGGGAATCTTGCAAAACTGGAACTGTCCCGAATCTCGTCTGTGGGTCCCTGGTAACCAAAGCAGCTCGCTGTGATTCCGAAAGAAAGGGCGAAATCCAGCTGGGTCTTATATCAGGTAGAAGAGAAGAGTTGTCAAAGGTGGCTTCCAAGGAACGATAAAAACGGTCCTTCCATTTTTCATTCAAGATCTCTTCGATCTGCACCATTTGAATGCCGCTGAGATTCAATTTCGCTTCAAGCAGATCCAAGATCTTGCTGATTACCGCCTTTTGACGCCATTTCATTCTGTCAGCAAGTTCCGTGTCGTATTTTTCTAATTGATCGGCGGTAGCCACCGCACCAAGCCAAGAACGAACGACTCGCTCGGCTAAGCTATCCAGATCAATCGTCCCATAAACTTGCTCTTGAACCCTTTTGATGATGGAAGTGTTGGTTTTTGACTTCCACTCACTCTCAGCCAAGTCCACTAGTGTTTGCTGCTGCGTTTGGTCCAAATCGCACATCTCGCTAATAATGAACAATTCATTTTGAATCAAACCTCGCATTTGTTTAAGCAGTTGAGGTTTTGAATTCGCAGGTTGACCAACAAATCCAGGTTGCAGTCCAAGCACCTGAACATCTTGAATCAATACGTCCTGAACTCTCAACGGTACCCGAACCGGAACTCGCAACTCTGGCTGAGCACGAAGATCTCCGGGGAATGCAAAAAGGCATGCTAGTCCCGCCGTAAGACAAAATACGAGATAAGAAACGGCGTGGCGCGGACTCACGGCAAAGCCTTACGCTCGAGTCTCTGAAAGTACTCGTCCAACCCTTGTCGATATTCTTCAGGAAAAGTCGAACCAGAAGTTCCTGTCGACTGCTGAACTCCATGGTCTTCGCGTGCTTCCTTTTCATTGATCCCGGGTCCGAGCAACGCGATGGCTGCATCCTGAGTGTCGCCACCTCCACCTCCGCCTGGATCCGCACCGCCACCTCCGCCGCTTTTCGGATTGATGCGCTTGCTCTTCAGTAACAATTCGATCACTTCGGTCTCTGCCGCAATCGCGATCTTCGTTGTGTCGGGTCGATCAAGTATCTCGGCGGCATCAACCATCGCACGGTCGACTTCGTTCATCAACGCGATCTCTTTTCCGAATTCGCTTTGTGCATCTGGCAACTCTTCAATTTTCTTGCAAACAGCAACAATTCTCTCCTGCAAACTAATTTGCGTTGTCGCCAACTCGTCAACCATATCTAAGTATTTCTCGTTTTCAGCAACTGGCTTTGCCTGTTCGGCAACGCGAGTTCGCTCCCGCAAATTGATTTCTTCCTCGAGTATTTTCATTACCTCAAGGATAATGGATGGAGGCAAAGAGCTCTTGGATTTGCTCCCTTTGCATTCGCCCTTGCATGCTGGATCGACAAGATCTTCGGCCCACCGATCCATCGTGTCCGACCAGTATTCCGCCTCAGCAATCGCGATCCCCTGTGACTCCAAAATTCGGTTGGACAAGAGTCGGATTCCTCCGAGAACATCTTCTTTCTTCATTTCATCCAGCACACTTTGGAATTTTACTAACGGCCTGCGTTCATGAAATGCTTCCAGGTCATCGATGATCAGCCCAACGTTGTTCAATGCGCTCTCTTCACGCGTTTTTAGCTGTTTGATTCGTACTTGCTGATCATTTTTGAGTCGCTTGAGGCTCGAACCAAAGGCATCGTTGATTTCTCCAGACGTTGCGTCCGCAATTAGCATTTGCTCACGCGATGCGGCTTTTAGTCGTTTGACCAGTGTGCTCCCCTCAAGATTCGCCATGAGGTTATTCAGCTCTTCAGCAACTTTATCGAATTCAGCGAGCAACTCTTCCTGCTTGCGAACGGCTTCCTCAACTTTGTTCTCTTCTGCCGGAGCGGACTCTTCTTCTTCACCAGGTTTTTTCGGTTGGGGTTTGCCCATCACTGTCGTCGTGGGCAATCGCAGCGGTGGCGGAGCACCGGCCTTTTTGGATGCTTGACTGGGATCCTCCGCTGGGATGGGAGGCTGCTGCGACGATTCGCGATCTGCAATGGTCGGAACGGCTGGTTTGGGCGGTTGCGGATCAGTCTTGGCCTCACCGGCTGCATTGCTTGCCGAGTCTTTGCTCTGTCCAATTATCGGACCCGATTTTGACTGTTGGCCAGCGCTGGACTTGGTGATCTTCTTTTCGTCTTTGGCCTGTTTCAGAAGATCCGCGACCGATGGCATCCGATTGGCGGCAATGTCTTTTAAAATCTGGTGCATTTCAGCCCATTTCTCTAAGTGCCCAACCCCGATCTCGGAGTTGCGTGCCGCTTGCCGAAGCAATTCTTCGCCGCGACTGGTCAAGTTCTTTAGGCGGCGACCGTTAGCTTGCTCCGCGGAAGCTTGTTGTTCAATCTTTCGACGTGTCAACTCCTTATTCAGATCGTCTTCCGACAAATCTCGGATCTTTCGGTTGGTATCCAGGAGTTGAAGTTCACGGTCGCGGACTTCCAGCGATTCGCGTTGCCACTTGCTCAATTGCTCCAAAACCCAAATGGCGTGATCACTCGGGGTAAGGACATACAGCAAGTGGGGGCTAGAATAAACTCGTCCGCGGTCCGGCAAATAGTCTTCAACAAACATTCGTAATTCGAGTGGCTGCGCAGGAATCTTGAGCGATGTTGCTTGAAAGGTAGCTATAGCATCCAACGTTTCAGCCGATGGATTTCCAGCCGAAAGCATTAACTCACCCCGAATTGGGGCTGTTCCTATAAAACCCTCGGCCGTCCTCCATTCCATTCCGATGTGCTTTACACCGAAGTCGTCCACGGAGCGAACCGTGAATTGCAATTGCTCGGAATCCAGCACGACCTTAGATCTGGGCAAGCCATCCGAAAAGACGGCAGGCGATTCGTCGTTACGAACGGTTATGTTGACGGAAAACGGTGATTTCGCGGATAGACCGTAAGTATCCGTCCAATCGAACTCCATCTTCCGGGATTCCTCCATCACTTCTCGTTGCGGATGGAAGGACTGATCTTGAACTGAAATATCATTTCCGTTGATTTTCGCGGAAACCAAACTTCGTGTTGCTTTTGCTTCAAATGACACGCCCGATCCCATCACGACAGACAATCCACCTCCTCGAACGTCTTTTGACAGGAGTTGGTCCCGCTGCAAGTATTTTGGAAGCTCGATACTAGCTTGAATGCGCTCTAGTTCAGGTCGCAACTTGGGCTCAATTTCCAAGCGAGGGGTGGCATCGCCGATCGAGAGAGAAAGCGTTCCGGACTCAATCTGGGGAGGAAACTCAAAGGAATAGGCTCGATCAAGCAATTTCGACTCCAATTCGGCTTGGTTGCCGATGGTGGCCGTCGCTTTGCCAGGGGTCCACGCCGAACCCGAAGCCAACTTGATGGAAATCGGGAACGACTCTCCATGCGGAACGATTACTTTTTTCGGAAGTGGTTCTATGGCTGCAAACGTATAACGTTGAATGTTTCCTAACGGAGATGCGAATCGAGCCCACGCGTTCGAAATAGCCGCAGGAAAAAGAATCCATAAGCCTGTTACGAGGGCTAGCCCAGTGGCAGCAAGCGATCCCCATGCCCGATGTCGCGACGCAGGGGTGGCTGCCAGGAAATTCCTTTTTGCGGAATCCTCTGCGACTTGGACTAAAGCCGCTTTGCATAGCGCAGGAGATCTCGACTGTTCCGAGTCGCTGTGTGAGAGCTCAATCGCGCCAAGCAAAGCATCTCCGACAGCAGGCATGCGTTTTCCCAAAAGCTTGGCTACCGATTCCGCGGAGCGAACACGAACGACCCACTTCTGAAACCAAAAGGGGATCGATGCGACGCCAACCGTTGCCAACAGCAATACCGTTGCTCGAATCCAGCTTGGCGAATCGAACACCCGGTCCAGTGCAAATACACAAAGTACCCCAAAGAAGATCGAGACCAGCGCGATGCCAGCCGCCTCTAGCATCTTTACTGTCCAGACATGCTTTCGAAACTCGTAGAGCTGGGAAACCAACGACGCTGGAATCGCGATACGGTTCTTTGTTTGGGATAGGCTCATAATGGGCGGTGATTCCTCGAAACAACCAAGGTGACTTTATCGAAAGTCCAATACTACCTCGACCGTTCGTTTTGCGGTGCCGCAAAAACAGACTGCCACGATTGGACCGAACCGACTGAATTCCGTTCAAGTAACAGTATAGAGGCTGCGCACCGGCAAACTCAAGAATCGGACAGAATTCCGAGCCCAGGAACTCCGCTTTTCTCGAAAATATTCCCCGGACTAACCTAAAAACCCGTTCAGCGTGACCGGTCGTGTCAAACGCATCGGCGATACAACGATTGTCTCAGCCAAAGCACTTGCCGATACGATACCAGGCTTGCGAAATGGTTGTGGACTCTTATGACCGTCCAGTTCGCAGTCCAAAAGGGGTAATACAAATGGCCAAATGTTATGTTCAAAGTGGAACAATCCGGGGAATTGTGGATTGCTATGATTCCGAGTGCGCGGCGGTATGGATTGTGAATCGCGTCATGGAACAAGTTGCCCCAGCAAGCGACGAGGCTCTTTACGATGGGAACGAAAATGCCGATGTTGGAATGTTCGCCTTGGATGATTGCATTCAAATTAGTGAACAAGGCTTCGACCGAGATGACTGCGAAATCATCGACACCCACATGGCGTTTGTTCATTGGCACCAGCTCAAACGTGCCATCGAAGCCATCCATCAGCAACTCAACGACAAAATCGACAACGATTGAGCGTTTAACCCCGAGCCGCAGGCGACGGCTTTGGGAACAGAAGGCGGTCGCCAACCGCCTCAACATTGCCCACATTGTGGACGCTCTATTCGTAGTCATATATGCAATGGTTTACTATTTAATACCTCCAGTCTAGGAGTAAATGGGGAGTATCTTGCTGACCAATCTTGTCCTTGCATGTTTTTAGTTGACGACACGGACTTGCGGCTTTTGGTTCTGACATGGAAACAATTGCCGGAACCCATACGGTCAACCATCGTGACATTGGTGCGTCTCCAGCTCGAAAGCTGATCAAGTAATGTCTCTGTGATCGCACGCTGAGAACGTGAGCACAACTGCCTCAGGACGGTTCGACCTGTGTCATGAACGACGACCTATTTCAGGCCGGGATTCGAGCGTTCCTCGCAGTCAAAATGATATCCGCGAAGGTCCAGTCCTCGCTCGTAAACTGCTTTCGGTCGATGCCACCGACGCGCGTCGCCGACACCCCGAAATGCAGGAGGAGTTCTTGACCGAAGCGCGAGAATCTAGCTAGCTAGGCGGTGTGTTATGTTCACGGAATGTTACAGGCGAATCAGGCCAGCAGCCAATTGTTTAAGCGTATCATGCGGTGCATCCGAAATATATTGAAAGCCGGGGAAGCCACCCCACAAAAATGCATGTTGAAGGTACGAATGAAAAGTGAAACTTCCGTGTTGACCGATCATGACGGAATCGAATGCGCGCTCAGAGGTAGAGAAATGGATCGGGGCTCCTCCACTAACGTTCGCCTTGGTGACGTCGTCAGGAGCGATTTCCACAACGGATTCTACATCATCGAGTTCCATTAACGATTCAATATCTACGTAGACGACAAGCGGATCAGAGTACCAAGGCTCGCGTTCGTCTCCTTCGTCTAGTATCCCTGAATAAGCAGAACGAGCCCAGTTCGGATGAGACCCAGACAGATCTACTCGGCCCACCTCCATAAGCCATCCCTGGAGCGCAATTGGTATATGAAAGCCACGATCTTCAAGTTCGCGGATTTTCGCATCACAATCGGGCGTCGGTAAGACATGGGGGCTTTGGCTCGCAAACTGATAACCGCCGGAGTGAAGACGTCGGATAAGTACGTCTACATTCGTGCGTGCGAATGCCATCACTTTACGAGCAAGGTCCAGAGCATTCGTCCATTCCCGAGCTTTAACTTGCGATCCCACAAGTCCCAGGCTCCAAGCCCAGGACTCGTGAATGCGACGTCGGCAATACGGTGCCGAAGTAATTTCGATACGTTCGAGACAATCGGCGGGGATATGATCCTGCCAATCAATTTCGCCAGTTGGAGTTACCGCTTCAACGCGTACTTTACCGCCTAGCCAATCAGCGATCTTTACGCATACGTCACCGATCCGAATACAATTGCGCCCCGTTTGCGAGTAATACACTGGACGCTCGGATTCGCCGTTCTCCAATTTAACGATGCGAAGGGCGTCGAATAGCTTGAACTCGTTGGGCATTGATTATCTGGGGGCAGTGGGGGTAACTAGCACTAGCAATTCTCAGTCGCATGCGCCTGTAAACGAAAGTTTGATTGTAGCCCATTTAGAAGGACGAGGCCGAACTGAACGGTTGGAAGTCCGGGCTGGATCATCCGGATATCGTGCCCCGGCGTGTCAAACCGGAGCTGGTTGGTGGAGGGGGCTAGACCTCGAAATGGCAGAAGTCACAAAGGACCTTGGCCTATGGCCACCCTACGGGGGCTTGAGCTCAACTTCGTTGATCCGTGGTGAACGGTCTAGCGTGTACGGTGGTGGAAAGAGTTGCCGGAAATGGGCATTCTTGGCCCTAGGTGCACTCATTGTAGCCATGGATGGTGCCGCAGAAAATGCACATAGAAAAACAGAACCAGACGTCCCAAGAATACTCGTGCCAAATGTCACCGAACGGAATTTGAGTCGCCGGGAAGTAGGCAAATCTTTGACCGCTGCACACAGGTTGGCAATCGCCATGCGTCAATCTGCAATTCATCCCCATGGAGCCACCAACACGAAAACACTGATTATTCCAAAGGCGATCCATTCGTAACCTGTCCAAGAAAGACAGTGGCCTTACGTCAGACCCGGAAATCCTACGTTCCGCGTAGGAAAGCGGTTTTAGAATCGCTGACCTCGGAGGCAATTGATCACGTTCAAAGTACTTCGGATCATCGGCCGAGTAGTCAGATAGGTAGATGAGTTCAAGTGATGCATCTGGACGCAGACGGTACACAACTTCAGCACCTCCCTGAGAGTATGCCAATGGGTATACCAGCGGAATGAACCTCACTCCCGCGATTTTGAGGGGCGAATAATCGTCGGCCGTATCGAGGGTCAAGAAATGGTGGATTGGCACCGGTGGACGAATACCCGTGTATTTGATAGCAGGATCACCACCAAAAACATGACGAGCATTCTTGCGAAAGACGAGGCGGCAAGCCTTCGAATTGTTCAGCCGATCAATTGTGTGTTCCCACTCAGGTGTGATTTTCATAAAAATCGCATTTGCCAAATAACCGCTGGCATCACCGAGCACAAGGATTTGACTCAACGCAAGTCAAAACGGCTGATCGAGAGCTTCGTGTGCTAGCCAAGGTTCTGCATTATCAGTCCATTTCCCATTGAACACAATCTGGCCTTTGCGATGAGGCGAGGAATGATCGTATCGCTTGGATTGCATCTTCCTTCCTTATTGTTTGACTCAAAAGGCACTCGCCATGGTGGCCTTGGAGGCAATAGGTCACGAAATCATTTGAGGAGATTTCATTCTCAGCCGAAACTGTATGGTACGAACCGACGCATCCCTGGTCATTATAGTCCTCAGGGAACCAGTCGAGACACCAATAGTGGCCAGCGACGATGACAACCATCTGCTGTCCGTTCGGTTTCGCAAGCACGGCAGCAACGCCGCTATTTGGTGTTGTGCCAAAAGTGATCTTAAGAAGGCGATCGACTACGGCATCCACGGAGGTCAACACTTCTGCTGACCGGTTCGGGTGCCAACAAAGAGTAATTTCATCAGTCATCTTGTCTTGTAGAACTAGTAATTCTTGGGCGCGGGGTCGATAAGCAAATTCGTAGTGTACCCCTTCGGGCTGGTTGAATGGGCTGGCTAGCCGATTGGAGGCGAATGTTTGGGTGGGAACCGAGTAGAAACCGACGCACCGGCGTGTCAAACCGGTGCGAGTTAGGTATCGGGCAGAAATCGCCACCGTTTGTCGAAACTTCGAACGCTGAGGAATGCCCCAACTCGCCGAGCGTTGACGCAGCTATCCACGCTTTCCTAAAGCCTGAACGCGGTTTATGAGCCCGTTTGGAGTATTATGCGAAGATTTGGATACGAATTTGATTTGCGGAACGGGGATGGTACAATTGAATGACTGGAGAAACGCTATGAGCAAGGAGTCGGAACTACTGGTCGGCCTTACTGATGACGAATTGGAAGCATTAGCCGATAGTCTATTGGCACCGTCGGCTCAGGCTCGCCTTGATGAGTTATTGGCAAGAAACGCTGTCAATCAACTCTCGCAAAAAGATCAAGTCGAACTTGATCGCCTGTTAGCTAGGGTCGATCAGCTCACAATTCTGAAGACTCGAGCCACATACACCTTACGGCAACAGGCAGGGGCAACGGGGGTGTGAGCGCATATGTATCTGTTGAACTCAAAAGTCGGATTCGGGACCACTTTGTAAACTGCTGTGCATATTGTCACACGGCAGAAAATTTGACGGTCGCCATCTTTGAGGTCGAGCACATCGTGCCGCGATCGAAGGGTGGCGCTACGATTTTCGAGAATATTTGCTTGGCCTGCCCAACGTGCAATCGTTACAAGTCAGATCGAACCACCGCTATCGATCCGCGCACACTTAAAGAGGTAGCCCTATTTCATCCACATCGCGACGCCTGGTCGAAGCACTTCGCTTGGAATGATGCGGCCACCGAACTTGTCGCTCAAACCCCAACTGGACGAGCGACGATCGCAGCCTTGAGAATGAACCGGGAGCAGTTGATCCGTGTACGAAGTATGTGGGTGGCGATGGACGAGCATCCCCCCAATTTAGATTTGCCGACTGCAAATTCGTAACGCCGCCTTCTCAGCGCGGAGGTCGAGCGTAACTTCTGCACATTAGCGATAGCTCGCTCATCCCAACAGTGGCGGCGACCGAATGTGGGTTCGAACGCTGCCCGGTTGGCAGCGGTTGCATCGACCTCGGCGTCGAGTTCTCTGAATTTTCATTGACACTATCTAACTCGCGCCAGTCACCCAAGCCTTTTGATACTTCAACATCTTCTTCGGCAGCATGGGCACTTGCCATCGTGACCCTTGATCAACGATAAAAATGCGGTTGGCTGCGGAAGTGTGGTGATTGCTCTGAACGCGAGCGGATCGCGATCCGCGTAGTGGCGGAGACTTCGCTATTTGACTGATGGTCGAGCACTGCGTGCCACAGCCGCACTGTTGCTGAGCGGTTACGAACCCAACTAGCGTAGTCTTGTCGTATTTCTGCAAGAGGCGTAAACCGACGCACACTCAGCTTCGTAATCATTGCAAGCGAGGGGAACGGTTTTGGCCGGTGCAGCCCCAGTGCGAAAATAATCTGAGTCATCCGAGAGTAATTCGTTTAGTACTCCAACCACGTGTAAACCATGCCGGATCAAGACGAACAATGGGTTGTTTTCTGGTGTTCGTTGCTGAAGTCGGCCCTTTTGGGTGAGATTCCTGAAGGTGCACTACAGCGGCATTTTCAGGAGCTAAGTCAACAAGAGCGACAGCTTCCTAACGGCGAGCGACGGCGCATCTCCGTACGCACGATTCGTCGCAGGTGGCGTCGCTTGAAGGATGAAGGTATTCCGGGATTGTATCGCCGTAGCCGTAGCGATCTTGGCCAGCCACGCAGGCAACGTGCCGATTTATTCGCTCGCGCCGCGGAGTTGAAAAGGGATCAACCGCGCGACTCTGACAAAGACATTAACCGCATCCTTGAACAAGAATTTGGACGCACGATTCCCAGTTCGACAATGTATCGTCACCTACGCCGAGTTGGCGCTACACGCCACACGTTGAACGAGTCATCTGTGAGGACCACGTTACGATTCAAGATCAAGAACTTACCTGACGGAGACAAACAACAACTTAAGCAGTGGCGAAATTCAGGAAACAAAAGCCTTTGGGAAAAGGCCGTAGCTATCCTCGACAGTCGAGACTCAACTCTTGACGAGATCTGCGCGAAGACAGAGCGGTCTTCCCGTTCCATCAATAGGTGGATCGAACTCTATAACAGGCACGGAATCGAAGGACTTCAGCGGAAGAGTCGAGACCGTTCAAAATCCGACGAGAAGAAGCAAGCAAAGACAAGACGAATTCTTGATATCCTGCACGACCGACCTCGCTCATACGGGATCAACAGAAGCAACTGGAACTTGAGCAGTTTGGCCATCGCATATGAGAGTCGACATGGAGAACTGATCGGAAAAAGTACTATTGGAAGACTGATCAATGACGAAGGATATAGCTTCCGGAAGGCACGCAGGGTATTTACCAGCCCGGATCCGAACTACCGAGAAAGAGTCGAGTTGGTTCTTCAAACACTCCAGTCGCTAACGCCGACGGAACTGTTTTTCTTTGTGGACGAAATGGGTCCCGTGCGGGTGAAAAGCTACGGTGGTCGATGTTATTCGCCCAAGAAAGTCACTCGTACCTATGTCGATGGACAAACATCAAAGGGATCCGTAACACTCTCTGGTGCACTAAGCGCCACGACGAACCAAGTCGCCTGGTTTTACGGCATCGCGAAAGATACTTTGGCAATGATCGACCTCGCTGAAATTCTGTACAATCAGTACTACGAGAAGTCGCGTTTGTTCATTACATGGGATGCGGCATCGTGGCATTCTTCAAATGCGCTTCTATCCTGGCTTGATTCGTTCAACGCAAAGTCCCAGGAGATTGGCGAGGGACCTGCTATCGAACTAGTACCCTTACCGAGTCGATCCCAGTTCCTTGATGTAATTGAGTCGATCTTCAGCGGAGTGAAACGGGCGGTGATTCATCACTCCAACTATGCGTCTCAATATGAAATGAAAACTGCGATCTCAGCTCATTTCGTTGACCGAAATGATTATTTTAGGCGAGATCCTCGGCGCGTTGGACGGAAGATCTGGGAGGCCGATTTCTTTGAGGACTTCAAGAACATTCTGGCAGGCGACTATCGAGAATGGTAAGCACAACACAGACGTTCCTAGTAGACACCACCTTCCTCCTCAGCAGGACCACTGACACGTTTCACGGTGTGCCTCTGCTCGTTGCAGATGGTAGTGATCATACGTTCGTTTATGGGTTTCTACGGGATCTACTTCGGGCACGACGCGCTCTTGGCGTTACGCGAGGAATTCTCGTTGTCGGATCGGAAGGTCACGTTGCGGCTACCGACGCGAATGTGAAAGCCGTTGTCGAATTCGTCAAAGACTTGGGCCTACCCGTTGTTCACATGGCACAACGAAGCGTCTTAGATATCTGCTATCAATTGTCCGACAAAGCGACACATCTCATTACACTCGACACGAAGCTACTTCAACTGAACACCGAGCGATTGAGCATCATTCGCCCGAAGGCTCGCGACGAGTACGAGTGCCTAACGCCAGATTCCGTATCGTCTCAGGTTGGAGTGAAACCGAATGAAATTCCGACATTTCTTGCTATTTGCAATTCTAAAGACGGACGCGAGAATTCTGGAACTCTGACCAAGAGACAGGCAGTCCGACTAGTCGAACTTTATGGAGACCTGGAAAGCATCTATGCCAACCTTGATGAGATTAGCGCAGCTGCAACGCGAGACAATCTGGCATCGAACAAAGTCGCGATCATACGTACATATACTAGATCGAAGGTCGACGCTAATCCCATCGACATCAGTATTGACGCCATCCGGCTCGACTGGAATCTTGACAACAAGGCAGTGGCAGAGGGGCTCCATGCACACCGATTTCATTCGCTTGTCCGATTATTGCCGCTACCTGAAGAAGCGGGTCCGCCCGCCCCCATAACGATTCGACCGACCAACGACTACCGAGCTGTGCAAAGTAGGGAAAGTCTGCAAGAACTTGAGTCTGCGCTCTGTGGCTCGGAGGTCTGTGCCCTCGACACCGAGTCCGACGACTCAGATCCACGAAAGGCGAACTTGCTCGGTGTCGCGCTATCCGTCCAACCAGGAAGGGCATTTTTTGTTTCTTTGATCGATAGAGATCTCAAAGGGATTTCACGCGACGAAGTACTCACTCGTTTGCAAAAACTTCTAAACATGCAGCGACCTGTCGTCGGCCACAATATCAAATATGACGCGTTACTTTTGCGCCGAAATGGCCTCGCGATTAAGAATGTGTACTTCGACACAATGCTTGCAGCATACGACTGCTTTGGCGACTTGGACTTCTTCAACCTTAGCTACCTGACTGAAAGGCTACTTGGCAAACGTATATTGCGCTATAGCGATATCGTCAAAAAGGACCAAACATTTTCCGATCTGCCGCTCGATGATATGAAGGAGCACGGTTGCCAAGATGCCGATTTCGCGTTGCGTCTATACTATCGTCTCGACAAGGAGCTAAGTTGCAAGAACATCCGTGAGCAGTTCGCCAACACGACCATGAAGCTGGCACGCCAGCTTGCCGATTATGAGTATCATGGAGTTTCGATAAGCCTGAAGAAGCTGGAGCGGACACGCAAAGAATTGTTAGACCAGATCAAACTTGCGAAGGACCGCGTATGGGAAAAGCTTGGCAAAAAGTTGGATTTGGACTCCGGAAAGGAGCTCACTGCCGCACTCAAGGAACTCCTTAATATTCGCTTGGCTACTGGTCCGAAGCTGTTTTCGCTAAGTCACCTGGAGGAACTCGCAATCTCGCACAGCGATGTCCGGCCCATTGTCGAGTACAAACGACTTCGCGAACAGTTGAAACATCTTGAGTCGATCTTGGCAGCCGCAAAAGGTAGCAGGCTATACCCCTTGTTCAACCAGATACGCTCTTCGTCGGGTGGACTGTCTTCATCGAGCCCAAGTCTGTTTGATGATTGTGTATTGGGAAAGTTGAGCGGCTGCATTAATTGTGCAGGATTGCGCAAATTCTTTCCCAACAAAGAAGAGGCATTGGATTGTATCGCAGCCGAGAGCAGGGACACACACCTCAGATCAGACCGGATAAAACGGCGTGGCAACAATGAGTTCATGGCGAAACACGCCACGCTGAAGGGGTTGAATCACGACGAGTTCCTATTGTACGTCGTCTGTGGAGAGTCGGGGCCCGCACTATCACGGCGTTTTTCACTTGAGCGGATTCTCGTAGAGTCAGCGTGCAACGATTTAAAAGTGCGATACGGCACACTGTTTGAATGGATCTCCAGATTTCGCGCCGAAGCGACTCGACAGGGTTACGTCACCGGACCTAATGGGCGCAAGTATCTTTCCGGGCTTGGGAGTTCGAGTATCGAGAAGCGGAAGAAGGCCATGGATGCATGTATACGATGGCGAATTAGTTGGTAGCTCGATTACTACGTTGCTTGGAGAAGCGAGTTACGTTCAAACGGTGCAAACAAGCGAAGAGAATCACGAGAAATCGATAGCTCATTATGGACCGAACGTCTAACAGAATCCTTCGACTGCTACGAACGGGGTCATCGATCCGGCAGATATCACGAGAACTGAACGTGTCGCGGTACAAGGTCAGCAAAGTGATTTCCGCTCATCACCTTTCCCGACCGAAGCAAGGGAGTAGCCTCGACGAGTATGAAGGGACAATCCGCGAACTGTTGGTCAATTGCCCTGCTCTGCCCGTGAAGCAAGTTCATGAGCACCTCAAAAAGATTGGCTTTTCGGGCGGTTACACAATCGTGCGAGATCGAGTGCGCAAGATCACTTGCCCGACAGCATCGCCCGACGAGAAACACCGACGAATAGTTACCGCGGAGAAACTGAAACTGTGGCTGTTTGACCTGGCAATGTCGAAAGGGCCGGCGTCTACCATTCCCGATGAAGTCAGAAGCATCGCGAATATCGACCGGATTCTTGACAAAGCGAGAAACGGCTCGAAGTCAGAACGAAAACGGGCTCTCGCTATTCTTGCGCGATCGATTGGGTTTTCTGAAAGAACAACTGCGAAATGTCTAAACGTATCTCGCTATTTCGTAAACGATGCCTATTGCGCGAACAATCGCGACGACGCAAACGGACCGTTCAACGCACCTAGGCGACGCCCCAGACTCAGCGAAATCCGAAGGCTTGTTAGCAAGTCCTTAATCGAAATTCTACATCACCAGCCAAAGGCATATGGGATCAATAGAACCAGTTGGACGCACCAAAGCCTGGCTGATGCGTACGAGTTGGAGCACGGACAAAAGATCTCGAGCAATACAGTCAGAACGCATCTGAAAGTCGCGGGTTACAAGTGGAAGAAGTCCCGTCGCGTCCTAACAAGCCCCGATCCAGAATACAGAGAGAAGGTTGAGCTGTTGTTACGATCGCTGCAGTCCTTGCGCACTGATGAGGTACTTTTTTTCGTCGATGAACTAGGTCCATTGCAAGTCAAGCGGTACGGCGGCAGGAGTTACTCGACCAAGAAAGAGACACGAACTCACCCACAGAAGCAGTCGTCCAGAGGGTCAATTACACTTTACGGTGCATTGAGCGCAACTAACAACCAAGTCACTTGGCTCTACGGAGACGCCAAGGATACAACGGCGATGATTGACTTGGCTGAGATTCTTTTCGATCAGTACCAGGACAAATCAAGAATTTTCATCACTTGGGATGCGGCCTCTTGGCACCGATCGAATCAGTTGATCAAGTGGGTCGACGATCTCAACGCGACGTCCCGTGCTGCAAAGGCCGGTCCGGTTGTGGAGCTACTGCCGCTGCCGCATTGCGCCCAATTCCTAAATGTGATCGAATCGGTATTCAGCGGCATGAATAGAGCTGTGATTCACAATTCCGACTACAAGTCTGTAGTAGAAATGAAGACTGCGATATCGAGACACTTCCAAGAACGCAACTTATACTTCACGGACAATCCGAGTCGTGCCGGAAAACGCATCTGGGAAATCGACTTCTTTGACGACTTTGACAACTTGAGATCAGGGTTGTATCGACAATATTGATGCAATCAATGGCCCATTGGCTGCAAAAGGTCCGGAATCTCGGATACCACGCCTCAGCCACGGCAACCTTGACGAATTCAATTCCGCAATGCTTAAATTGCCAAACGGGAATCGACCATAGCGTTTGAGCAGTGCCAAAATCCGCTCTTCAACTAGCACCGGTCACCCAAACCGGAGCGGCGAATAGCTCCGAAGCATACTTTGCCGACGCTGTGGACAAACAACTTATGCGACAGCTTCGATTCGTTCACCATAACCCGCGTATGGACTTAGGAAATCTGAAATGGTTGCTATTGGATTTACGAGCCCAAGTATCTGAAATGACAGATATCTGTGCCTGCAAAGCAAGCAGGGAATGGTGATTTTCTTGGCATGCATGGGTACGTGAGCCGCTTTACACCGAAACCCAAAAGCGTGGTTGAAGAATACCCGGCTACGATCTAGTCCTGAACGCCTCGCGAACAACCCAGGTCAAAAGGTCCTTCCAGCTTTCTCTAGGTCCCGTCTTTTTTCTGTCTAGCGTGAAGCTAACGCTACCGATTCACGGTCAGTTGCAACTCGACCTTGATACCTGCCAATCTACGATCTTTCTGTTTGGCGGTTGTAAGTCAAAAGTGGTACAATAAAGACGTTGGTTTGGGATTTGGGATACTTGCCATCGTTAAATAACGGCTTCAAGAGGCGACTATGGTTATAAGCATAAACATTCCCAATGGAACTGAGCGTATTCTTGCAGAGCAGGCCACGAGTCGTCTTCGACTGCATGATCTTTCTGCAAGCGGCGGCTAGGCCCGTCCAGCGTACATCCGTCGCCAACGGATCGGGGTTAAACGAGGAGTCCTTGTTGTACCGTTCCGTGCACATCCGTTAGCCTAAAGTCACGTCCCTGGGACCGATATACCAGGCGGGTGTGATCGAAACCCAACAGATGTAGCAGGGTCGCATTCAGATCATGGACGTGAACCGGGTCAGCGACTACGTTGAATCCGAAGTCATCGGTTTGACCGTGCACGTAGCCTCGTTTGAAACCACCGCCGGCGAACCACATACTAAAGCACCGATTGTGGTGGTCGCGCCCATCATTTCCTCCCTGCACCATCGGTGTTCTTCCAAACTCACCACCCCATATGACTAAGGTGTCATCCAAAAGGCCACGGTCCTTCAAATCTTGAACGAGTGCCGCACTCGGGCGATCGGTCTCCAAGGCATTGGCTTTGACTCCGGCTGTCAAACCACCGTGTTGATCCCAGACTTCGTGGAATAACTGCACAAATCGAACACCTCGTTCGGCCAGACGCCGGGCAAGCAGGCAGTTTCGTGCATAGGACGATTCGTTTGGATCCTTAATACCGTAGCGTTCTAAAGTGTCTTTCGATTCCTTGCTCAAATCCATCAGTTCAGGCGCGCTGGTTTGCAATCGGTACGCCATTTCATAGCTGTGGATTCTGGCCGCTATGTCCGGATCTCCAATTTCCTGGCTGGACAGGGTATTCAATCGGTTGATGGTATCCAGAGAGGATCGCTGTGCAGTCGCATCAATCCCCTTTGGGTTCGAAAGGTACAACACGGCGTCGCCACCGCTTCGCAATGGAGTACCTCCATATAGGGTTGGAAGAAATCCAGATCCGTAGTTGCTGGCACCGCCGCTTGTTCCTTTGGCGCTGGTTAAGACTACAAAACCAGGCAACTCCTCGCATTCGCTTCCCAATCCGTACAAAGACCACGAGCCAAAACTCGGACGACCGAACAACTGTGAACCGGTGTTCATCATGATCTGTGCGGGGGCGTGATTGACGGCCTCGGTTTGCATCGACCGAACCAAGCAAATTTCGTCCGCAATCTTGGCGGTGTAGGGTAGTACTTCGCTTAGTTCCATGCCACATTGGCCATGCTTTTCGAATTTGAACTTGGGTCCCAACAAGGCCGAATTCGGGTTGATAAACGCTGCACGGTATCCAGCAAGCAACTCCTTCGGTGGTAATTTACCATCGCTCTTGGTCAATTCGGGCTTGTTGTCAAACAACTCCAAATGACTTGGAGCACCTGCCTGAAACATGTAAATCACACGTTTGGCTTTGGCTGGAAAATGCGGCAGCTTTGGGGCCAAGGGATTCGCATCGTCAGCGAAGCTGCTGGCCGATTGCGCCTCCTTTCCCATGAACGAGGACGCGGCCATGCCCGCTAATCCAACTCCGCACTGGCCGAAGAACCAGCGCCTTTTGGTTCGCTCCACTGCTCGCAACAAGTCTAAGTCATGCATGCTTGGGTTCATCATGATTAATTCTTTGAAAGGGTTTCGTCACAATTGAGCATCACACGCGAAACAATTGTCCAAGCGGCCACATCTTGCGGATTGGCCCCCTCGGGTAACGCTGGCAATTTTGCCGAATCACCCGTGGCTATTTCTCTCGGATTAAGCCATCCCTCCGCTAATCTTTTGCGATGCTCGCCCAACAGTGTCTCGATCGCCAGTCGTTCGCTTGCATTGGGTTTTCGGCTTGTGCATAACACAAACGCGAATTCGGTTCTTGAAAGGTCATCCTTGCCTCCTTCGCGTAACACTCTCAATGCCATGGCTTGCGCCGCTTCGACGAAGACCGTTTCGTTCAAGCCTGTTAGCGCAGCTAGAGGAGTATTGGACCGAACTCGGCGAGCGCATGCGACATCGGCATTTGGCGAATCGAAACTCGCCATCACGGGATCGGGCATCGAACGCTTTCGAAAGATGTAAACCGCCCTGCGATAACGGTCAGGACCAGTTGCCGGTGTCCAATAGCCTGGAACGACGTAGTTGTAATTCAAGACATTCTGAGGAACCGGAGGGATCACGCTCGGCCCCCCTAACTTGCTAGATAACAAACCGGATGCGGCGAGCGCGATGTCGCGGACAACTTCCGCCTCAACTCGGAACCTTGGCCCACGTCCTAATAGCCGATTCTTGGGATCCATGTCGTGTAGTTCTTTTCGAAAAACGGAGCTCTGCTGATAGGTTTCACTCAATAAGATCATTTTGATCAAATGCTTTTGGCTCCAACCTTGTTCCATGAACTCGACGGCCAAGTAATCGAGCAGGTCTGAGTATTCAGGTATGGCTGTGCGTGTTCCAAAATCCTCGGACGTTTCTACAAGTCCATCGCCGAAAATCGATTGCCAAATGCGATTGACGGCGACGCGGGCTGCCAGGGGCGAACGACGATCGACCAGCCATCTCGCAAACGCCAGTCGCGCTGGCACGTTCGGCATGTCAATCATCGGATGCAAAGCTCTTGGCGCATGCGACGAAACCGGTTGCTTGGGACGGTCCCATTCTCCTCGATCGAGCAACTGCGTTGGGCGCGCGGCAGACGGTTCCCGTTCGGCCAAATGCAAAACGGTGGTTGCATGCTCCGGCAATTGGTCCAACTGCCGATCGATCTCCGCGTCGAATGTCTGAATCTCCGGTTTCGATTTCCTCCAACCGGCAAACAGTGCGTCGCTATGCGACTTGGTTCGCTCGTTCTCATAGATAGACATCGCCAAGATAGCCGCGTGATCGCACTTGGGTGCAACGGGCTGTTCCGATTTCGTAAAACTCATTCGGCAACATCCGATATTATCCGCCATATGGATTTCCACTTTAAATCGGGACCCCTCCGGCATCGAAAGCGGCTTGTCGAATGCAGCAACGGCAACCGACGGTTGGTTTCGTCGTCCCCGTCCCCGGTCAGAAGTCCAAAACGTATCGGGCTTGTCATCAAACAAGTACGAAACCGGGCCGAAGGCCTTTTTTCCATCTTTGTCCTTGGTTTCGACTGTGGAGAAGTCGGCCGTAACGTTGGCTACCTTCAGCTTCTCCCACTCCAAGCTATCCGGTTTTTGAACTTTGAGTTCGATCGAGTGGATTTGCCATGATCCAATTGGGCTGCGGCCCGGACCCCGTAACGGTAGATCGCCATGATTCAGAACCTCCAATCGAAACCCAGTAACTCCAACGAGGTCAGGCGATCCGATCATGAACACTTCGGAGCTCGAATGGCCCGTCATCAAAATCGACCCATCTGTTTGCGGTGCCGGATGGTTCAGTCCACTAACACTGTTCAAATCATCGAATTCAATCGTCTTCCAAACAGGTTGGCTGGCAAGGATAGATTCTTGAAATGCCTTTAGATCCGACTCCCAGGCTGGTACGTCTTGCTTGATCTTTCTCTCTATCTCCGCAATCGACGCTTGAATCGAGCGAACGACTCCCAGTTGCTCGGAGGTGTACACGGGCGACTGCGCTTCGTAGCAGTTGTTCAAGAACGCAAACATGCCATAGTACTCATCCTGAGTGATCGGATCGAATTTGTGCGTATGGCATTGAGCGCATTGCGCCGTCAATCCGAGCACTGCTTTGCCGACACAATCGATGCGGTCAAACATCTCCACCATGCGGAATTGCTCAGGTACGATAGCTCCCTCCTCGTTGATCATGCTGTTGCGTAAGAAGCCAGTTGCAACCACTTGATCTTGTGTTGCATTTGGAAGCAGGTCACCCGCGATTTGTTCGATAATGAACTGATCGTAAGGTAGATCACGATTCAATGCTTGAATGACCCAATCGCGCCAAGCCCATTGATCTCGTCGCAAATCCTTTTCATAACCGTTCGTGTCCGAATAGCGAGCGACATCCAGCCAGTGCCTAGCCCATTTTTCTCCGAAGTGTTCACTCGCCAAAAGTTCATCGATCCTGCTTGCGATTGGCGACTGTTCGAACGCCGCCAGGGCAGAGGGCGATGGTGGAATGCCAACGACATCTAGGTGAATGCGTCTGGCGAGTGTTTCGGTGGACGCGCGCTGGGCAGGCGAAACTCCCGCTCGCTTCAGACGTTCGCGTACGAAAGAGTCGATTGGGTTGGTTGTTTCAAGGGGCAATGGTTTTTTGATCGGTGGAGCAAAAGCCCAGTGAGATTCATATTTTGCACCTTCATCGATCCACTGACGGAGCAATTTCACTTGCGCTTCGCTGACAGGCTTTTTTGCATGTGGCGGTGGCATGACACTTTCTGGATCCTGCGAAGTGACGCGCTGGATCAACTGACTTGCAGCCGAATCGCTGGGTGAAATGGCTGGAAGACCTGATTCGCCACCTTGGTTAGCAAAGGATTCCACGTCGAGTCGCAAGCCTCCTTGTCTCGCGAATTCGTCAGCCCCATGACACAGGTTGCAGTGCTCCGACAGAATCGGCTGAATTTGCCGTCGAAAATCGATGGCTGGCTCGGAACCGAGCGAGCGATTGAGGTTCAGCAGGGCCGTTAACAAAACCCAGGCCTTCAGCACGGACGAGGTTGCGCCCATGAGCCTGTTACTCGGAGTATTGGAGTGACGGAGTATTGGAGTGATGAAATTGGTTTCGGTTAGGCCGCAACATTCGCGTGGTTGAACGGAAGGGAGTGATGGGCGTAATTGAATCGTTTCGCGCATGCGTTCAAACTTTCGAGTAGCTCTTTGCGATGTCAATCGGTTTAAAATAACGGGAGAGCAAGGCTCCTGCCGAGCTGACGCGGAAATGGTTCGGCGGGAGCCGGTCCCTCCCGAATCGTAGATTATACACTCCCTGGTCAATATTTCTGTTCCTTCATTTCGATGCAAGATAAAGTCGGAGCGATTCCTGAACCGAACAGAAGGCAAGAATCGTCCTTTAAAAGCCATTAAAGGATTGCTGTTTGACATTAGGCTCCTCGGGTTATGACTTGCCCTCGATTTTCGGTGGGGGGGATTCCCGATTGCCCGCATGCGGAAAAATGCATCCTGCTCGAGTTATGTGCATTGGCTCTTGTCGAAAGCACCCGAGTGTCCCTATGTTAAGGAGTACTCAAAAGTGGTTTGCCGTCATTTTAGACAGACCAGTCCTTTGTCCACTCTTGTTCCCATCCATGTCCGAGCCTAGTACTCGAGTCCAAAAGACAATTGCTACGATGCGTAGCGTTCGACCTACGATCCTTCCCTCACTTTTGTTGTGCGATTTCGCCAATTTGGAACGGGAAGTTCGTTTGTTGGAGGAGGCTGGGGTTGAGTGCTTGCACCTGGACGTGATGGACGGGAATTTCGTTCCCAACCTGAGTTATGGGATGCCTATTGTGGCGGCGCTTCGCAAAGTCACGGATCTGATGCTAGACGTGCATTTGATGATTCGCGATCCGAATACGTATGCACCGCAATTTGTGGACACAGGTGCGGATTTGATAACGTTTCATATAGAGGCGTCGCCGGCCCCAACGGACCTACTAGTGAAAATTCGTTCGCAAGGGGTTGCGGCTGGATTGGCCATCAATCCATCCACCGACATGGGGCTTGTTTCGCCCTTTGTCAGCGAATGCGATTTGATGCTTGTTATGAGTGTCGAAGCTGGATTTGGCGGACAGTCGTTCAATGCGATCGCATTAATGCGACTGACTGAGCTTCGAAAAAAGCACGGTGCCGATCTCCTTTTGGAGGTAGATGGCGGCGTGAATGAAACAACCGTAGGCCAGTGTACGGCCCATGGAGCAGACCTGCTTGTCGTGGGTTCTGCGATCTTTCGCCAGGCGGATTACTGCCAGGCGATGACCCGATTGCGTCGTGAAATGCAACCTTCAAGCTGACGCCAAATGCGTCATCGATTTGATTCCTCTTCGGACAATATTGTTTATGTGTAATGTAGTTGTTGTGCGTCCTGGATCGACGCTTTTTGACGAACAGGAGCGAATCAAAGGCAGTCTCGACATGCCTCTAACTCCCTGCGGAGTTGAACAAGTTCATCGCATCGCAATTGAACTTGCGAAGCTGCCGATAACGACAGTCTATTGTGGACCTTGTGAATCGGCTCAAAGTACGGCTCGTGAAATCGCGGAGCAAACTCGATCGAAGAGGAAGGTTTGCGATTGCTTTCGCAATTTGGACCACGGATTGTGGCAAGGCAAGTTGATTGACGAGCTCAAACGACAACAGCCGCGTCTCTACAAGCAGCTTCAAGAAAACCCACGTTCGTTTTGCCCACCGGGGGGCGAAACCGTGGCCGAAGCCGAAGCACGCATCGAAAAGATGATCATCAAGCTCTGTAAAAAACACGTGAACGAAACCATTGCCGTCGTCATTCCGGAACCGCTCGCGAGTTTGATCGCAGCGAAACTAAAAGAAACCGATCTCGGGGATCTTTGGAAGTCGGAGTGCGACAATGGGGCTTGGGAAGTAATCGATTCCGACACGCATGATACGATCGGGGCGCAAGTCGGTCCTTCC
>JANMHA010000396.1:0-1962 GCA_031374925.1 Pirellula sp. | reverse complement strand
TGGTAAAATCCTAAGGAGCAACGGAATGCCGAACGAGGTTGCGAATGACCGCCGTTCAACAAGCCGTTGCACCTGATTTCGCGGTCAGCCTAAAGTGTCCTTCCCAACTACACCTACGCGAAACAGGTGAACTAAATCGTTCTGTGCTAATGATGTGTACAACCTGCAATTCGAATACTCAAGAAATTTGGGGGCCAGTTCCGAGACCGCCAGTTCTCACGCAGATTCGAATAGGAAACTGGATTGCTCTTGAGGAATGCCCACAATGTAAACAACTCTGGACAAAAGCACCGTTTGAACCTTACGCGGCGTTTGAATACATGGCAAAATGGCCCCTGGGAATTACAGATTGGAATCGTATCCACGATGGCGATGATGCTCGAACACTTCACGAATGGTTGATTAACGAGATTCGGCGTTTGTACAGGAACGCATCGAAAGAGATTCGCGATGGAATCGAATCGCATGAACAGAGAAGTTACGGACACTATAACTTAACGATCTCGCTCGATGTGAATCCAATCCTCATGAAAACCGAATAAGCACAGAACAAAATGTTGGACCGAAGCCCCCGACGGTCCGTTTCGAACTTTAGAGGCCGTGTTGGCGGGGGCTCGGTCAACATGGTCGTTATGCCTTTTCGAAACAGGGAATTGAACGTGAGACGGACACTGCTTTTTGCATTCGTATGCTGTATCGTAGTGGGTTGCGGCCAATCGGAAGTAGCAGAACATGATTCCGCCGCGGCAAGCACCGTGCCCGCCGTCAATGCTGCTCCTTTCGCGACTCATCCCAAGGGCCAGCCCGTTGTATTGTCCAGAACATCGTTCATTCCAACAATGTCTGAAACCGAACGACCGGCGACAGCAGATGCGTTGGTTGCGGAGTTCAAAAAGCGATTTGCCGAGAATCCTGAAGATGCATTTGTGGAACTTACATACTGGGGTGATGCTCCCCAAGAGAGCCGATATGCGACTCTTCACGACTTCATTTATGGCATATACATGAAAAAAGGAGACTCAATTCCGTCAATTACCAAACGAACACTTGTGGCCGCTAAGGGGTACGAAAGCGGATTCTCACCTGAAGTCAAAGGCAGGACGATTACACCGGAGCCAACTCACATCCTCGAGTTCGAGACCAAGCGTGGCGACAGTGGTACGTCTGGTGCTATAGCTATTGGAATCGTAAACGGACGATTCTATTTCTGTTCCGCTCAGTGACCAGGTGCCAATGATCGCGGCATAACAAAGCGATGCAGACGACGGCCTCGATCGGGCGTTTTTGACTTGCGTTGAGTCAACTCCTCGGCCTCGCTGATCGCTGCCGTTCCCTCATCAGTGTGGATCCAATGTACTCACGCCTGACAATCCAATTGAATGCCTTGAACATTGGCCTTTTAGTCATTGGCAGTTGCATATCAGTTTTGTGGGTCCGCGAAGCAAGCACAAATGGGCGTGGATTTGTTTCCGTTTATTGTGCCCCAGTTGCACTTGTCTGTTTGATGGTATCGCCATTGATATCGATGTATTTGCATCGAATACGATCGACGAACAACGCGAAGAATCGTTCTTCGGACAGCTAGCACACTTCACACTGAAAAAGGAATTTCCACGTCGACGGACAAGCACTCCAAGATTCCATCGGGTACCATTTACGTTATGGAATGCAAATCAGAACCTCATGCTCGAAACCTGACGGCGGCACGAAAAGCCAGTTGATGGTAACAGGCAAGAGGGAACAATGTGGTGCACCGAAGTCGCCGCCGGTACTTCCCTAATTTTTGGAAACGTGGTCTCCGGCGACATCGGTGACCACGGTCGTTGAACTGGCCTTCGGGGTTTAGTGCGATTTGTAGGTGGACTGGGAATGTCGAATCGACATGAGCTTCGAAAACAGAGAGCAAAACGACGGGCTCGTTTGAACGCCATTCTTGCTGCGAAGGATTCCATTCAGCCACCG
>JANMHA010000362.1:0-14021 GCA_031374925.1 Pirellula sp. | reverse complement strand
CTCCGCTCCCGCCTCGACCGCCGTAGGCGGTCGAGGCGGGAGCGGAGTGCGGTACTTTAAGGTCTGAGCTGCACTTATTAGTACGCCAAAACGGCGTCCGTCGGAGCAAGCTACGATCGGACGAAAATGCTTCACAGCGTTGCCGCTAAGGGCCAACAGGGCGGATCCCTTAGAGCGGCGCCGTGCGTCCTTTTTCAAACTCAGCGATGACCGAAGGTTGAACTAAGACGATTAGAGAATAGACACAGAGCCCTATCGAAGTAAGAGAGCAGTAGCAGGTAAAGACACTGGCCAGCCCAAGCACCGAAACCACGATCGAAAAGATTCGGCCTCGCTTGCGCAAGATCATGATTCCTGAAATCAAACGGAGTAAGGCCATCACTCCAAGGAACCCTCCAAAAATGGAGTAGCCGATTGAAATGATTTGCATGTTTGGCGGATTTGGCAACTTTTGAAATTCCGGGTTGTTTTGCATGAAACCCATCCAGACTCCTATGCCAACCACGAACATGGACATCATCAACTCCAAAGATGCTTGGACAAGAGTGAGTATGCCGATGACCGGGAGTTGTTTGATATACGATTCACCGCTTCCGCTGGGGAGTTGCGATTGAAAGGCGTAAGGGCTTTGTTGGTCGTTATCGGAATAGGGATTGGATGACATGCGCGGCAGTTGGTTAACGGATAAAAAAGGGGACCGGCGGCAAAAACGCGTGTTGGAGATAGATACTAGCCGTCCCTTCCCACAACGCAAATTTGGCCAAGTACAAGACGCCAAGATACACTAAGACGACTGCGATTTGGGGAACACACGCGCAATATCGCCAGAACCAGTGTACAACGCTTAAAGGCTTCCCGGGACAGTGAAACTTGCTACGCCGTAACGCCCAACCCGTGCACAGTTTGGCGGGGAAAATCAAAATGACAAAGAAAAAAGACAGAATCCACCAGAGTTCGGATGGAATCAGTTCGATTCTCAGCAGGTACAGCGGAACGGCCAACACAAACGTAGCCCACGTTGCCAAACAAAATGCCCATGGTGCACGACGAAACGATCTCCGCGCCGAGCGAACATCGAATACCGAAAGCAAACGGCCTTCTCGAGCCATTTGAATTTGCAAAAACGGCAGATGCAGCAATACCCACCACATCCAGAACGCGCCAACAAGTCCGACCAAAACTGTTCCGGCATTGCCGTTTCCAACAAGTCCAATTGCGATGAAGCTACTTGGCAATACCAACCAAACCAAAGCACCGATGGAAGCCATAAGTCCGAGCCACAACAGTCTCGGCAAGCGAAGCGACAGAATAAAGTTCCAAAGTCGGTCTTCCGCCTCTCGCCAAACACTCGGGCGAAAAACGCTTGTCATGGCCAATACCGGGGCTGGCCATAAAAAGTGACGGAGCTTGCCCCCGCGAAAAACAGCCCACACAATCCAAAAAACCCAGAGGACGGACACGAATCGGGCGGTTAATCTCAGCCTACTTGCGACGTTACTTCCCAGTTCGATAAGCTCGGCGGTGTATGCCATGTCCGCAAGGAACCAAACAGGAAGCCACGAGAGGGATACACAAATCAGAATGACCAGCACTCGTCCAGCTATTTCCGTACCAGGAAAACAACGTCGAGCCGGTTCGCCTCGGGCTATTCGGGACGAGACTTCCAACATGTATCCAAAACTGGCAAACTGGAGAATGGGAATCGTGGCCACAATACTCAGCAAGACAATCAGACTTGCGGTTCTCCATAGAAAGGTCAATGTTGAGCGAATCCAGAAAAACATGCGGAATTGGATTCCTTGAGCGGGCAAGCTTCTGTGCCGCCAACTCATCAAGAGAAAAAAGTGACAAAGCTTGGTGAATGGTTCGTTTCATCGCCAAAGCTGGTATTCGATTGGAATTCCAAAATCTTGGAAGAGCTTAAATGTGTGGCAGACCCGGAAGCTGTGATTTTATGAATCCGACACGGGAGCGAAGGCTGACAAATGGCGCCTCGCTTACGCGTCGGGTTCGGAAACGGCGTGATTTTTTCGCCAAACGACGAGAAACTTAACGATTCTCAGTATTTATTTGCACTCGGCTGCCGGGGGAGTACTATTTAGAGAATTCTCCTTCAAGGAATGACTTCCTCGCACGCTACCTTTATCTGTGTGCTGGGTAATGGTTTTGACGAATTTCGCTTAACAAATTGGGCCTGATTTATGCGAACGCGACCTTTTGCATGTCTTTTTACTGTCGTCTCACTTTCCGTTGCCAGCTTTGTAAATGCCCAGGATCCACTCGACGAAATGTACGGCCAAGCCGTACACTCGTTCTTTCGAGGCGATTCCGGACAAGCAGCCGCACTGCTCAACGAAGTGATCGATGCAGGAAGCCAAGATCCGCGAGCTTATTTTTTCCGCGGTTTGTGTCAGTCATCGGGTAGTTTTGATGGTAATCCAGATTTCGAAAAAGCTGCGCAGCTTGAAATCGAAGGCAAGAAGGTCGTCAACGTTGGGAAAGCTCTGGAACGCATTCAAGGCCAAGCCCGAGTCGCAATTGAAAAATCTCGCTCCAAAGCCAGATTGGCTTCCCGGGCACGCCTCCTCGAAATGCAGCGAACTCGATACGAAGAAATGCAGCGTGGCGGATCAGCATCCGGTGGCATCGTTGTTCCACCCAAGTTGGACGCAGCCCCAGCTCCGAGTGCATTTGCTCCCAACGATCCTTTCAACGCAGGAATGACCAAGGGAGATCCTAAGGCGATGCCCAAAAATCCTAGCACAACCGTACCTGATGAGTTCACTCCAGTAACTCCTCCTGTAGGCGAAAAGCCAATTGAACCAATGCCAACGATCGAAGATGATCCCTTTAAGTAAGTCATGTTTTGTGTGCCATTTCTCTGAGTACTCATGACAATGCCCCCCGAGTTTACTCGGGGGATGTTTAGGCGAGCGGCGATGTGAAAACTACCAATCATAACCCGATACGTAAGTGAGGGACCTGCGAAATTGTCCCTCGCTTACGCTACGGGTTGGGAAATTGCCATCTGCCGCTCGCCTTACCATAGCTCTACAACAAAAAATCAGAAACCTAGGCCAGAAGCTCATCCGCTAGGTTACGCTTCCGCCGAAAATATCTCGGTACGCCAAGTAGAGGACGCCCATAGAGATCGGCATTAAAAAGAACGCCGGGACAATGCATGCTGCGCTCGCAAGCAATGAAAACAACCCGATGACAATGGACAGGAAAATGCAACCTCCGAAATTCTTTTGAACTCCCTTGAGGCTCAAACTGACCGCTCTTGGCCCAGTCAAGCCGCGGTCGGCAATGAGCTGGAACGCGAAAAGAAACGGGAGTTGTATTAAGAATACCGCGATGAACAGAACAAAATAAAAGACGAGAAGTACCGGAATAACCAGTGTCGTTCCTTGATTCCCTCCGTTGCTCGGCAAGATGAGGATCATGGCAACGCTCATCACAATCATCAACGGAATCATTACTAGTAGCGAAAGCCCGACCATGATCAGCATCGCTATGAAGGAACTCACGAATTGATCGAAGCCCTTGAAAAGTGTGCCGAATTCCACCTGCCTGCCCTTTTCTCGGTCGGCGAAGCACATGTAAATACCAACCATCATCGGCCCCATCAATAATCCCATCGGCACAATCGAGCCAAGCATCACACCCACGAGGGTGATGCCGACGAATAGCCAGTATTGATCGCCCATTAATGCCATAGATCGCTTGTACAATTCGATTGGCTCAATGGAAACTCTTTGAGCGACCACGTCGCCGGAAGGAAATGCTTCCGGCCGCGATGGAGAATACGGATTGGAATCGCTCATGCGTTTTTCACTCTTAAAAGACGTTTAGGAACATTGTCGACAAGCATCCGATTCTAACAAACTTCCCTTCGGACCGTGGTCACCTGCATTTTGGTGAAAGCAAACTACTGTAGAATTCTGGAAGCGGATTGGAACGGCACCAAGGATTGCACCAATAATGGCGTAACAAAGTCTCGGGAACCGATGCAATGGAACTTGACCCTGGCCTACCAAAGTGGTTGTTATTTGTTCTAGTAGTTTCCATCGCGGTAATTTTTGCATTGGCATTCGTAGGTGCCTTCGCCCTAGCCCAGATCTTTCTTGGGCGCAAGCAACGAACTTCACAGAGTGCTTCCAAACTGTTGATCGCGGAGGATGCGCTTCGAGCGAGCGAAGCGCGCTTTGCCTTGGCGGTCGCAGGATCCTTGAATGGCTTGTGGGATTGGGATATCAAGACGGGATCTGTTTATTATTCACCTCGCTTCCAGGAGTTGCTCGGCTTTTCAGAAGGTGAAATGGCGAATACGTTGGAAGCTTGGAAAACACGACTTCATCCCGACGATGTCGCAACGACAATGGTCGCAGTGGATGCGCATCTTAAAAACAAGCGACCCTTTAGCCATCGTTATCGATTGCGTTGCAAACAAGGCGATTATCGATGGTTTCATGCCAGCGGTCAGGCAGTCTGGGACGATTCAGGCAACCCAATGCGAATGGCCGGATCGATCATAGACATCACCGAGCAAATCGATGCCGAACACGCGCGCGAGAGTTCTCAGTTACTCTATCTTTCGTTGGTCGAGAACCTACCAGTCTTCCTTATGCGTAAAGACACTTCTGGGAGGTTCACTTTCGCTAACCAAGCCTTTTGCAAACTGCTGAACAAGTCGCTTGATGAGATACGCGGCACAACCGATTTCGATTATTATCCAAAAGAACTAGCTGAAAAATATCAAGCCGATGACCATAAGGTGATCGAGACGGGCGAACTTTTTGAGGACGTGGAGGAAAATATCGACAGCACTGGGCAACACTATTTTGAGGTCTTGAAGACGCAGGTTGTCGATGCCCGCGGCTCAGTCATTGGAACCCAGGCCATCTTTTGGGATGTAACCGATCGCAAGATGGCCGAGATCGCTCTACGCGAGGCAAAGATTGCCGCCGAACAGGCCAATGTCGCCAAGAGCGAGTTCTTAGCGAACATGAGCCACGAAATTCGCACCCCCATGAACGCAATTATCGGTATGACCGAATTGGTCCTCGAGACACGACTTTCTCAGGACCAACGAGAGTATCTTGTCAGCGTGATGGAAGCAGGGGAATCGCTGCTGACAATCATCAATGAGATTTTGGATTTTTCGAAAATTGAAGCAGGGCGAATGCAGTTGGAACTGGATTCCTTTGAACTGCGAGAGATGCTAGGGACCGCGCTGAAATCGCTCGGCGTACGAGCCTATCGCAAAGGAATCGAGTTGATCTGGCAATGCCAAGAAGATGTGCCCTCCTGGATTGTCGGAGATGCAACCCGCCTCAGGCAGATTCTATTTAATCTTGTTGGCAATGCGATCAAGTTCACCAATGAAGGAGAGGTATTGCTGAGTGTCCGTAGGGTTTCGAGCAGCAAAACTGCTATGGAACTCGAGTTCGCTGTCATGGACAGTGGAATTGGAATCGCGGATGTGCACCATGCGAAGATCTTTGATGCTTTTGAACAGGCCGATACCTCAACCACGCGACGCTATGGCGGCACGGGCTTGGGACTCGCCATTTCGCGTCGTCTGGTTCAGTTGATGGGCGGGGACATCAAAGTTGAGAGTGAACTTGGAAAAGGAAGTACCTTTCGATTTCAAGCTGCATTCGGTTTGGACTCGAACCACAGGGATGACGTCGTTTTGGATACAGCCCAATTCCAAACCACGTCGATTCTGGTGGTCGATGACAATGCCACCAATCGAAGAATCCTAGTCGATGTGCTAGGCGCGTGGGGTCTAGCCGTACATGCGGTTGACTCAGGTTCAGCAGCGATCGAGTATTTGCAGTTCTTGGCTCTTGCGTCCCCTCCGCAACCGATGCCCGTTTTGGTGACCGACTACAACATGCCAGAGATGGATGGTAGCATGCTGTGTTCGGAGATTCGGAAAGACGCAAGGCTCGCAGGGATCAAAATCATTGTGCTCAGCTCCAGTGTCGGGGTTGCTCAAAGCGAATTTGGGAACTTGGATGTTGCCGCTTTTCTTTACAAACCGATCAAGCAGTCGGAACTCTTCAATGCACTTGCGAACACCCTTGCTACCAAGATGGCGATTCCACATGCCCCGCTGCCTGAGGCGGAATCGATGCCGTCACTAAATGTTCTATTGGCCGAAGATGGGATTGCAAATCAGAAGTTGGCGATCGGTTTGTTGAAACGATGGGGGCATACGGTGACGGTGGTGGAGAACGGATCCGACGCGGTCGACGCATGGGCAAATGGTGCGTTTGACGTTATTCTCATGGATGTGCAAATGCCTGTCATGGATGGACTGGAAGCGACGCAGTCCATTCGTTCCAAGGAAGCTGGTACAAGTCAACATGTACCCATCATCGCAGTCACAGCTCACGCAATGACGGGCGATCGAGAGAAGTGCGTGGCGGTTGGGATGGATGGTTACGTTACGAAACCTTTCAAGAAACAAGCTCTTTACGAAGCTCTCCGACCATTGGTCAAAAAATAGAAACGTGGAATAAAGAAAATGCAGCCTTTAGATCTTTCGCTGGCATTGAAAGCCACCGACGGCGACCTCGACTTATTGCGAGATGTTGTGGAAGCATTTCTGGATGAGTATCCGACGCTTCTGGCTGAGTTGGGACCTGCGTTGCAAACAGGCGACAACGCGACCGTTCAACGGGCAAGTCACACTATCAAAGGAACACTTAGGCTTTTCGGAAACGTTCCTTCCAAAGTATTTGCCGAACGCCTCGAAGAAATGGGTGCTGCGGGTACGTTAGGCAATGCAATGGAAACGTTCGAATTGCTCAAACAATCCTTGATTGCGCTTCGTCAACAATTGTTGGATGCGATGAAAAACCTAGTGGTTGGTTGATCAAAAGGGATCGGCTGGGGGATCGATACCAAACGCCCCTAGAGCAGTCGGTTCGTATTCGATCGCGTATTCGAATTTTCCGATCGAAAGATGTGAACCGGGGCGGAGAAGATGCTCGCGAAAGGATACGTGATTGATTCGGATTCCGTTGGTGCTCTTCAAGTCTCGAACATACCACCATCCCTCAAATGTATACAGCAGACAGTGGTGCAATGAGATCGACGAAGAACGAATCACGATATCGCAACTTGGATCGCGACCGGCTGTCATCTTGGCTTTGGTCAACTCGATCGGTGCGCTACCATCGCGTGGCCTCAGGATTCCCAGGACGGCAGGTAGTTTCGGCTTCTTTTCTTCCACCTTGGCAAGGCCGACGGTTTCGACCGCATCCAGCGGAACTCGGCGTTTGACCATGACCACAGCATTTCCAGTTGGGTCAAAAGAAATACTGTCCATAAAGGCCCACATAAGAAAAAGGCCGCGTCCACCCTCGCCCAGCAAAGCAGTCTTTCGTCCTGTGGCGGTAAGCTCTTGATACTTGAACCCAGGCCCTTCGTCTCGTACCTTGAATCTGGCTTCGTCCCGCGTGACACGAATTTCAATATGAACCCGTCGTTCCTTGTACGGGGACTGCATGAGTCGTTCGTCCATTAATGCGCGATTTCCGTTGAGCGGTCCTCCGATTTCCAGATTCCCGTGATAGATGGAATTGAGTACAGCATGCTCTAACGCAACGCCAACTTGGACTGCGGCAGGCTCGTCGCAAATCCCTAGACCAATCGTCATGCGCTGAGCAAGCTCTATCAAGGGTGCGATGAGCGCAAAGTCGTTCTCAAAAGAAAATTCGAATTGAGTGAGCGTAGCACACTCAATAATTCGTTCGAAACTCGATTCCGTTCGCGTGAGTTCAATTACGTGGTTGAGTGTATCGTGCAATAGCTCTTCGCATCGAGACTTCGGGACATACCCAGCCGCGCCTCGTTGCAGGGCTTGTGATGCAAGTTCTTCGCTTCCCGCAGCGGTAATGAGGACGACTGGTATGAGAGGGTAAAGTCTTCGTATCTTCTCGACCAATTGCATACCATCCATGTTGGGCATTTGCATGTCCGTGACGATCAAATCAGGCGCTTTTTCTTTTATTTTTCCTAAAGCGATCAATCCATCTGCCGCGGTATCCACATCGAAATGCAAGCATTTTTTCAAAAGGCCTTCAATCAATTTGCGATCGGTGGCCGAGTCATCAACAAGCAGAATATTGAACATGAAGCGACTCCGGAAAGCACGGCAGGAAAAAGCGGTGAGATAGAGGCTAAAAAATGCGTTTTTCACAGTATAGCTTTCGGAGGATAACTCTGCACGACTGTGCGGAAACCTACCGAGCATTTCTATATCGCCTGCTCTCCATTCTCATCTAGTGAGACAAAGCCAATTCGAATTCCCAGTCCCGCGTCCGTTCTTTGCGATTGCGAGAATTTAACGTTGACACGACGAATAGATTGTTCCAAACTAAAATAGTTCGACAGGCGAACTATTCGGTACTTGGGGTGATTATGAGTCGATTGGACGAAAGAGCGAACGATTTTGGACTGATTGTTAGAGAGATTCTCAAACAATTCACGCAAATGCATGACGCGGCCGCTTGTGGTCCGCAGTCCAATCTTGGGCATCAGGATCTTCGCGTGGTTGAACATCTGGGAGAGTCTGGGGCACAAATGATGCGTTCCCTTGCCGAGCACTTGGGGGTTGCGGTCAATTCGATGACCAACCTAGTGGACAATCTGGAGCAAAAAGGTTTAGCGCATCGCACACGGTCAGAGGTCGACCGCAGGGTGATTCATGTTGACCTCACGGATCAAGGGAAAAAAGCGTACGCCGCAGCATCCAATGCCAAATTCCTTTTCCACCGAGCGCTCCTTTCTGCACTGACTGAGGACGAACAGCAAATCCTTTTGGTGCTATTTCGAAAGATCTCGCGTGAAGGCACAAAGCAGGTAGAGATGTTCTCCGCCAGTCCAAGTTCTCACACAAGAGCTTCCACATAGATTTTTGAAGGTAAACATGTCCATCAATTTATTAGACCCCGACATCCAGGCCGATTCCAAGGACCGATCTGGTGTCCCGTTGCCAACCGGAACTCTTGGGACGCGTCCGTTGGATGAATCGCGTCCGCAGTTCCTTCGACATCCTACTTGGTTTCGATGGTTTGCAGCCCTGATCCTACTGGCTTTTGCGTTTGGTTTGGGATGGTGGACGGCAAATAGAAGAGCCCAACAATCGGATCGTCTTACCTTGTCCGCGTCATCCAAAGAAGGCAGCAAAGATGCGGTTGTGGTTACGGTGTCGCACATCGAACCTCGTGTGGTTCAACGCTATGTGGGGGCGGTCGGCACCCTTCATGGCTTCGAAGAGGTAACGCTAAGTTCTAAACAGGAAGGCCGTGTACTAAAGATCTACCACGACCTTTCGAGTGTTGTCCAGCCCGGAGAGCGATTGCTCGAACTGGATCATACCGATGCCAAACTCGCATACGAACAAGCCGAGCGAAATGTTCAAACGGAACTGGCAAAAGGAGGCTTTCTCAGAGTTCCAGCCGAATCGGACGACCTCAGCAGCTTGCCGATGGTTGTTTCAGCCCGTTTGAGATTTGAGTTGGCCCAATCGCGATTGCAACGCTTGATACCGCTCAAGTCGTCGAACTCAATTTCCGCAGAGGATTTGGAACAGGCAAGATCGGAAGCCTTAGTGCTGGAATCCGACTGGCAGAATCAACTTCTCATGGCCAATTCTGCCGCTGCAACGGCTAGACTACGAAACGCGGAACTCTCAGTCGCAAATCAGCGCTTGCAGGATATCGTTATCTCGGCTCCTATCCCAACCAACGTCGAGAATCAAACCTATTCGATTACCGAACGATTGGTCTCGGAGGGAACGCTGGTTCGACCAGGTACCGAGGTTTTTAGACTCGTACTGGGGCGTACCCTCAAGCTAAAACTTTCTGTCCCAGAATCGCACAGTGGCGATGTTGTCGTCGGTCAGCCTGTCGAAGTTCTGACGGGATCGACTCTCAAGCCAACTATTGGATCCGTCGCTCGTATTAGTCCTGCGATTGACCGTGCCACTCGAACGTTCATTGTGGAAGTGGATGTGCCGAATGAATCAGGGCTGCTCAAGCTGGGCGGTTTTGCCAAGGCCCGAATCTTGATCAGCAGTGACGAAAATGCCACAACGGTCCCGTTGGCCGGTCTCTATTCCTTCGCTGGCATCCACAAAATCTTTCTGGTTCTCAACGGCACAGCTCACGAAATCAAAGTCACGCTAGGCGAACAATCAAGCGATTGGGTAGAGATCTCATCACCAACGCTTCCTGTCGATTCTGTGGTGGTCACCAGTGGTCAACGTCTGCTCTCCGATGGTATTCCTGTATCCGTTCGGGAGACGCCACGATGAATCTTTCCGATATTTGTATTCGTCGGCCAGTCTTTACGTGGGTCCTCGTCGCAGTTCCGGTGGTGCTCGGAATCGTGTCGTACTTCGATATGGGCGTCGATCTTTTTCCGAAGGTCGACTTTCCTGTGATCTCGGTATCTGCTGCATTGCCGGGGGCAAGCGCTGAGGAAATGGAGTCCTCCGTTACCAAGCCGATCGAAGAAACGCTCAACACGATTTCCGGGATCGATGAAATGCGATCTACAACCCGCGAAGGGAGCGTCACCATCGTTGTTCGGTTTGTCCTGCAAAAAAACGGCGATGTTGCAGCCCAGGAGGCACGCGACAAGATCTCGTCAGTCGTACGGCAACTGCCCGATGGCATAGAAACCCCTTTGGTAAACAAATTCGATTTGGACGCTGCACCCATCATTACGATAGGTGTTTCCGGCAATCGGGATATTCGCGAAGTCACGGAAATTGCGAAACACCAAATCCAGGAGTTGCTACAAACGGTGCCAGGTGTAGGCAATGTTTTTTTAACCGGTGGTCGCAACCGTGCCATCAATGTTCGTGTCGATACCGACCGGCTCAAGGCTTACAGCGTAACGATCGAAGAAGTTCGACACGCGCTGGTAAGTCAAAATTTAGAGGTCCCCGGTGGGATCATCGATCAGGGCCAACGGGAAATGGTGCTAAGAACTTTAGGACGCATCGCCACACCGGAAAAGTTCAACGAATTGATCGTTGCGAATCGCAAAGGTTACCCGATTCGTATCAAAGACCTTGGAGTCGCTGAAGATTCCATCGAAGAACCACGTGGCCTAAGTCGACTCGATGGGCAAAACGCTGTAAGCCTATTCGTTCAAAAGCAGTCCGGAACGAATACTGTCTCCATCTCAGATGCGGTCCAGAAGAGGTTGGAACGCATCCGTAAAGCCTTGCCGAGCGATATTCAAGTAGAAATAACACAAGATCAGTCTAGATTCATTCGCGTCTCGATGGAAGAGGTCCGCTTTCATTTGCTCTTAGCCGTGATCCTAGTCGGTGCCACGATACTCCTGTTCATCCGAGATTGGCGCACTACAGTGATTGCCACTCTTGCCATCCCAACTTCGATCATACCGACATTTTTGTTCATGCAGTACATGGGCTTTACGCTCAATAACATCACGATGCTGGGATTGATATTAGCCATTGGAGTCGTCATCGATGACGCGGTGGTGGTGCATGAGAACATTTTTCGTCACATGGAAGAAAACGGCTTGGATGCGATGGCCGCGGCCAGCATCGGCACACGTGAAATTGCTCTGGCGGTCTTAGCCACAAGTTTGTCTCTCGTGGTGATCTTTGTTCCTGTCGCATTTATGGGTGGGATGGTTGGCCGGTTCTTCAGCAGCTTTGGGCTGACCGTTGCTTTTGCCATCCTTATGAGTCTATTCGTGTCGTTTACCTTAACACCTATGCTGTGCTCTCGATTTCTTAAGATCGAGAAGCAGGGACCTGGGCATTCCAGTTCGAAATCGGGATGGGTCTATCAATCCGTCGAAAACACGTATGGAATCTGTTTGCGTTGGTCACTTCGGCATCGATGGATGACCATGAGCGCGTGCCTGCTGATCATTGCTTCCACGGTTCCCATTGCGATGAATCTTGGAGCCAATCTCGTGCCTCGCGACGATCAAAGCGAGATGCAAGTAGGTTTCATTACACCCGAAGGTTATACGTTGGATCGCACCAATCAAGTCGTAACCGAAATTGAGAATCGCTTGTCGAAGTTACCCGGAGTGGTGCATCGCTTTGTTTCGATTGGACAGTCAGGCACAGCCAAGGGGCAGGGAGATGTCACGCGAGGCTCCATTTATCTTCGGCTGGTGGAACTTGAACAGCGAGAATTTACCCAATTCGATTTAATGCGCCGAGTTCGCGAAATCCTTAGAGATTATCCTGACCTCAGAACGTCCGTATCCGATGTTTCGGCACTTGGGGGCGGCCCTAACGGCGACAGCCGCATTTTTCAGATCAGTTTGCAAGGTCCTGGAGTGGAGGAGTTGGCGACCTATGCAGACGTGCTCAAAAGTAAGCTGCGCCAACTGCCCGGACTCGTCGATATCGATTCGACGCTTTCCATGAGGAAACCTGAACTGCAAGTGAACATCGATCGAGAGCGGGCCATGGATTTAGGGATTCCTGTTCAAATGATCGCCAACACTCTCAGCGTTTTGGTTGGTGGTCAAATTGTTTCGAGTTTTAAGGAGGGAACCGAGCAATACGATGTTTGGCTTCGGGCGGACAAACAGTTCCGTACCGATTCCAACGACCTGCTGACCCTCTCGATTCCATCCCCATCCGTGGGACAAGTCCAATTGAGCAGTTTGGCGGAGACCCAGGAAAAACAAGGACCGAGTCAGATCGATCGATTGAATCGTCAGCGTACTGTAACCTTAATGGCCCACCCCGACGAAGTTTCGCTCAACGAAGCTGTGCAGTTTGCCAACAAAAGTGTTGCGGAGATGAATCTGCCACCGGAGTATCAAATCGTCTTCGGCGGGCAAGCGGACATGTTGAACGAAACAGCCTACTACTTCATGGTCGCACTCGGATTGAGCGTTACGTTCATGTACTTGATCTTGGCCGCCCAGTTCGAAAGCTGGATTCATCCGATCAGTATCCTCGCCGCTTTGCCGGTGACGTTTCCATTTGGCCTGCTGTCGCTTCTCCTTTTTCGAACACCGATGGACCTCTATGCCATGTTCGGCTTATTTATGCTGATTGGGATTGTTAAGAAGAACGGCATCCTTCAAGTGGATAAAACAAACGAGCTGCGCCGATGCGGCATGGCGCGAGAGGCGGCGATCGTCGAAGCCAATCACACGCGATTTCGCCCGATACTCATGACGACCGTGATGCTGATGGCAGCCATGGTTCCGATCGCATTGGGGCAAGGCCCTGGGGCGAGCGCGCGAGCAAGCATGGCGAAAGTTATTATCGGTGGTCAAGCGCTTTCGTTGTTGATTAGCTTGCTGGCAACCCCAGTCGCTTATTCATTGCTCGACGACTTTCGGATTTTCATTGCAAGGCAATGGTCGCAAGCCATTCCTCAACGAAAAGCCCTTCAACGGCAATTAAGGCGAGCAGCGAATCAAAACTTACCGTAACTTTCCCTCTAGCCAGCCGCTCCCCGCCCCTGTACCTCGCAGCCCGCCTCTCTTTCCTAAACATCGTAACCCGCGATCCACTCGCTTCTATGACAGAGATCGGGTTACCGTCCACCGGCGTCGTAGATGCTCGTATTCCGGAATTCCAATGCGCTAACGCTTGCCTGGACTCGCTCCAAGGGATCAAAAACACTGCTCGTGGATTTGAACAGATTTGGATTTGAACAGTGCCACCCACTTTTCAGTCCTTTTCAGTCGTTGAACAGTGCCACCCACTTTTTGCAGTCGTTGAACAGTGCCACCCACTTTTTGTGCTTTTTTCCTTGCTGTTGGATGGCGCGTCGGTATAATTGGTAGGGCGTAAGGTCGGTAGAACTGTCGCAACGAATAGGAGAGCCAAAATGCCCAGGCCGCTACGTTCTGAGATTTACAGCCCTTCCGAGGTTTCGATTCTGCACGTCTGTCAGCGGTGCGTTCGCAGGGCGTATTTGAGCGGCGTCGACGATTTCTCGGGAAAAGATTACTCCTACCGAAAAGAGTGGATTCGA
>JANMHA010000361.1:0-36238 GCA_031374925.1 Pirellula sp. | reverse complement strand
AACCCCAACGGGCAACGTTGTGAAGCATTTTCGTCCGATCGGAGCTTGCCTCCGACGGACGCCGTTTTGGCGTACTAAAAGTGCTGCTCAGACCTTAAAGTACCGCCCTCCGCTCTCGCCTCGGCCCCCGACGGCGGTGGGGGCGTGAGCGGGGGGCGGCGGTTCGCGGGCGGGTTCGGAGGCCGCCCAAACAAGGGTGTGGGGAGGCAAGCTCCCGCTCAACCTGAGCGAATTGTTGGTGAAAATGCTTCACAGCCCAGGAGCGAATCGGCCCACATCGCTACACGAGAGTTGGCATCGTGTCGAGCAAGCCATTGTCAGCTAGCCGCGACAGGTGCTTGCGTACGAGTTCTTGCCATTCGTCGTCGCTAAGTGGATGGTCGGTCGTGATTTGCTCCCGGATCATGGTGGTTAGCTCGGCGAGCGTGTGTCGACCGTCGAGGAGGGGAAGTAATTGCTGTTCGAGCGGATGATCGATTCGCCCCGTGCGATGTGAGGCGTTGGTTACTAGACCACTCACCGCTTGATGGCGTACCAAACGCGATGCGTGGGGACGCTCATCGACCCGTCCTGTGCATGGACTTGCGTCCGCCATGAACTCAAGGGCTGCCCCATTCAGAAGCCCTTCGAACATGACGGCCGCGTCGTCATCGGAAACTGATTCTCCGAGAAGCTCCCTCAGTTCGACGACCCCAACCGTTTCGGGGCGAGCCGAAACGAGCCGCTGCAAGACTGCCTGAAGTCCTTCGTGTTCGATAGTGAACTTGCGACCTGCGTCGGTCTTGTATTTCGGCACACTCGTTTCGCTCGGTTCACTGCGACACGTGGCTATTGCATGGAGTGGCTTCATGCGATCGAGCGTCAACTTGCGATCCCAAAGGATGGAATCGCGACATATCAAACTTCGTCGGAAAGAGACATTTCCAATGAAGTCGACGTACTGTTGCAGCTCGGCTTCCTCGGTAAGTCGCTTGCGCGCCCAATCCTGCGCCGCTCCGTTAAGGCGATCCAATGCGCCGCTACCGGGATAAGCGTCGTCGATGTATTGCAAGCCAACGGCATGAATCCGTTCGAGAAACTCGGTGAAATAGATCGGTTCGTTGACATCGACGAGATACTCATGGAGCAAATACGTTGCCGGATCATCGACACGTTGCAAGTCATCGCGGAGGCGTTGGATGAGTAGAGTGGCCGGGTCATTGGGTAACTCGGTGACTTGAGGCAGGATGCTCAAGAGCTCAAACGCGGCTTCCACCTTCGTGCGCAGATCCACGATGTTTCGCGTGTGATAGCGGAGCATGTCGAGAAGTGCCTGCTTGCCTCGCCAGCCCGGATAAGTGTTGTAGCTGATGTAGGCAATGCCACATTCTGATAAGCAGTCGCGGCAAATCGACAAGATACGATTTTGCACCTCCCTTGGAACCCACGAGTAGACTCCATGTACGATGATATAGTCGAAGTGTCCCAAGTCTTCTGGGCTCAATGCCAGGATATTGGCTGCTCGTAGTTCGAAGTTGGTCAACGACAACGTTGCGATGGACTTACGGCCTATTTCAATTTGAATTGGCGAAAGGTCGATTCCTACGAAGTGGCTTTCAGGGAAACGGAAGGCCATAGGCAAAAGATTGCCACCATCCGCGCAACCGAGTTCAAGAACGCGACAACGCGTAGGCGATTGAGGCGTGATTCCACGGAGTTGGCTGATGGCCGCGATGCGCGAGAGATGCGTGAAGGGCTTAGGTGGATTCAGATAGGGAATCTCGTCGTACGCCTTGCGCAAATCATCGGTCGAAGGAGCTTCGTTCCAAGTCGTTTCGTTCATCAAGAAGACTCCAGCTAAAGTACCCAGACAGGAATTGAATGATACTTTGAAAACGCAGGGGACCGGGGCGAACTAAATTGCATTCGACTGGTAATTTTGGCTGCCTTGTTTACGACTGCGGGACAGGTGCAAGCGGGCATTCTTAAAATATCCTCGGACAGGATCGAACTGTCGGCCTATTCTTTAGGAAAGAATCGCTCTATCCAACTGAGCTACGAGGACTTTTGGTTTACGCTACCTTCACGACAACTAGGGGTCTTTTGGTTGTACCGTTGATTTCGGTACCGTTGATTTCGGTACCGTGAACCGTTTCGATGGCTAAAAAAGCAGGAACCGTAATCGTCGCTAACCGAACGTGTCATTTCTTGACTGGAATTGTAACTCCAAAAACGAGCGATAACCATGCGAAACCTATTCTACTAAAAAAGATGGGATGGACTGGTAGGGAAAGACACAAGCGGACTTTTCTGGCCGGTTGCTAGTCCATGGGGGAAAAGCTACATTGATCGGAACCCAGACGGTCGGAACTCAGAAATTACAGCGATTTTCTTGGTTGCATAGGTCGCGCGCCATAGTTTTTTCAACCGGAGAATCCGATGGAAGACTCCCGTCGATTCCTCACAAGTTACCTACTTGCTTATCAGTTAGGAATCGTTTCTCGCGAAAAAGTGCTTTCGCTATTCGTTGCTTGGTCCAAAAACAAGGGACTGGATTCTGCTCAGATCCTTTCGGCGCCTACGGATCTTCATCCTCAACAAATCAACGCACTTCATTTCCTTGCCCAGCAATTGATTCAGCGCCAACCCGACCTTGTAACGGCAAGCGATGACCTTTGCGGCTTTTTGGATGAAGAATTTCGTCAACGGCTGATCGAGTTGGGAGACGCAGAAATATCCTCGTTGGTTCAGAAAAGCGCCGACAGACCAGAGGTTTCTCTTCTTGATACCGTACCGTTTGTCTCTTACGCTATTGATTCTCCCAGCAAAAAAATGGGGGCAATGCGATTTCGAATTATTCGGGCGCACGCCAAAGGAGGCCTTGGGCAAATTTCACTGGCCAACGATACCGAACTGAATCGGCAAGTCGCCGTCAAACAGATTCAACCGCAGTTTGCCAATTTTTTGGAAGCTAGAGAGAGGTTTTTGAAGGAAGCGAAAATTACGGGTGCTCTTCAACATCCGGGGATCGTACCCGTTTACGCTCTTGGCGATGACGCGGAGGGCCAGCCCTATTATGCCATGCGATTCATTGAGGGCGATAGCTTGTCAACGGCCGTCGAGGCGTTCCGCAAACACAAGTGGGATAGCGAAAGGACTCGTTGGATTGCATTCCGCAAGTTGCTGGGACGATTTGTCGATGTTTGTCAGGCGATTGAATATGCACACAGTCGCGGAATTCTGCATCGAGATATCAAGCCTGCCAATATCATGGTGGGTCCATTCGGTGAAACGCTTGTCGTCGATTGGGGGCTGGCAAAAGAACTCTCGGAATCGTTGAGACCACCCAATAAGATGCCTGCACTTTCGGGGCAATGCGAGGGACCTAGAGGTGAGGATACCCGAGAAGGGACAGTCGCAGGAACGCCAGGTTACATGTCACCGGAACAGGCTTCCGGAAGTATTGCGGCTTTGAGTTCAGCCAGCGACATATTCAGTTTAGGTGCAACTTTACTCTTTGTACTTACTGGCAAATCGCCTCGGCCTGGTTTGCTTCCCTTCATTCCGTCTGATTTTCGGTCGGTTCGCAAATCAGTCGACGTCCGTGTTCCAGATGCACTCTTATCCATTTGCATGAAAGCCACAGCGGCGGTACCTTCAGATCGCTATGCCTCCGCAGCCGAATTGGCGGAAGAAATCGAACACTGGCTTTCCGATGAATCGATTGTGGCTGGGACGGAATCGATTTCAGAGCGCACGCTACGTTGGTGTCGGAATCACGTTGAAATCGCGGCTATGATTGCCGGGACGTTTGCCTTGCTTGTTGCAAGTCTCACCTGGGGGCAGAGCAATAGTTTTTCACTATTGGGCTCCGTTGACAAGCATTTGAAGGTCACCCAGTTAGTCAAAGAAACTTACAATGTAGAAACGCCGGATCAACTACTTTCGGCGGCTTCTGAATCCTTGAGTACCGGCGACTTGGAGTCCGCCGAGCAAGCGGCGTTGATCGCGTTCTACAAAGCGAATATAGAACAACGGATGAAAGCACAAAAGCGCGGGGACAAAATGGAAGTTCGGGCGATAGACCAGCGATTGGAATCCCTTGTTAGTGCAATCCGGCTACCAAAACCATAAGAATGAGATTGGTTTCATTATGAACGACATGCAAACCAACTCGAATAACTCCGAGCGGCTGGTCTCTAGAGGACTTGGCTTGATACTTCTCGTTGCTATAGTCGACCTCTCCATAGTTGGCCTAATCGCATTTTATCCGATTCTCATTGGTTTGCTTCCAAGATCAGCAACCGCCAATATCGGCTTTTCATTCTTAGCAAGGGCCTGGTTATGGACGATCCAATACACACTCCTAATAACGACTGTTTCGTCAGCGTTAAATACTATTGGAATTGTTTTTTGCCTTGCAACTCCGAGGGAAGTCGGAGCGGGTCGATTTTTGATGTTGATGGCTCTAAGCACCGCAGGTGATCTCGCTTGCAAAACAGTACTGAGATTCGCCGCAGGATATGTCATGCAGATCCATCCGATCGTGAACGGTTTACTTCAGTTTTTCCCGGCGATTTTTATGTTCCTGTTCTATTTTGCATTTTTCAAGTACCTTCTACGCTACGCCAACTTCCTTGCATGCGAACGTTGCAAAGTGGCATCTGTTGGAGGTCTTCGCATGCTTGTGTTGGCCATAGTTGTCCTGGCGATCTCCTTTTTTGGAGTCTTCTTATTGAAATCTTTTCAAAGTAATTTTGGGGGGTTCATTGTTGCTTTCGCCATTCCAGTAGCGTCCTTTGTTGCTTTGATCTTTAGCGTTTTAGCGTTTTTGCGAGGCTATCTCGCTACGTATCTATTACGAAGGGAGCTTCGCAGACTGTCCAAGCCCTAAAGCCTTCCGCACCTGCACCCCGAAATGGGGCTGGTCTATTAGGTGATGCGATTAAGCAAAATTTGGCCTGAACCAAATCGTCGCAGGTTTTCGATAAAGTGCTCGACCAACCCTGTCATCTCGAGGTTATAGCCGCCCGCTGAGTGAGGTGTAATATAGCAATTGGGAGTGCGCCACAACGCATGACCAGACGGTAATGGCTCTGGCGTCATGACGTCCAAATAGGCACCCGCTAACACTCCTGAACGCAGGGCTTGTTCTAGTGCTTCTTGGTCCACTGTCGAGCCCCGTCCGATATTGTAAAAATAGGCGTCTCTTTTCATCCGTTGGAATCTACCAGCATCGAAATACGCCATCGTTGAGGCATTCGCGGGCAAAACATTGATGACGTGATCCGCCTGCGGCAAGTACTCCGCGATTTGCGATTCCTGGATGAGATGGATCGATTCGTCCCCCCGTATGCGACGCCGAACGCCGATGAGCTTCATTCGAAAGGGCGCAAGCAACTCGCACAACCTGGCTGCAATTTCACCATAGCCGACGATAAGGGCCGTTTGGCCATTTAGAAGAAAAGATAGCTGGCGACGATCCGCGGCAGGCCAGGCGCAGTCTGTTTTTTGGGTCAAAAGCGATTCAGGCAATCGCCGCGCGAAGGCCATCATCATGGCGAGCACATGCTGCGCGCAGGGTTCGTCATAAACGCCTGAACTAGTGGTGAGGGATGCGTTTCTTGATCGCAATTCCTCTCGAAGATCGTCGCGATCATAGGGTGTGTATCCAGCAGTCGTCAAATGAATCCATTTCAGTTTGGGAGTTCGGATGATTTGATCGGCGTCTGGCTGACCAAATGCAATATCGGCCTGCGCAAGCTGCAAATCGGGTGGGCAAGTTTTGAGATTGAGCGAACTCATTTCGGCAGCGTAAAGCAGGCGATGCGGCAAGACAGAACCGGCTAGCAGCTCAGACTGCTCGACAGGCAGTTTGGCGTTGGTCCAAATCGTGAAGTGCTGTTGCTCCATGCTTTGCATTTTCTCTTAGTGCGGCGTAAAGCCAGGAAATTGGGATAGGGGAGCTAGGCAATCGCTCCGGGAAGGTGAAAGTTGTTCTCGTGTTTTCGGATCGCTGTGTATACTAGTCGGGTGTTCGATTTTTGAACGGTGTTCTCCACGTACGGCACGACAGATGGGTCTATTAGACAAATTATTCGGAAAGAGCGAAGATAACAAGCGGGCAGACATTGAACTTCGATTTGAACGCATCCGTTCGGCTATTTCGGGCACGATGAGCAATTTTTTTGTCGCCAAAGATCGATTCAATAACAATCAAATCGTTGGCGTAAAACTCTGCGATATCGACAAAGTGGAGTTTTTTGAAAACCGATTCAAAGGGCTGAACAAACCGTCGGAGGGGCAAATCGCGATGGGGATGATTCACCCCAATATCGCCAGGACACTCGAATACGGACTTTCCACCAAAGGTCAGCCTTACCTGGTGATGGAGTTCGTGGACGGTCCGGGCTTGCAGGTGCTAATCCAAGACCGCGAGGAAGAGAAGCTCAAGGGTCGGCGGTTGAGCATGATCCTACAAATGGGCGAAGCGCTTCAATACGTCCATCGTCGGGAGTTCATTCACCGAGATATCTGCCCTCGCAACTTCATGTGTACGCAAGATCTTGAAACGGTGAAGCTCATCGACTTCGGTCTGACCTTGCCTGCGACCAAGCCATTCATGGTGCCGGGCAATCGAACAGGGACGCCACTCTACATGGCTACGGAGATTGTTCGGCGTCGCGCGACCGATCAACGCGTTGACATCTTTTCTTTTGGAGTTACGTGCTATCACTTGGTCACGTTGGAGCTGCCATGGCAAATCTCCGACACGACTGGCAAAGCCGCCTTGCATCACGACACTTCGCCGCCCCAAGAGATCCTTGAGTTACGTCCCGATTTAGATAAATCACTCGCTAGTGCCATCATGGCCGCGATGAAGCCAAACCCGGACGAACGCACGCCAGATATGGAAACCTTTTTGCGACAGATTCGAAATGTGAAGCAGTCGCCATGACTTCCGTTTGGAAAACATGCTTCACAGCATGACAGCTGAGGTTTTGACGTGCTGGTAAAAGTCAACCCAAGGTGCGCTGCGAGACACTGGTCTATGTTGCTAAAACACTTTCCGCGTTTGGAAATCACAGGCTCGTCGTACCTTTGAACTTCAGGGCGCGAACTCCAATAACGCTTAGGTCATCTGGCTTGCAAGGTTGGCCTTCGACTCCGAGCATCCGTTGGTAGGCCAAATCGGTAACCGATGCAAGCGATTGAGGCAGCTTGCCCTTTCGCATGCCTGACACGACCTCGTCGATGCTCAAATTGTCGAACAGTCCATCGCTGGCAATAACCACGGTGTCGCGTTGCGAGAGCGTCAGCGCCGGTCCGATTTCAATCCGCATGCTTGCACTGCCAACTACATTGGAAACAAGGTGGCGGTCCTCATGGTGCATGGCGTCGTCGGCTGCCAGCATTCCTGACTCCACTGCAAAACCGACCGGCGAATGGCTAACCGATTGGTATCGAATGCGGCCTCGGATGCCTGTTACCAAGATCATCGAATCGCCGACATGGTACGGCCGAATAGTACCTCGGTGGTATTCGACAACCGCAATCGTGCAAGCCGCTCCGATTTTGAGTTCTTGCACAGCGATATTCGCTTGCTCAATCCCGTCCACAATGGCCACCCGCAATCGATCTGGACCACTCTCGTTGCGTTCAATCGAGTCGGTCAAGACTTGGAGAGCCAGTTCCGACGCTAGCTCACCTCCGCGATACCCGCCACAACCATCTGCAATCGCGAAAACCGCGGATTCATCGTCGACACGAATGACTGCTACTGCATCCTCGTTGAAGGTTTCTTTGGAAGGGCAGCGTCGCGAATAGGCGCACGCTTCCCAAAGAGCGTCCTTTTGTAAAAGGAGGTCGCTCTTTTCCTCGCGAAGCAAAAACTGGTGGTGTGATACAGCGGACATAAATACAAAGGTTCGGCAAGTAACCGAATAAAGCAACCGTACTTTTGGGTCTGTCTCCAAAATGAATTTCAAATTATGGGCTACACAATGGAGATAGAATGCCACACACCCCCCAAAGGTGGCTGCACCCTTTGAGGAAGTCTAACGATAGCATCGACTTTAAGGCTAAATTTCGCATTGGCACACTGAAAGCATGTCCCAAATTGATTGCTAGCATTGCTCGGCTTAAAGTTGTGGTAGTCTGGGTAAAATTTTCTGATTAGTTCGGTTCTGCTAAGCATCGGGATGAAGACGATCCGATGGACCACCTATGATCGCTGGGCCTCGTTTGACACCGAACGGTAGGCGACGGTAGCACTACCATCTAAACCGTCGACTTCGGCTCGGGGTGAACGAGTGCTTACAAACATAAATTAGTCAGTACCCTATAGAAAATGGGATCGAGCATGGACTCAAAGCTCACTGAAGTTAGAACCGATAGACTATTGCGTCGCGATTGGATCGCCACCAGCATAGCAGTCGCGTCCTCATTGGTTTGGTCGTCCGCCAGAACGACTTGGGCCAAGCCGAAGGACAGGTTGGAAACATTGGCTACTGGTTTGTTTCGCGTTCGGTCCGTTCTCGATATCAACGGGGAGATCCGGCTCAAAAGTCAGACCAACGACGCGACTAGCAAAGGTGGCAAAGTCATTGTAGCCAAAACGGCACCCATCAAAGCTAGTTCCACGGTCGACTTTGACGAACAATACGAAACGTCGGTGCAATTGACAAATTGCAAATCCTATCAGCATTATCACGAATCCGCCTCAGAGATTCAAATCGACCGGCACATAACCAAGACGAGTCTTCGCGATCAGTGCCGCGACATACTTCGGATTGGCACGGACCAAGGCATCATGGCGGCATGCCCTGATAACCCACTTTTTGCGGCCGAACGGGATCTGATAGAAGGTCCCGTCAATACGATGTTTCTGGACCAGTTGCTAACTGAGAAAGAAGTCCATGTCGCAGACAAATGGACCATCGACTCCAACGTTGCGTGTCGCTTGCTCAACATGGACGCGATCCAGGAAGGCAAGTTAGTGATGTGCTTGGTTGCGGCGGACGAAGAAAATGCCCAAATGGAACTTACGGGGATTCTTTCGGCTTCCGTCCGCCAAGTGGCGACGACTCTCAAGATCGAGGGAAAAGCAAAACTCGATCGCAAGGGTGGTTACATTTCGTGGTTTGCAGTCAACATCACCGAGACCCGCGAAATCAGCGAAGCCGAACCTGGCTTTCGGATTGCTGCCCAGTTGCGAATTCTCCGTTCTCGCATTGACGCCGTCACTACCGGGGAAACGCTACGGAGCGTGGCGGGTCGTATGGGAAGCATCGAGGCAGCCAGCCTGCTGCAGTTCCAATCCGATTTGGGGTACTATCGATTCGTTGCGAATCGCAAGTGGTCAACTTATAGGGATAGCGGTGAGGAGGCAACGTTGCGTTATGTGATCGACAATCGAGTCATCGCCCAATGCAACGTTACCAATATGATTGACTATGAACCGGGGCGTCAGCTGAGCCTGGAAGGTTTTCAAGCCGACGTCAAAAATGCAATTGGCAATGCCTTGGTTGAAATGGTGGAAGCTTCCGAGAGACTTTCGAGCAACGGATTTAGGTTGCTACGCGTTGTGTCGCGTGGCGGAACTCAAGGGGTAAATATCCAGTGGATTCACTACCACATCTCGAATGATGCTGGTCGTCGCGTCGTCCTCGCGTTCACTTTGAATGAAGCGAACCTCGAGGCGTTCGCGGCCGAGGATGCTCAACTTGCAGACTCCTTCGAACTCATCAATTGGCCAACCAAACTGAACGCGAAAGCCCTTGAAACAGCTGGCCAAGAGACGCCTGCGGTGGACGAGAAAAAAACCCTCATTTCAAAGCCCATGGTCAAGCCTGGTGACCCATCGGCAGCGTCCACACGCCCCAAGCTCGCGCGTTAGAACGGTGCATCACCTTCGTCGTCGGCAGCAGCTTGTGAGAAGACATCGTTTAAGTCATCGTCGTTGGGGCTGGACTTACCTGCTCCGACTTTGTTGAAGCCCATCGCTTCGGCACTCAGGAAATACTTGACTTCACTGGTGGGATCTTTTTGCCATTTGCGGCCACTTAGGCGATAGGTCACGTCAACCTCGTCGCCGAGCTTCAATTCGTCGACAGCATCGCACGCGTCGTTGGTGAATTCCAATGGAACATAATTGGAAAAGCGACCATTTTGCTGCTCAAGTACAACCAATCGCTTTCGAAAACCTTTTTGGCCGAAGGACTTGGTGTCTTCGATAACATGGACGGTTCCACGGATTTTTGTATTGGACATGGCTCGAAGCTTGGTCTGGAAAATTAGAGAATGGACAGGAGTCGATCAATTAGCAAATTGTATCGAAGCTGAGGCGAATGGGGAAACCGAGCCGTCGGATTTTTTTTGACAAGCTGAAATACTGGCTGTTCGATGCAAATTGAGCCCCAAAGTGATGGACCCGCGACCGATGGGTTGGTAAAACCAAGGCATGAGCTCCCATGTAGCGGATCGCTCCGCGATTGCAATTCTGCTGCATTTTGCTTGAACGCGATCGGATAGCGATCGACCACTCAAATCTTTTTGAACCAGCGAATCATGGCAGTTAAGACGGCGGCGGAAAAAACAACTTCAGTCATTCAGGCATTTGAATTTTTGGAATCCAAAATTGCGTTGCCCTTGCCCACGGTCATCGCGTGTTTCGGTTCCGACGACTTCCTTCGACGTACCGCAATCCAACACGTTTCTGCCGGTTCGGGAATCGACTCAGAAACCATTCGTTCGTTTGACGGCGAAACCGATCAGTGGCGGGATATCCATGATGAGCTCGCAACCCGTTCTTTATTTGACGAAAACGGAGTCAAGGTCGCGATCGTACGCAACGGAGACAAATTCGTCAGCAAAAGCCGTGAACCACTCGAACGATGGACTGAACAGGCAGTCATCGGTACGTGTCTGATCCTGGAGATCCAAACCCTGGCTGCCAATACCACGCTCTACAAACTGATTTCCAAAAAGGGAAAGCTAGTCAAATGCACTCCGCCGCAGAAAGCCTCTTGGGGCAATCCGCCGGATGATAAGGCTATACAAAAATGGGCTATCGCTTGGGCCAGTTCTAAACACGCCGTGACCTTGACTGAAAAGCAGAGCGCGTTGATTGTTGATCGAATTGGCGGTGTTTGCGGTCTTATCGACTGTGAAATTGCCAAACTCGCGCTGTTTGCTGAAAGCAATGGCAAAGTGCCAGATAAGCGGGTTGCGGAATTGGTAGGGGGTTGGCGAACGCAAAACGCTTGGGAACTGTCGGACGCGATAGCCGATGGGCAAGTTGCTGTGGCCATCCATCAGCTGGATAAACTCTTGACTTCTGGCCAAAATGCTGTCGGACTGATGGCCCAGATTTCTTGGTCACTTAGACGATTTGGGTTGGCGGCAAAACTAATTGAGCAGTCCGAACGCGTGGAGGATAGAATGGCTTTGTCGGTCGCCTTGGAACGAGTTGGCTTCAATCGATTTGATCTGGCCAAAGCGGAGTCGCGGCTTAAAAGAATCGGCCGCCCACGGGCCATAGAAATGCTTAGTTGGCTCGTCGATCTCGAACTTAAGTTAAAAGGGAGCCACAGCAGCGATCACCGTGCTCGGCTGGCCCTAGAATCCTTGATAATGAATTTGGGTTAACCCATTCCTCGCAGGAGTACGGATCATGTTGATTTGTTGCATGTCCAGTGCAAGCGGTTCCCGCCACACACCGACAATCGCCTGTTTTTTTTTCTTTCTGTCGCTCGTCGCGGTCCATGGTCGCTTGCGATGCTCGGCGCAGGATCCGCAGGATCCGCAGGCTTCGGGTACATTTGAACTTTCTCTGCAAGGGCTCGCTGAACCTTCCATAGCCACCGTCACTCCAAATGAGCTTGCCGTAAGGGATCCGGCCGGCAAGATCACGCGATACCAGCGATCGCCTCGCTACGACACAGCTGATCACCAGCTGCTGGGCTACAGCTCGCGACAAGCACAACAGGTCGTTCGTTGGCCAATCGCCAATTCCGGTCGTATGCAGATCGGGACATTGCAGAACGGCCAAATCCAGTTTGCTTGGAGCAAGATGACGGTAACGAATTCGCAGCAGTCTGATTCACGCATACCAAGTACGGATTTTTTGCCGCCCGGATTCGAAACGCCTCTGTCTGGCCGCGCTGGCAACAATGCGCAAGCCAATGGCAAAGTTGGAAATTTGCAGAATTTGCCTGGCATGTCCGCCATGCACTTGTCCGTGGGAAATTCTAACGACCGACAGTTCCTTAGTTTGCGAGGTGGCAGTCAGTTCGGTTTTGACAATCAAGCGTCTGGAGCGGACTCCGCATGGTACATTGCGCCTGTCTCGGACAACATTGTTCGATTGCAGCAACGGTATCAAAACGACTGGCTGGCCATTGGACTTGGCAACGCCCCAGACGAATTCGCACGCAGCAGTCGTCTCAATCATCGAACCGGTGCCTTCGGCGGAGGCGCTTTTTCCGGCGGTGCACTGGCCGGCGGTGGAAATCGACGTTCGAATGCGCCGTTTCCTATCAAGTTGCAGCCTATCCACAATGGGGCCGATCAATTATGGCGGATTCAATCGGTACAAGGCATCTCTGGTTATTGTTTCGAAAGTGTTTTGTACCCTGGCATGGGTCTAACGTGCATTCCGAATCAAGGACTATCGTTACAAAACATCACCTACGATCCCTGGCAAATGTGGTGGCCTCAGACGCCGACATTCGTTTTGCCGCCGCCACAGTTTCGGACAGTCCAACAACGAGTCATAGCCAATCCACCCTTGCGTCCCGTGTCGGCCAGAATCCTTAATTCGCATAGCGATACCTTGTTGGTGTTGATAGCCGATCGTAGGCATCCTCAGTCTATTCAAAAGCTGCGCATCCCTGCTCGAGGCAGCGAACTGGTGCAGTTAGAACGGGATCCCGGTGGAAGTATCGTTGAGACCGTAGAAACGATGGACGCATTTGGAAATTGGAATCAGCGACAATTCAATACGCCGATTCCTCCCACGGTACTCTATGATGTCAGTGTCTACGAGGAGTTCTTGCAATCGATCGCTATCGATCGAACAGGGACCAGTCCCAATCCTATCGAAGACATCAATTACCAGCCTCGCAGCATCGGCTTTTTCCTTGTACCACCTGGCGATGAATTGCCGGAGGTGGCTGTGGTGGATGCCTATCGCATTGCCGAAGATTCACAAAACCCTGGGGCGGTTCGTCGGCTCAGTCCGCGAGACCTGCCAAAGGCGAATTCCGCGCCCGCCGCAGATCCACTTAAAGACCTATTAAATAAATTCCAGAAGCAACGAGCGGCCTTTTGAGCGAGATAGCATTCGGACGGGAAGATCAAAACAGTCAGGATAGCGCGACGGAGATGGAAACGCACGAGCAGCTCATCGGCAACATCGGTGAACCTGCGATTGCAGACGACTGGATCGGTCCAGAACGTCGCCGTCGAAAGAAACGCTACCGGACCAACTGGATGTTGGTGGGCTTGTTCGTTGGTTTAGTGGTTGTCTACACTATCTATGTATTCGTGCTTCCTCAAATCGAAGTTGCATTCTTTCGATTGCAGAACCCGACCAAAAAACTTCTGCCATCAGAACTCGAAATGAAATGGTCCAATCGGATCCTGCTGCGCTCTTGCGAGTTCCTCTTCCTAGGATGGTTTTTCTACTTTGGAGCAAGCATTGGTAGCTTTCTGAATGTGGTGGCCTGGCGTGTTCCAGAGGGGAGAACCATCGTGTTTGGTGGATCGAAGTGTCCGTTTTGCAATTCCCGACTCAGCTTCATCGACAACACACCCATCTTGGGGTGGATCGTTTTGCAGGGCAAATGCCGCACTTGTCGATTACCCATCGCACCGCGCTATCTGTGGATTGAAATTGTAGTGGGCGGTGTTTTCATGTGGCTGGCGCTTTGGCAATTGGTTCGGGGCGGTGCCAACTTACCCCATTGGAACTTCGAAGGAAGAACCGGAATTGTGAACATGGTGCTCGATCCGCAGTGGCCACTCATTGGAATCTATTTGGCGCACGCGGCCATGTTTGGTGTCCTGATCATGCTTGCCACGGCTAACGGTGGAAGAAAGCCGTTTCCGGTTCTTTCCTTGGCTTTGATTGGGTTGGGACTGGTTTCCTACAAAATCGTGAATCCTTCGTTAGATCTGATCGCTTGGCATCAACCGTTTTCTAAGTTTGGACTTTCCGGCCTCGGCCCACTGGCAAATCCTGCGTTTTCCGTTTTGATTGGCGGGATTGTTGGTGGGGTGTTGGGCTGGCTTTCCTCGTTGGTGGTTTACAGGGTTTTTGGGGCAATAGTTGCTCGACATTGGTCGCTTCAGTGTTTTTTGGTCGGAACGGTACTTGGCTGGCAAAGCGTAGTGACTATCGTAAGTGTTAGTTTGATCGTCTATGGGATCGCGCGACCCACCTACCGCTTGTGCCATCCACCGACCTCGAACGGCTCACTCACAAACCAACCGCTTGGATTGAATGCTTGCTTCATCATCACGGCCTTAGTTCACCATTCGTTTTGGTTTCAAATCGCTCACCTACTTGGTCTCAGCTAGATGAGACGTCACTCTGTTTCTCTCCAATACAGGACCCACCCTAATATGAACATGCGTTTGTTTCAATGGTCGCTTCGTACAGTTGCGCTTACCACGCTGGCTCTTTGCTCGACTGCCATGTCGACTTGTTTTGCGGACGTCAAACTCCCCAACGTGTTTTCTGACCACATGGTTTTACAACAGGGTCAAGAGAATAAGATTTGGGGAACAGCTACCGCTGGCGAAAAAATCTCAATCTCGATTGCTGACAAGTCGTTGGAGGCAAGAGCCGACGACAAAGGCAACTGGTCGGCCAAGTTGCCATCGTTAGCAGCAGGTGGTCCTCTCAAGTTACGGGTTGCAGGTTCGAGTGTAGTCGAGCTAACCGATGTGTTAGTTGGCGAAGTTTGGATCTGTTCCGGTCAATCCAATATGCAATGGAATGTGGCTTCGTCCAACAATGCGGATTTGGAGATACTTTCTGCAAAATACCCCAACATCCGAATGATCAACTACCCGCAAGTGGGGACTCAAGAACCGGTTTGGAGCCATGAAGATAGGAAATGGATGGTATGCTCACCCGACACGGTAAGCAGTTTCTCTGCTGTCGGCTATTTCTTCGCCAGACAGATTCATCAATCGATCAACGTACCGATCGGTATGATCAACAACGCATGGGGTGGGTCGGCATGCGAGGCTTGGGTAAACCGCGATGTGCTCAAGGCGAATCCTAAATTTGAGGGATTGCTTTCCAAATGGAAGGCTATGGAAGATCGATTTGCAATTCTCGGGGCCAAGCAAGATCGAACAGACGAAGAAAAAGCTGAATTCACGAAACTCCAAGGAACGATGAAGAATAATGCGCGTCCGGCCAACATCTACAACGGAGTGCTTAAGTCGCACGTCGGTTACGGCATTAAGGGTGCGATTTGGTATCAAGGGGAATCGAACGCAGGGCGAGCATATCAGTATCGCGATTTGTTCCCAGCCATGATTACTAACTGGCGCGATGAATGGGGGCAAGGAGACTTCCCCTTTTATTGGGTTCAGCTAGCTGACTTCCAAGCCGAACGAACCGAACCAGGCGATAGTGATTGGTCCGAGCTTCGCGAAGCCCAAACCATGGCGATGGACAAACTCGCAAATAGCGGTCAAGCTGTGATCATCGACATTGGGGAAGGCAAAGACATTCACCCGAAGAACAAGGTAGACGTGGGTATGCGGCTCGCACGTTGGGCCTTGGCAAAACAATACAACCAGCCGATTGACTACCAAAGCCCCCGTTACGAATCGATGGAAAAAGTCGGAAGCGGAATTGTTGTGAAATTTGCTCACCGAGGAAAAAAATGGCGTCCCTTCGATGTTAATGAACCTATCGGCTTTACGATTGCAGGTGAGGACAAGAAGTTCTTCAAAGCGGACGCCAAAATTTTAGAGGATGGCCGCGTTCAAATTTCTTCGGCGAGTGTTCCAAATCCCGTTGCGGTTCGCTACGCGTGGGCTCAGAATCCTATCTGCAACATGTTTGCTGACAATGGTTTGCCTCTGACGCCATTCCGGACGGACGATTGGCCTGGCATCACGGATGGAAAGGAGTAGGATCCAATCGGAGTGCAAACTTAATCCCACAGGCCTTGCCCTACCGAAATTGCAAGCAAATAAAAGACATTAAACAGGACGATCTCTCCGGGGGGCGAGCGAGGGTAGGGTGAAGTGCGAGAAGTGATTGTACAATTCAGTTCACCCTCCCCGGCCTATGGCGGACCCTCCCGGAGGGAACAACGCTGTGAAGCATTTTCGTCCGATCGGAGCTTGCCTCCGACGGACGCCGTTTTGGCGTACTAAATGTGCGGCTCAGACCCTAAATTACTTCGCTTCGCTCCCACCTCGACCGCCTAAGGCGGTCGAGGCGGGAGCGAAGTGCGGCGGTTAGTGGGCAATTGCGTTGGACGCCAAAACAAGGTTGAGAGGAGGCAAGCTCCCGCTCAACCTTAGCGAATTGTTGTTGAAAATGCTTCACAGCGTTGCGGAGGGAGGGTGACATACCGTAAGCCTTATTCGCTCAACTTGTTTTGAAGGAGTCTTTCATTTTGCAGCCTTGTTTATTAATTGAATTCCCATCAAAACAAATTGGTTTCGATGGCTGAAGAAATTTCCAGGATTCAAGCCTTGCGTGGAGCGTTGTCGGCAGCCGATCCATCTGCGTATCTCGTTGAGGCTCGTGTGATCCGGCGCGTCATTCGGGAACGCGATGGCGTTGCCAACTTAGCCGCGGCGTTGCCGCATACCCAAAGCCAGGTCGTAAGCGGCGACGACATTCGCAAGTTCGCACATCCAGACGAATTAGGATTGAGCGCATTCGATTCGCTTGCCGATGAATGCCTTTTGATTTGCGAACCGGAAAACGGAGAGCTGGATCACTGGCCGCTCAAGGAGTTGAAACAGCAAGTATGGAGACGCCTTTTCCATGCCAAAATGGACCGCGCTTTTAGGCATTCGGCTCCCGCGGGGAATCCCGAAGTATTGCGTGGCAACATCGCGGCTTTTGGTCAAGTCGAATTCGACGAAGCACACTACGTGTTGCGTTCCGAGCTTCGATTGATGAACCCTAACTCGCGTGAAGAAGCTTGGAGGGAGCTTTCCGCGGTCTGCTTTGAGTTTCGCTATTTCGAACCCGACTTGTTGTCGATTTGGTTTCCATCGCTTCGTGATACGACCACGGTCCAAGAGCTTCTGTCGCACAATCTGGATATCGAACAAATCTTTCGGGAATCTAGGTTAGAGGGTGCACCTTTTCCCGCGTTGATCTCGCATGCCGAAAGCGATGAAGATCGACTGTTAACAACTCGCAAGAATTGGTCCTTGGCGATCGGTGTTTCCCAATCCGACCGAGGGTATTTGCGTCAATTGCGCAAACGTGACCGAGCCAACGAACGAGGCAATACCGTCTATGCAATTGCTTGCGCCATTCGAGCGACGCAGCGGGCGAACACCGAGGGAAAGAGATTGGCCGCCGAGAAGAAAGCTCGCGACGATGTGCGGCGTCTCGTGACTCGCTTGAGGAACGCAATAGCCTTTGCAAAGCAGGACAAAGATGAGTGGCAAAACGCACTCTGGGAGCTTGCCAAGAACTCGGTCCAAGGTTTCTGGAATGCTGAGAAACGTTTGCTTTACGATCTTCAGAAGGTGTGCCTGGATCATGAGCGCCTGACTTACAAAGTCGATCTGGTCAAATGGGTGGTCAGCCGAGGAAAGAGGCCGCTGCGACGACCGCTGAACAGTCTTCGCGAAGTGGCGATGGCCAAACATCTTGCGAGCGCTTCATCGCGGCTCACCCACGTTCGTTTGAGCGGCAACGATCGAAACCACTTAACTGAGTTAATTCAGCATGCCGCGCAATTATCTGAGACGCAAATGCGGGAGAGAATGCGGCCGGTGCTCGCGCAGACACTTTTGGCAGTCCATTTGGTGCCTACTAGCGTGCCCGAACAAGTTGCTTCGGACAAATTAGTCGAGGAAGCCCTGGATTGTATCGCGGAACGCGGCTACCTCACGATGGGATATCTTCGGGACGCAATCAGCAGAAACGATCTCAAGCTGCCGGATATCCAAGAGTTGCGAGAAGTCTGGTATGGAGATCAGCTTTTGCGAGCGGATGACCAATTGGATTTGGCATTGGACGGTGTCTACCGCCGCGGCGAATTCTATCTGCGTTGGCTTCAAGTCGTTAGTTCTTTTTTCTTTGGGACTCGCTTCGGTCGATTTGCAACGATGTATCTTATCATTCCGTTTGGCGGGGCCGTTGTGATCGTGGAAGGAACACTGCATGTTTTGCATATGTTCCAACGTCCAACGCATGCAGTGGAATCGATAGCTTCGTTGCCGGTAGATAGCGAGGCAGAAAAACCAGTTTCACAAGACCTGGCAAACGAGCCTGTGTCTATTGCTCGTCCCAACGATGATTCCGTAGTCGACTTTCAAGACAAACCGGAACCAATTGAGGATTCTGCTTTGCCGTTGGATTGGTTGACAATCGATACCGCGGAAACGATTTCGGTGCCACCGAAAACCACAGAAGAGGCTGCCCGCAAAATCCTTTCTCAGCGGACGGAAACTTTTTCTCTGGTGCTGATACTCGGCCTTCTCTTGATGGCACTTATTCATGCTCCTTCGTTTCGCAAGTTGGTCTACGGGTTGATTGCAAAAGCATTGCGTTTTGGGCGAGCCATACTCTTCGAGACGCCAATGTTGCTTTTGAAGCTCCCTATTATCTTGGGCATTTGGAATGCGGAGCCTTTCGTTCGCATTAGGCGGTATGTGATTGCACCAACGGTTTTAACCATTTTGTTTGGCCGAACACTGCCATGGCTGTTCGATTGGAAATTGCTGGAATGGTGGTGGATTGCCGCGATTTCAGTTTTAGCAAGTGCTATTCTCAACACGAGGATTGGCCGAGACGCCCAGGAGTTGACACGAGACTGGGTCGAAAACGCTCTCCATCAACTCCAAGCACGACTCGTTTTTGCCTTCATCGGCTGGGTAGTGGACTTTTTCCGCTTCCTGTTGAGCACATTGGAGCGAGTGCTGTATGCCGTCGATGAATGGCTCCGTTTTCACAGCGATGAGAATTGGCTGTCGGTAGTTGCGAAAGCCATTTTGGGTGTCATCTGGTCCTTCATTTCCTTCTTGATTCGAATCTATGTCAATCTCCTAATCGAGCCAACCTTTCATCCGGTAAAGCACTTTCCCGTCGTGACCGTGGCCCACAAAATCTTTCTTCCTGCGCTCATCATGCTAGAAGGGAACATGGTTCATTTTCTGGGGCAATATGTCGGAACGCCGCTCGCCCGATCCATCACATGGTTCAACATGCTTTTCCTGCCTGGCTTTTTTGGTTTTGCTGTCTGGGAATTGAAGGAAAATTGGAAACTGTACCTTGCGAATCGTACCGATCGATTGAAACCAGTCTCCGTCGGAAGTCACGGCGAAACAGTAGCCCGTCTGCTTCGACCTGGATTTCATTCTGGAACCTTACCGAAGATTTTTCGCAAACTGCGGAAACTGGAACAAAAAGACGCGTCCCTCAGCCGGTTTACCAGCAGGCGATCAAGTCGTGAAAAACTTCACCATGTAGAGCAATCGATCCAATCTTTCGTCGATCGCGAACTTATTTCCTTGCTGCAAAAGTGCGATGTTTGGGCAGATCTGCCTATGCAATGCACGCACATCCAAGCAGCCTCGAATAGTTTCTCGATCGAGCTTGCATGCCCAACGCTTGGAGAATCACCAGTAAAGCTTCGTCTGCAGGAACAAAGCGGTTGGCTTTTGGCTTTCATATCGCAGATAGGCTGGCTCACGTCGGTTTCTAAGGAGCAAAGGATGTCGTTCTTGAATGCCCTAGAAGGCTTCTATCGAAAATCTGGCATCGATCTGGTTCGCGAGCAACTGGAAAAAAGACTAACAAAGAAGCACCCTTACGATATCGATTCCGCGGGATTGTTGGTGTGGCCATCCAATCGATTCGATGTTCAGATTATGGTGGACTTAAAAGCGGAAGGTACGATTTCCCCAATGCCAGCCAATCAGGCAGCCGAAGCTGGCCTTCTGCCAATCGCAAGTCGAGAAGTCCTCTTCTCTGCCACCCATACAAAGTGGAAGGATTGGGAGCGAATATGGTCCGACAAGGACTCAGCAACGTCTCCCAACCACACAATTGGCCTTCCCGATCGTGAATAACATCGGCGGTCCAATTTGGAGTGCGGAGATTCATCCCTTCGGCTTTTTGCCGTGATCCTTCCTGTCTGCGTTTCCCTCGCCCTTCGATTGCTTTTCTTGTCGTGGTTGATTCTCTGGCAACAATTGGCGAATGGAATTGGGCGATGGTGCCTTGCCTTGCAAGATCGGCTGACCCATCTGTTGGTTCAACGGTTGGTTTAACGGTTGGTTCAGTTGTTGACTTCGAAGCTTGTTCTTGATCTCTCCCTGCACATTACGCTGGATACCTAGGTCTCGATTGATCTGCGGCCGAAACTCGGGAGCTTGTGAATTTCGGTTGAGTTGGTCGGTACGCCGTATTGCATCCAAGCCGCGCTGTTCAAGTGATGGAATACGACCTGCCTGAGGCAGCAAATCATTTTGCGTTTTTGGCTTCAACTGACGATTGGGGTCCACGATACCTGGAAGGGAATCGAATCGGCGAATCTCAGGGGAGGCAATCGTCCCCTGTCGGGTATTCAAATTCCCTTGCAGTTTGTTGGTCAAGTCATTGGGATTCAAACGGTCTCGATTGATGTTGCGTGGTTGTTCTGGCATTTTGCCCAAACGGGAGGACAAATCGGTCTTGCGATGGATATTGTCCAGTTTAGGAAGTGAAAAGGTTGGCGGGACAATACCCGCGGATGCTGTTGAATCAAGAACGTTGGTTTTCCCCTTTACTCCCTCGACTGCTACGCGTTCTTTTCCGAGTTTTTTGCGGTCCCCATCGTGCTTCAACAAGTCCTGCATGATATTGGCGGATACGGGAGTAATACGAGTCCCGCCGTCCATCTTACTAATCTGGTCAAGAGTATGGGCTATGCGTGAAGGCTCGGGATTCGAATGAGTAGTGTTGTCAATCGCGTTTGCAGGGTTCGGCGACCACTGTTGAGGCGGACGCTTGGCAGGGTTTCGACTAAGCTCTGCATATTGGTTGCCGTACCAACGCATCATGTCTTGCCCTTGGCGTGCGTTGTAGGCCGAGTAAAAGGAGATCAACGGATCGAACGAGCCACGACGCTGGTGATACAAATAAGCCGGGTACACATTACGATTCCCCAACGGCAACCCGTAGTAATCACCGAACAAATAATGGTTATAAAGAGGTTGAACGAACAAATTGTGCAATACAACTTGAGCGTTCAAAACGATGTTTGGCCGCAAATACCATCCGGGACGGCTATAGGTCGCACGTGGAATCATTACTGGCGCAAAGCAAAGCCCACGCAATGGCAAACGACGATCCCAATAACCGTTGATAAAGATGCATCCTCGCGGTGTCCAAACGGTGTGAGCGGGAACCCATATGAAGTCCGCCTGCAGGGGATGCCAATAACCGGCGTTCCATACATAACCAGACGAAGAGGATTGCGACCAGTTTCCAGGAATGTAAAAACTGTCTATGCTCGGTGATGGACTACTTGGCCCGATCTCAAGTGAAGCTGGAGGGGGTGGCAAGTACACTATCGTTTCGGCAATATCTTCTACCCACATACCTTGCACCCATTGCCAGCCATTTTCGACAGGAAGCCAGTAGCCTGGGACCCATTGACGCCCTTCTGGCGGAATACGATAAACCCCGCTAACCCAGATGAAGTCCTCCCGTTCTTCATCCCAGCCCCAGTAACCCGAGATCCAAATTGCATCGTCCCCTTCTGGGCGAAACTCAGGGGGCATTTCGTTGATGTCGGCAGGCGGTTCTCTTTGAACGATCAATCCTGGGACTGGGTCGGATACGATGGGTTCCGCAAAAGCCTCGTGCAACGGACCGCGCGTCAGTGTCTCAACGCCACCATCATCAAACGGCGGCTGCTGGACAACGGTGGCAGCGATTTCCTCAAAACCGTTCGCAGCCGGTAACCGAGCGTCCACGGGTTCCTGCGAGGAGCACACGTTCGCTAACACACAAATCATGAATGTGGCGGTGCGATTAAATAGCGCCGAAATGTTTTGCTTCAACATGGATTTGTACCTGACTAACCGTGCAATTGTCATTCCAACTGTTACCAAGTTGAATCCAGCTGTCGTCATTCCGCCGTTTTGAACATTGCATGAACCGGAATTAGGCTGAACCAACTTACGTTGACGACAGACAATGCAAATTGCGGGCCATTTTATGGTCCGGGACAACTTCGCCTTTTGTTCGTATAAACTCACAGCCTGGCTTAAGCTGTGAATTTATTCACAAGGTGCCCACCCCGGGGAGGCAACGCAGTGAAGTATTTTCACCGACAATTCGCGAAGGTTGAGGGGGAGCTTGCCTCCTCTCAACCTTGTTTTGGAGTCCTACGTAACTGCCCGCTAACCGCCGCACTTCGCTCCCGCCTCGACCGCCAAAGGCGGTCGAGGCGGGAGCGAAGTGAAGTAATTTAAAGTCTGAGCCGCACATTTAGTACGCCAAAACGGCGTCCGTCGGAGGCAAGCTCCGATCGGACGAAAATGTTTTACAGCGTTGCCGAGGGAGAGTAGCCTTTGTTGAAGCTAGCGCTTTGAGCGTGCCACACGCAATTGTCCCATTTCGCTCCGCAAAAGTGCGTTTATGATGCGCACTTTTGCGGAGCAAAAGGGGACATACTATTATCGCGCAAACACCAACACGCTATTAGCTGGAAGCAAAAGGCTTGAGGAGGCACCGAAGCCATGCAACGGCTTTGCGTCCGCGAAGACTTCGCCACCGTTCCCGGTGGTGCCTCGATTGCCCCAGTTTTCGTAGACGTCACTATTGAAGACTTCTCGCCAGCGGCCAGACCCGGGGAAGCCGATCCGATAATCAAAGCGATGGGACGGGGTAAGATGAATCACCACGATCACATCATGGCCCTCACCCTCAACCCAGCGATGAAATGCAAGCACCCGGTTTTCGTCGTGAGCATGAACGACTCGAAATCCTTGCCCCCGAAGCCCAGGGTATCGCCAGCGGAGATCGATGAGTTCGCGAGTGAAGCGAACATGGTCCAGCATCTGCTTGTCACCGCGGTCCAGCCCGGCCCAGTGAAGCAACAGCCCGGCGTGGTGTTGGAAGTCGTCTGCCCATTGCTTGTCCTCCAGAAACTCCTGCCCCATAAACAGCATGGGAACGCCGGGTGCTGTCAGGCTCAGCCCAGTGGCCACCCTGGCTCGGCTCCGCCCGTACCACGATCGAGGATTCGAAGGATCGCCCAAACGTGCAACACGCTGCTCACGATCGCGATAGACGATGTCGTGATTCTCCGGCCCTTGGACAAACTGCCAGTGTTCTGAAAACCCGTCCGGCCATAGGCTGCGAGCGAGCCCCTGCATGTTCAATGGTCGCTCATCCGGCTGGCTAGCGTTGCCGATGACATCGCGAATCGCGATTCTAAGCCCGTCGGTCAGAGTCGTATCGAAACCGGCTCCTGCGGGAGGTGCCTTCACGATGTATGGATTTACGTTCCAGTACTCTGCCAATTGAAAGGCACTCGCATCATGGAATTGTAATGTAGAGGTCAGATCTTGACAGAAACTCCAGCCGTGCGGTGCCCCATCATGATCGATCACACTTACTTGGTCGTAGCGGAATCCGTCGACACGGTATTCGTCCAGAAAGAACTTGGCATTTTGAATCAGAAACTCGCGAACTTCCAGCTTGCCAAAATCAAAGACCAACCCACCCGCATGTTCGCCCTGGCCGAAGTACAGTGAGTTCGCCCGACCGCCTGTCTCGGATTGGCGATCAAAAAAATAAAGGCTCTGATCACCAAACTCACCTCCCGCGTGGTTATGAACGAGATCCAGCAGCACCGCGAGTCCGTGGATATGGCAGAGATCGATGAGGGCTTTCAGCTGATTCATTTCGCCTCGCAGATCCGCCAGTTCGTATCGCTTCAGACCTTTTGCATCCAGAAGTGCGTTGGCATCCATAACGTAGGACGCCAGTTCGTCATCAGCCACCGCAAAGTCCATTTCGGGCGAAAAGTAATCCGTTCCATTGTAGCCCAAGCTGAATTCTGACTGAAACTCCTGAATTGGTAGGAGTTGAATGGCCGTAATCCCAAGATCCGCCAGATGGCGGATCTTTCGAACAACGTCTAAAAACGTGCCCCCGTTTTTCGGCAAGCGCGGGGTAAAGAACGTACCAACATGCAGCTGGTAGATCACAAAATTATGAAACTGTGGCGTGATATAACCGGTCTTGTGCCATGGGAAGTCGGTCTTGCGAATGATGCAGTCACTTGGAAACGGCGTCTCCAGTTCACGAGCATACGGATCACGTTTTGGTCCCTCGCTGCCGTTGCCAACCACGTAGAACAGATACCGTTGTCGATCCTTGACGCCTGGAATAAAGCCGTGCCAAAAACCTTGCGAGTCTTTGGTGAGCAAGCTGGAGTCATTGCGATGGCGGTTATTGAATTCACCGATCACATGCACCGATTTAGCATTCGGTGCCCAGACTCGAAACGTCGCGCCATCGGCGACGAGATTGGCTCCCATCGGAGTATTGTGGTCAATATGGGTCAAAGCCGCGGGCATGATTCTGTTCCTTGAGTCGTTTTGAATAATCGCTTGGTCCGTAGACCTTCGTGAATGGAATCGATTGTGTCACAGACAAAGGTATTGGTTTCCCCCCTTAGACAAAAGAGGGGAAATCATTTTGACAATTCTCGGCGTTTGAGTGCGGGCGTATTTCATAGGTTGAGTTTGGAACGGCGAGACCCTCGCTCCAGTTTGGTTTGCCGGATAGGCTGTGAGTTTATAGTAGCAGGCACATTCCATGTGCCGTCCGCATGTCAAAAACCTTTGGTTTTTTGGGCTACGGCACACGGAGTGTGCCTGCTACTTTGGGGCAATTCAATCAATTCACAGCGTCGCTCTCGGGGGGAGGGTTGTTAAAGCGTGACACTTCTAAATTGTGACACTAGCGACCCACTACGCCCTTCGTGAACTTAGGAGCCACTTTGACAAATAAAAGCAAAAGAAAGCCAGTAAAACACCACCAAGGGGGTCGATGAAGTAGTGTTGGCCAGTCGTGATGGTGGTGACGACAACGGCTGCGGCCAAGGCGTAGGCGGCGACGTAATCCCGAAAATGATCAGACCGATAGGCATGAATATAAAGCGCCCCGATCATAGCGAAAAATGCGTGAAAGCTCGGGAAACAGTTGGCAGGTTGATCGACCGAAAATACAACATGCATGATCGATTCCCCGATTCTATTCCCATCAAAGTCAGGTCTCGCTACTGCAAGTGGCCACCCAAGGAAACAAGAAAATCCAACGATCGTTCCGATTAGAAAAGAGAGAAGCAGGATTCGCAGTCGTGACCAGTCCCAGCAAACAATTATTGGCCAGACAAGTAGGATGGCGGCGCCAAGCGTATAGATCAAAGCCGAAATTGGCTGAATTATGTAGGGATAGATGTCAACGGGCCTCGGCGACCAATAAATGGCACGGAGAGGCTCGGAGTTGTACGCGTTAATCAATGCATACAGCCACCACCACATGGCAGAAAAACTGAAAAGGAGTAGGCCTCGATACCAAGGCGTCATGTATCGCTCCTCGCCATTGTGCTGTAGAAATGCCGTGGCCGACGCTGCTAGCGTCGGTTCGGATGCTGGCAGCATCGCCACGTATCCAACCAACGCGTCGGTCCGGATGCTGGCAGCATCCGCCACGTATCCAACCAACGCAGACTACATTACTGCCGGCACAAAAAACCATACCAAGGTTAAGACTACGCAAATGGTATAAGCCATAAACAAACTTGGCCGGAACACTCGCAACGGTACGTAGGCGTCGCTCCGTTCAAACAACTTGTTCAACACTCGCCAATAGTATCCCGCAGCGATGACCGCGTTGAATGCCATCAGCACACCCATAGCGATCGACCATGGATCCTTTGTCCCAGCCGCAACAGTTCCCATGAAGACCAGGAACTTCGCCCAAAACCCTGCCGTGAGCGGCAAACCAATCAAGCTGATCAAACACACCGTCATCCCTATCGACGCTGCTGGGCGACGATAAAACATGCCGGACAAATCGCCAACCAACTGCGTCTTGCCACCCGCTGCTTCAATCTCACCCAAGCATGCAAAAAAACCAAGCGTCATGGCGGCATAAGCCGCGAGGTAAGAGAAAAGCACCCTGGGTTCCGCGCTTTCCCTGAGCAACGCAGTCAATGCAAGCAACAAATAGCCGGTATGCGCCACACTAGAATATGCCAACAATCGTCGGAGACTGCTCTGGGCTGACGCCATGAAGTTTCCGACCAACATCGTCAAGGACGCGCATACGAAAAGAACTGGCACTACAACTGCGATCGCTTCTGTCCCTAGCCCAGCCCCCAATACACGAATCAACGCGACAAAGCCCGCCACCTTCGGCAAGTAACTCATGATGCCTGCTAGCGTCAAACTGGTCCCCTCAAAAACATCGGGAGCATAAAAGTGAAAAGGTACGGCCGTGATGCGAAAGGCCAATCCACATAGGACAAGTACCACGGCGAACGAAACCAGTTTGCCACCTGAAGCGTAACTGCTCTGTATCACTTGTAAATTCGTCGAGCCAACAAAACCATAAAGGTAGCTGACGCCTAGCAAGAAAAAACTGGAAGCAAATGCACTCAACAGAAAGTACTTGATCGTCGCTTCCGAGCCCGCATTGTCCCCTTTGGATATCCCAAGCATGATGTACGTTGGGATACTGATCAATTCCAGGCCGAGAAAGAGAGACGCCAGATCGTTCGAGGCACCCACCACTGGGATGGCTCCGATAATAATTAGCAGGCAACCATAATACTCGCCGAGATTGGCACTTGGTGCCGTTGACCATGACATCAAGATGAGTATCAACCCACCGAGCAAGGCCAGTCGTTCGGACGCCAAAGCAGTACTATCGAACCGAAACAGACCCTGGCCAAGTTCGGCCGGAACAACCCGCATCATCCCCAAAAGCGTAGCAATTCCCAAGATAAACAGCGAACTAACAGCGACCGCGGTTCGTTGACCATGCGCATCCCTCGCAGGCCCCGGCTTCAATACCAGCGATGCTGCCATCACGATGGAACCACCCAGGATCAAGGTGATCGCAGGGGCCATCAGCGTCAGCGAGGATTTTAGGGTTTCGAGTGTATCCACAGTAGGTTTAGGCTTTTTAATTGTTGTGGGAAACGCTGCTTTCGCGGACCGAAAGGCAACATGGTTAAGGTTGGACTTGTGCTACGAACTGGTCGATCTCCGGATGGATCGCCTTAGCGCTCGGTTCCGATAGGGTGGCGATGCGTGCGATGTCCTTTTCAATCAGCCCTATTGTGTCTTGAGGTCGCACGCCGATGAACAAACAGACGATTGCCATGGCCACCAATGGCGAAAACTCCTGGATCCCAATATCGTCTTCCAATCCAATCGCTATCTTACTGCCGGAATGGCCATCGCTGCCAAAAAGCAGTCGCTGAACGATTCGAAGTCCGTACCAAGCTCCCAGAACAGTCCCTAGAACGGCAACTCCGGTAAACAATCCCGAAACGCGAATCATTCCTGTCATCGCCAGCACTTCGCCTACGAAGCCATTCAGACCAGGCAACCCCGCGCCCGCCAATGTAAAGAATACCAACAGGACGCCGAGTCGAGGGTAAACCGCGGCTAACCCACGATCTTGTTCGGCCAGAGAAATGTTGCCACGTCGCTGCTCAAGCATGGCGAGCATCAAGAACATGCCACAAGTGATGATACCGTGATTGAACATCTGAACCGTCGCGCCCGTCAAACCTTCGATGTTCATCGACATCAGCCCAAGCGTGATGAAACCAACGTGGCTAAGCGAACTGTAAGCCAGCACGCGTCGCAAGTCTGTTTGAGACAGGGCCACCAGCGCTCCATAAACGATTGCCAATGCGCCCAGACCGCCAAACAACATTTGCGCGTACGTACTCAAGGCGAGTGGCGTTAACGGAATGACAATTCGAATAATGCCGAAAACTCCTAGCTTCGCAACGACCGAAGCGATGAGGGCTGTCGTATTCGGATGAGCGACAGCGTAAGTGGTGGGTAACCAAGTGTGCAATGGCAAGATCGCCAGCTTGATGCCAAAACCCAATAGCAATAGCCAAACGATCCATTGTTCTTTCGAAGCTAGTGCGCTGACGGCGCTGGCGGATTCGCTTGCGACCGACCCGATGGCCGAAAGCTGCGTTTCCCTAGCTATCGATGACAAGCTTTGAAACGATACGGTCGAGGCACGATCCGGTGTCGCCGAGTTCAATGCCAAACCGATCAGCCCCAACACCATCGGCACACTTCCCACCAAGGTATACAAGAGAAATTTTCGGGAGGCGTTGAGCGACTCAGCCCGATTGCCCCAACCATTGATGAGTAGAACCAGCGGCAGCAAAACCGCTTCGAAAAACAAATAAAACGAAAGCAAATCCATGGACAGGAACACGCCCAGCAACATCGACTGCGTTATAAGCATCAAGGCAAGGTACTGGTGCAATCGTTCCTTGATCTGAAAAGTCGCAAGGCTCATTGTCACCATGCCAACTATTCCGGTAAGAAGCACCATTAGGGCGCCTATGCCGTCCGCTCCAAACTGCAGTTGCCAGCGAACCTGGTGGCGAACCACGGAGACCGGTAAGTGGACTTTCAGCCATTCGGGGGCATACGCCAAACGCGGTACGATCGTCGAGTTGCCGGCTGAATCTTCACCGTTAACCGATGTGTAGACTTGTCCAACCAACGCGAGGCTCAATAACAAAACCAAGGCAGCGGTGCACAGTGCGGTGCCAACGAGCGCATCGCCTTTTCTTCCGGCAAGAAAGATCCCAAGCCCAACAACGAGGGGCAATAGAATTAAGAGTGGAATGATAAAGGTCATGAGTCTCGTAAAATTATCGAGTAGCGATCCAAACAGCGAGGGCAGCAATTCCACACGCGGTCATGTAGGTGTAACCAGGTACGCGGCCATTTTGGACGCGTTGTCCAACCAAGCCAAATAATCTCGGAATCGACGCAATTTGCATTGCCATCGAATCGATGTGTTCGTCCAACCAACCTAGCATCAGCGCAAACCACTCCAACGGGGCAACGATTGCAATGCTGTAGAGCCAGTCGATGTACAAGCGATTACGGCCAAAATCAGCCAATACGACCATCGGCCCAGTCGTGGCTGTACTTGGGTCAGCCTTCGATAATGCGTAGCCGATTGCGATGCCAACAGCCGCCAACAAAGCCGATGCAACCATCACCCACAGTTCTTCGTGGTGTTCCGCGTGACTGCTGAGTTCATGCGTTTGTTGCAAGTAGTTGTTTATTCCGTGCGATGGACCGAGAAGCATCCCAACCAAAATCGCACCGACCGCCAACACCGCCATAGGTGCAAGCATAACATTCGTCGCTTCATGGGCATGATGACCCGCTTCTTCAGGCAATTTCTCAGTACCCAAGAATGTACTGAAATAAGCACGCGAGGTATAAACCGCCGTCATGAGTGCTGTAGCAAAACCAAGGACTAGCAGGACGGTAAACTGATTTCCATACTCACCATCTTTACTGGCTTGAGCCAACACGGACAAAATTCCGTCCTTGCTGAAGAAACCTGCGAAAGGTGGCAGGCCTGCCAGGGCCGCCGCACCAATCAAGAACAAAATGTTGGTCTTAGGAAGTACCTTGCGAAGTCCTCCGAATTGACGCATATCGATCACATCCCCCATCGCATGCATCACATTGCCGGCCGACAAGAAAAGCAGTGCTTTGAAAAAGGCGTGTGTTACCAAGTGGAACATAGCAGCGACGACAGCCACAACCATCAGTTCTTTGATAGCTCCGGCACCCAACGCCATGAACAGATAGCCAAGTTGACTTACCGTGGAATACGCCAGTACTCGCTTAAGGTCACTTTGATATAAGGCCATCCAAGCCCCAATAAATGCCGTTATACCACCCAACCAAGCAACCGTACTTAAGACCGTTGGCGTCAACTCCAACAAAGGTGACAGGCGAGCCATCAAATAGACGCCGGCTGTAACCATCGTAGCCGCATGGATTAACGCGGATACTGGGGTCGGCCCCTCCATCGCATCCGGCAACCAAACATGGAAAGGGAACTGAGCGGATTTTCCAATCGCTCCAATCATCAGCAGAAAGCCGATGGTTGTGAGCAGTTCCGGATTGTAGACGGCAATATGCGGAACGGCATTGAAGATATGGTCGAAGTTCAGTCGTGCAAAGAAACTCGCTTCTGCACCCTCGACATGCCCTACCGCGTAAGCGAGCAGAAGGATCCCCATGAGGAAAGCACAATCGGCTATTCGGTTGACCAAAAACGCTTTGGTAGCTGCCCGGGCTGCACTTGGCTTGCGAAACCAAAAACCGATCAGCAAGTAGGAACAGGTCCCTACCCCTTCCCAAAAGGCATAGAGCATCAGCAGATTGTTGGACAGCACCAACATGGTCATTGAGAAGACGAACCCACAGAAAACGGCATAGTAGCGTGCGTAACCAGGATCATCCCGCATGTAGTCACGAGAGTAGATCGCAATCATGGCTGAAATGCAGGTAACGACCGCGAGCAGAGATAAACACAACGTATCGACTTTGAGCGAGATATCCAGTGTCAGGCTACCAACATTGAAATAGCGATAGCCAGAAAAAACCGTGCCGTGGTCCCCTTGAGCGCCGAACACCATCAAACAGATGGTAAAAAGGGCTGCAAAAAGTAGCGAGATGATCGCTGGCAAGTGTGCGATTTTGCGGTCTCCGCGAAACGCCAGCACCGCGCAGGTAATGCTACCAGCCAACGGAGCGAGCGGCACCATCCAAGCAAAAAGACTAAGCATGCGTTCCAGCCTCCAACGTATTTGCTTTCACACTCTCACCGTTCTCGTTCGATTGCGCGTCGAATTTCTCATGAATTGGACGCGATAATGGGTCCAATCCAGCAGGGGTCAGTTTGGGAAATTCCAGTTCAGGTTCGGTTAGCGATGCAGGAGCGTCAATAACCTTGGGGATCAGCGTCTCGCTAAGTTCGTCCCATGCAGCGATGTCGAGCGTTTGTTTGCGTCGATACAACGAAACCACCAATGCTAAGGCGATTGCCGCTTCGCAGGCCGCAATGGTCAAGACCATGATCGCGAGGATTTGTCCTTGGTAATTCTGATGGTGCCTAGAAAAGGCAATCAGGTTCACACTCACACCCGAAAGCATCATTTCCAAAGACAAGAACATCAAAATCAACGATCGGCGGGTCAGAAAACCAACCATCCCGATCACAAAGAGAACACCACCGAAGACGAGCAAGTTTTGTGTCAGTGTTTCGTTCACGATTGCGTCTCCGTGGATCGCTGTGCCAAGGCGATTGCGCCGATCGTCGCAACCAACAGTACTGTACCTGCGAGCTCGACGGCAATGAGGTAGTCGGTGTACAAGGAACGTCCGAGCCCAGCAGTCGATCCCGGAACGAATCGCAAACCTGGGGCGACCGCGTCCATTCGTTTTGCCACTTCTTTGCCAGCTTCTGACCTCAAGTTGTCAGGAAGGTCAGCGGCGCTCATCGAGCGAGTCGTATCCGGTCGCAATGGCAGGATGGCGTTCTCGCCTGTAACACACATCGTAATGGTGGCTAGCAGAATCGCACCGATGGTGGCTGCGACCAAGGGGTTGTTGAGTTGCACATCGTAGTTTCGCAATTCCGTTTGCTGTGCAAACATCAGTACGAACAAAAAGATGATTATCGTGGCCCCGGCGTACACAATCATAGTTGCCGCAGCGATGAACAAGGCGGACTGCATAAACAGTACACCGCAAACCGACAGCACTGCTGTCGCAAAACCGAGGGCCGCGTAGACAGGCTCGCGCGCCACCAAAAATCCAATTCCACCGCCAGTGGCCAAGGCACAGAAACCAATCAACATGCTGGATTCGAACGTTCCAGGTGTGAATCCGATGGCCACTCCCACGGATACTATCAAAGAAACCACACCCGCTGCGATGAAAGCGCGGGATTTTTCTATACCATGTTGAATCAGTAGGTACCCAGCGGCGCCAAGAACGATTGGAATCAGCATCGTCAATGTCCAAGTGCTTGTCAAAGACTGATTCGAACCCGACCGCCACATTTCAATCAGCGCGGGATCTTCCTGGTAAAGAACCGGCTGTTCGGATACGCCAGGCACCGCCTGCGGAAGGAAGGCTACGTTGAATAGTAAGTTTTTGAGTAGATTCATTTTGTATTGACGAAAATGGTTGGATTAACCGTGGCTTCCGCGACCTGGAGGTGGTGGGCCTTGTGATGCGGTTGCCGCTTCTACCGAAGCCGGTCCAAGTGCGCCGCGATTGGTCCTAATGGGATCTTTCCCCGTTTTTGACGTTTCGTCGTAAATGGACAGCAGCTTTTCCTTGTCGAAGACCAGCTCCTGACGTGTGTAGCCAGTCAAGTCGTAAATACTTGTCAACTCGATAGCATCGACCGGGCAAGCCTCTTCGCACATGCCACAATAGATACACCGAAGCTCGTCGATCGTAAACGTTTGCGGGAACTTATCTCGATCCTTCCAGTGCGGATCGTCTTTCGGAGCTGGGGCTGCGATGATTTCGATACAGTTGGCAGGACAAGCTGTTTGGCACATGTAACAGGCCACGCACTTGACTCGTCCTTCTTCATCGCGGTTGAGTCGATGCACTCCGCGATAGTTCGGCGGAATATCCGGTTCCACCTCAGGATACTGCCGCGTGGTGACCTTTCCCGCGAAAACATGACGCAAGGTCGTTGCGAGTCCCGATGCGATCGCTGGCAAATACATGGCGTCTATCCAGCCAAGCTTTGGCTCCTCACCCCACTTAACTGTTTTTGACTTCTTGGTTGTCATATCGCGCTCTCCGTCAGATTCACACCGGTCGCTGGTCGACCTTCGGAACGTGGTCTATTGATTGTCAACTTCAAGTGCCGCGCGCTGATCATAGATCCCGCGACCAAAAACAAAGCAGTCAACGCAAGATAATGTTTTGGCAGGTCCAGCGTGAGCACAACTGCCACGCACAGCAGGTTCAGCAGTCCAAGCGGAATGAGCCCCTTCCATGCCAAGCCCATCAGCTGGTCAAAGCGAAATCGAGGCAACGACCAACGCAGCAACATGATGAACAGCACCACCAAAGTCACCTTGAAGACCAACACAAATGCTCGCAGCAACATACCGACGACCGTGCCATCCACCGGCCCAGTCAAACCAGGGAAATGCCAGCCACCAAAGAACAAAAGGGCTGTCAAGAAACTCACAGTAACAATGTGGGTATATTCCGCCAGGAAAAACAAGACAAATTTGATCCCGCCGTACTCGGTATGAAAACCGCCGACAAGCTCTTGCTCGCACTCCGGCAAATCGAACGGCAGACGATTGGTTTCGGCCAGCGCGCTGGTAAAAAACACCAGCAGCGCCAGCGGTTGCCAGAAGATGTTCCAGTTCCAGAAACCTCCACCCTGGGTGGCAACGATCTGCTCGATGTTGAGCGAACCCGCAGCCGCGATCACGCCAATAATGGAAAGCCCCAAAGGGATTTCGTAACTGATGAACTGAGCGCAGGATCGAATGGCTCCGTACAGCGAATACTTGTTGTTGGACGCCCATCCACCCAAAATAATGCCGTACGCGGAGAGGGAACTGATCGCGATCATCATCATGATTCCAATGTCGATGCCTGGAGCCACCACGAATCGGAAACCCCCGGTGTATTCGGTGGGAACGGGGCCAAATGGCATCACCACCAACGCGAACATAGCCGTCATCAAACTAAACGTTGGAGCGATGAAGTACAAAAAAGTATAAACGTGATCGGGGATGACTTGCTCTTTGAGAAAAATCTTGATCCCGTCCGCGATGGCTTGGAAAAGCCCGAAAGGTCCGACCCGATTGGGGCCAACTCGGTCTTGCACGTACGCGGCCAATTTGCGTTCAATGAAAGTGCTATACAATCCAATCAACGGCACAAAGGCGAGGATTACGCCGATGGCAGCCAGGGTTGGCCAGAGTGTTGGCCAAATTTGCTTGAGGTAGTCGAACATGGATCGTTTTTAGGGTTAGTGTTGGATTCGTTAATCTTCGTATGGAGACGCGGAGCAATCAGGAATAAATGGGCTCTTTCGCCAACGAGATTTTGACACCGTTTTCGCCGAGATCCCCCGCAGACAAGGCTACCAAAGACGGCACTGACTTGCCGATTTCTTTCCTCAAAGTCATTGTGTTGAAAAGCCCTTTGCGTTCAGCAAGCTCCATCAAAATGCGTCCGTCGGCTCTTGCATCGCCGGGACAGCGAACAGCACCGCTGGCCGCTTGGGCAAGACCGGAGTGGTTGACATAGGTCCCATCTCGTTCCGCAAACGAGCTTGATGCAAGAACGATATCCGCTCGCTCGCTAAGTGGTGAGGCGAATATATCTTGCACGACGAGCAGCGATGGAGTTCCGACCGCTCGATCTATTGCTTCGGTAACCCAACCCTGGTTGTAGCCTCCAACAAAATACCAAGCCGTTGCATCCGCACGAGCAACTGCCTGTTCAAGCGTAACGAGCTCTCCCTCAAAATGACGCAGGATGGTTTCCACGCCGAGCCGATTGGGACACTTCTCCGAGCGAATCGTGAACTTCACTTTGTCGGCCGCAGGTGATTCTCCCTTGGCACCCTTCGGATACTTGTCATCGCTGCCGACGACCGGGACTCGCCCCAGCACCAGTCGAACCTTTTTGTCTAGGCTCTTGAGATAGCTGGCCAGCAAATACGCTTCTTCCACCGACATGAACGGCGAAAGTACGGCGACAAAACCTCTCGCGTCCGTCTTAACCGCTTCTTTGATCTTGGACCGAGTGACGGACAAAACATCGACCCAAGGGTCCGCAAAATTCAAATCCGCTGAGCCATTCGTGTTCGGCGATTTGCTCGGCGATGTCGCCGAAACGAAAGCGTTGGACAGCTTGGGTCTCTGCAGACGTCGCTCATCGTGGATGTACTTGAAGCCAAAACGACCTTCGTCGCACATGAAGTGGCCCTGAGCCAGCGGATTGTCACGAGGCCTCAGCCGATAAACCTTGTCTTCGTTCTCGTCCACATGGATACTGCAGCCTGTTGAGCAACCAGTGCAGACGCTGTTGGCGCTCTTAAGCCACCAGACGCGTTTTTTATACATGAAGTCCTTGCTGCACAGCGCACCGACCGGACACAGGTCGACCACATTGCCAGCCAGCTTGTTATCGCATGGCATGTCAGGGAAGACGTCGATCTCCTCGTGGCTTCCGCGATTGGTAACTTGCAATTCAGCCGTACCGCTGATCTCACGTGTGAATCGAACGCAGCGTGTGCACATGACACATCGGTCGGTGAACAAAGCGATCTGTTCGCCAATATGATACTTGTCCATCCGCTGAATCTTGGGTTCGTCCAAGCGGCTCACCGGGTTTCCATACTTGTAGGTGTAGTCCTGCAGATAGCACTCGCCAGCTTGATCGCAGATCGAGCAATCGAGTGGGTGATTCAGCAACAGCAACTCGAGCGTCATCTGCTGAGCTGTTTTTACCTTTTCCGAATCGGTGCGAATGACCGTCCCTTCTCGGATCGGCGTTTGGCAGCCGGGAACCAACTTGGGGCCCATAACCACAGTGCCATCGGGTTTCCGTTCGCCCACCTCGACCAAGCACATTCGGCAGGATGCGACCACGGACAAAGCCTCATGCCAGCAGTAATGTGGGATCTCGACGCCGGCCTTGCGGGCCGCCAGGATGCAATTGTCCTTGGCATCTGCATCGACTTCGATATCGTTAACGATTACCTTTGCCACTTGTGTCGTTTCCGGATTGGTGTTGATTGTAAAACGATTGTCTCAATCGTTGTGATTCATGGTAAAACGATGGTTAATCGTTCCGAGGTCATTTCAAAACGGTTGGGACAACCGCTCTACTCTCTGTTCCTTTGAGCAGTTGGGATAACTGCTCTACTTTGTCGCTAATGGGCTCC